>JAZSNR010000017.1:0-45421 GCA_045536495.1 Acutalibacteraceae bacterium
TGTTTCGCCCTTTTCAACAGCTTCTACAGCAGGCTTTGCAAGAGGAACCATACGAACAAACCACTGTTTTGAAACCATTGGCTCTATAACGCTGTGACAGCGATAGCATGTACCGACTTCGTGCCTGATAGGTTCAATTTCTTTGATATAGCCGCCTGCCTCAAGATCTTCGAGAATAGCCTTTCTTGCTTCAAGAATAGTCATACCGGCATATTTACCGCAATCAAGAACCTCGGGTTCATTTTCTGTTGCTCTTCCGCTTGCAATAAGCTCATCGGCAATTCTCTTATCTTCTGCACCTGTAAGGCGACCGTCATAAGTAAATGTACGGACAATGGGAAGGTTACATCTCTGACCAACTTCAAAGTCGTTGGGGTCATGAGCAGGAGTAATTTTAACAACACCTGTACCCTTTGTCATATCTGCATGCTCATCGCAAACAATCGGGATTTCTTTATTGAGAAGAGGTAATATAACGTGGCAACCGTGAAGATGCTTATATCTTTCATCCTCTGCGTTAATAGCAACTGCAGTATCGCCAAGCATTGTTTCGGGACGGGTTGTTGCAAGTTCAAGCTTCTCCCCTGTTTCCTTAACAGTGTAAAGAAGGTGCCAGAAATTGCCGTCTTTCTCTTCGTATTCAACCTCTGCATCAGAAATTGATGTGTTACAGCAAGGGCACCAGTTAACCATACGGTTGCCTCTGTAAATCAAATCTTTATCATAAAGTCTTTTGAAAACTGTGTTAACAGCTTTATTGCAACCCTCGTCAAGAGTAAATCTTTCTCTGTCCCAGTCGCAAGAAGAGCCGAGCTTTTTGAGCTGTTCAACAATTCTTCCGCCGTACTGCTCTTTCCAAGCCCAAGCTCGCTGGAGGAAGCCGTCACGACCTAAATCTTCTTTAGAAATGCCCTCTGCACGCATTGCTTCAACGATTTTTGCTTCAGTAGCAATGGAAGCGTGGTCTGTACCGGGAAGCCAAAGGGTATCAAAGCCTGACATTCTCTTCCAACGGATAAGGATATCCTGAAGAGTGTTGTCAAGAGCATGTCCCATATGGAGCTGACCGGTAATGTTTGGTGGCGGAATAACGATAGTGTAGGTAGGCTTGCCCTCTTCGCACTTAGCGTGGAAATATTTACCGTCAAGCCAGGTTTTATATATACGTTCCTCAACGTTCTTAGGATCGTATTGTTTTGCGAGTTCTTTCTTCAAAAAAACTCCCCCTTAGTAAAAAATCATTCAAAGCATATTATCACATAAATCCCAAAGAATGTCAATGATTAGCGGGTACTTTTTAACCTCTTTTTCATACAATTAATAAGAATACAATAATATACTTTTTGTTAAAGTTACTAAATACCACTCACTTTTTTCTACACAAAAAAGTAAATCATTAATTGAAATGGGATTAAGGGTAATATATAATTAATTTATGGGGGGATAATATGAGCAAATTGTCATTAGGTTACTTTTTCCAAAAAGAGCCAAAGGCAGAAGGCTATGTTGCCAACAGAGATATTCTCAATTATGCAATTGGTCTTTCAGGACAAAATATTTCCTATGGTTATATTTCAGGCTGGATCCGCTATTTCTGTATAAACCTTTTGAAAATTGACCCTAAAAAAGTGGGTAATGTATTCTCACTTACTTATGTCTGGGATGCTATTAACGACCCGGTTGTTGGCGCAACAATTGACAGAAGGCGCCATAAACCATACAAAAAGCTTCAACCATATCTTTTATATTTCCCGCCAATTGTTGGTGCACTTTCAGCCTTATTATTTATGAATGTGCCCTTTGATGAAAACGGAAAAATCATATATATATTCCTCATTTACCTCATTTGGGACTTTTTCTATTCTTTTCAGGATGTGGCTCTTTGGGGTATGATTTCTCTCGCCTCTCCCCACTCAAATGAAAGAGCAAGAATTGCTCAATGGGTTTCCATCGGTGCAGGTGCAGGCGGCGCAATTTGCGGGTTATTCCAGCAATTCAGAACAATGCTTAACGGTGCAGGAATAGACGATATGCACGTATTCGTAATTTTCGGTGCATTGTTCGGACTTGGTGGCGAAATTCTTTCTATCAGAGCTCATAAAATCAACGAATTGGTTGAGGGAGGAGAACCCGAAGAAAGCGTTTTCAAATCTCTTACAATTCTTCGACACAACCCCACTCTATTACTTATTTCTCTTGCAAGATTTTCACAAGGCTTCTGCCCCAAGGTTCAGAACGCTTATTTCTTTGAAAATGCAATTACCTTCACAAACGGTAAATCCCTTGAAGTTCTCTTCGGCTTTCTTGCAGGTATGCCCGGCACATTTGCAATTTTCTTTGCAAACAAAATTGCGGAGAAGGTTGGCGGAATGAAAAAAGTGCTTCTTATTTCTCAAATTGCCGCAATTGCAATTCGCGTTATAGCCTATTTTGTTGGTTACAATTCCTGGCCACAGTTTATTTTAATGTGTGCTCTGATTTCACTTGTAAATCTTCCGGGCAGTCTTATGGACATAGCTCACAGAACGCTTACAAGTAACTCCATTGATGAGGTTGAATTGAAAACCGGAGTTCGTACCGAGGGTGTTTCATTCTCAATGCAGAACTTTACAACAAAGATGACAACTGCTGTTACAACATTTATTGAAGGAAGAATGTTAAGTTACCTTAAATATGACAGCTCACTTCTTGAATCAGGCATAAAACAGAATGCAAAATTCTTAAAATGGCAATGGCCTATGTTTATGTTAGGTCCCGTTGCGGGCGCAATACTTTACCTTATAATCATCTCATTTGTTAAAGACAGTAAAGAGCATAGAGAAGAGGTTGAACGGCAACTCAGAGAGCGAAAAGAGGCTCTTGAAAGCCAAAACAGCTCTCAAATAACTATATATTCCGAAAATGCTTGATTTTTACAAAAAAATATAATATACTAGATTGGTAAATAAAAACTGCTCAAAGGAGTTTTGTAAAATGAAAAATATGAAAGAAAGAAGCCTTGTTGCTTATTACCTCTTCTCTTTTATCACACTCGGTATTTATTCCCTCGTTTTCTGGGGTAAATATGCAAAGGATGTTAACACTCTTTGCGAAGGCGACGGAAAGAAAACAATGAGATTCGTATACGTTGTTCTTTTAAGCATCATCACCCTCGGCATTTTCGGTCTTGTTTGGAGATGTAAGCTTGCTAACAGACTTAAAGAAAACGCAGAACGCTATGACCTTAAATTCAGCGAAAGCGGCGCGCTTGTTGTTGTATTCTCAATTCTCGGTATTGTTCTCGGTGATTTCATCCTTATCAAGAACTTCAACAAAATGGCTAAAGCTTACAACGACTACAACGGTCTTGTTGACCCCGATGCAGATAAGAAAACATATTTCTTTGCAGACGAAGATTAATAATCAGATACATAAAATCCGCTCTCGCGAGAGAGTGGATTTTTTATAGTAAAACCCCGAAAAACGTGATGATTTCGGGGTTAATTTTTATATCCAATATCCTTTGAACAAACGATTCACTATTAAATATAATCCAAACAAGAGTATTACAGGAATAACTACAATAAGAAACAACAGAAGATATCTTAACAGTTTATTATCTATTTTCTTGATTTTGTATTTTAAGTTATTATACGGACCTTCAAAAGGGGTTAAAACTATTGTCAGAATAAACTCTAAAATATCTTCCATTCAAATTTCACCTTCCCATTATCCTAAATACACTATAACAAAATTTGAATAAAAAAACAACTCCCTGCATTTCTGCAAGGAGTTGGAAAATCGCAAAGAAATCATCTTTTGCTGAACTGGGGTGCACGACGTGCGCCTTTGAGACCGTATTTCTTTCTTTCTTTCATTCTGGGGTCACGAGTGAGAAGTCCTGCTTTCTTAAGAACGGGACGAACATCGTCTTCAGACTGAAGAAGAGCTCTTGCGATACCGTGACGGATAGCACCAGCCTGACCTGTAACGCCACCACCGTTTACGCGGCAAACAACATCGTATTTTTCGAGAGTCTCTGTAAGAGTGAGAGGCTGACGAACGATAAGTTTAAGAGTTTCAAGACCGAAATAATCGTCGATATCTCTGTCGTTGATTGTAACTTTACCTGTACCGGGATATACACGAACACGTGCAACTGATTTTTTTCTTCTACCTGTGCCGTAGAAATATGCTTTGCTTTCGTACATAATTAGTGCCTCCTCCCTTAAAATTCTCTAACGATAGGCTTCTGAGCGGTCTGTTCGTGTTCTGCGCCTGCATATACACGAAGACGAGCGATAGCAGCTCTGCCGAGAGTGTTATCGGGAAGCATACCCTTAACAGCTTTCTGCATTGCGAACTCGGGTTTTTCTTTCATGAGAATGCCGTATTTAACGGATTTCATGTTACCGATGTAGCCTGTGTGATGATGATAGTATTTGTCTTCAAGTTTGTTACCTGTGAGAACAACCTTAGCAGCATTGATGATGATAACGCTGTCGCCACAGTCTGCGTGAGGAGCGAATGTGGGTTTGTGCTTACCGCGAAGAAGAACAGCAGCTTCTACAGCAACTTCGCCGAGAGTTCTGCCTTCTGCGTCAAGAACATACCACTGGCGCTCAGTTTTGCCTTTGGGCATATAAGTAGACATAACAGTTACCTCCGTAATAGTTTTGAGGGTCTTCCCCTCTTCATTGCCTTGATATATTATCATAAGGAGAATTTAAAGTCAACACTTTTTTTGTACGAATTTAAAATAATTCTGTGTATCTCTTGTTTTCTTTCATATTCTCGTTTTTTTATATGTTTTTCTCGCGTGGCAAATTATAATTTTACATAAAAAACAATGTGAATTCTGCGATAAAACACAAAACTCACATTGTATAATATGCTGAATTTATCTTGCTAACTTACTGTAGTCCTTTACTACCTCAACCCTGTTTTTACGGCGTTTCTTGCGCTTACGCTGATTTTTTGTTCCGAAATACAGAACGACTATCACAGCAATTATAACAAGCATTACTACAAGGAAAACCTTTGATGTTGCAATATTTTCAATCCAACTGAACATTGCCCAAAGATAGTTTTTCTTTACAGTCTGATATGCTACCAGCTCCACATCAGCAACAACAACATCTTTATACATAAGCTGTGCCGTTCCAACGCTCTCCCCTTTTTCTATGGGAGAATCAACAGTTTCAGGGAATTTATCGGAAAGCTTAACCGTCAAATCGTCAATAGTCAAGTTCTCGTGAACAACAGATGCAATAGAAATCTTCGGAACAAGACCTACATAATCTGCGCCTTGTCCGAATTTCACTCCAACCTCACCTAAAATATAATTATCATCGGCAATAACTTTCATTTTAACATTATTAAATGCCCAACGAAGCATATAGCGGCACATAAGAAAAGCGGTGTTATATGGTTTACCGTCAATTATTTTATCGGTTTCACCTCGCATAGCGATAGAAATATATGTATAACCGTCTTTTGTTGCGCTTGATATAAGACAAGCACCTGCTTTATCGGTAGTACCTGTTTTAAGACCTATTGCCTCCTCATAATAATATTCGGAATAACTGTTAAGAAGCGGATTAGTATTATAAAGATATCTTATATCGCTTTTATTTGTTTTCGGCATTGTTTTGCCGTATTTTGAAGAAATTTTAACTATTGTTTCGTTTTCAAGTGCCTTTTTTGCAATGATATACATATCTGTTGCGGTAGTTCTGTTTTGGGTATCGCTTTCAAAACCCTTTACCGATTCATCATCAAGACCGTGAGCATTGGCAAAGTGAGTGTTTTTACAACCCAGCTCCTGAACATACGCGTTCATTTTTGCAACAAAGGTTTCCGACTTACCGTCACCGAAGGTTTCGGCTAAAACTGCCGCGGCATCATTTGCACTTGGAAGGAACAGGCAATATAAAAGCATTTCGAGAGTTGTTTTTTCGTCCGCTATAAGACCTGCAACAGAGCTTCCTGTTCCGTCAAGGCTGTGAACCGCATCATAAGAGCATACGATTTTCTTTTGTAAATCCGTACATTCATTAAGAACAACCATTGCGGTTACAAGCTTTGTAAGAGATGCAGGTGCTGTTACCCTGTCAGCATTTTTACTGTAAATAACAGTATCGGTATCTGCGTTTACAAGAAGGGCTATTTCCGTTTCATAATCAGGAGCATCAATGTCATAATAAGCGCCTTTAGTTTTCACTTTATCCTCTTCAATCTCTGCCGCAAAAACAGGAGTACAGAAAGAAAAGAGCAAAATCAAACAATTTATTAAAATCAGCAATTTTTTCATAGACAATCACCGCGAAATGTTATAGAATAGATTTAATAATATAGTAAAGGATTTTATTATACGCACCTATAGGTGCTAGAACCCTCCACCACACCAAAACAAGTTTCGGCGTGGTCCCCCTCCCTTCGCCAGGGAGGTATATTAAGTATATCATTTTTCTTTAAGAATTAAAATAGTATTTTTCAAAAAAGGAGTACAAAATTATGGTTTTTGTTACCGGGGATACTCACGGCGATCCCGAAAGACTTTCCAAATCTGTTCTCAAAGATTTAAAAGAGGGCGACACTTTGATTGTCTGCGGTGATTTTGGTTTCATTTGGGACAAGTCTAAAGCAGAGCAAAAAATACTCAAGGCTTTTTCAAAACGTAAATATAACATTTGCTTTATTGACGGAACTCACGAAAACTTTGACCTTTTAAACGGCTACCCTCTCACCACCTGGAACGGCGGTAAGGTTCACCAGATTTCAGATAATATTTTCCACCTTATGCGCGGTCAGGTTTTCACTATTGACGGGCTTAAAATATTTACTATGGGTGGCGGAGAAAGCCCCGACCTCGATTCAAGACTTGAAGACAATCCTTGGCTTAAATATGAAATCCCTTCAAAAGAAGAGCTTCTTGAAGGTGCAGAAAACCTTGAAAAAAACGACTGCAAAATTGATGTTATAATTACCCACGAACCTTCTTCCACCATTAAAGGCTTTTTGAAATTAGGAGAAAGCGAGGCAGTACGCGTTACAACTCTCAACGCTTATTTTGACGAGCTTTCAAAATGCAGTGAATTCCAGCGTTGGTTCTTCGGTAGCTTACATCTTGATAAATATATTTCAAATACCTATATCGGTGTTCATAAAGCAATTGTTAATGCTCACACAGGAGAAAGAATTAAATTTTAATTAGGATGAACAGGTATGAAAAAAACGATAAATAAAAAGAAAGCAAAGAAAATTGTTATAACTGTTGTTTCAATCATTCTTGCGTTAGTAATAATAGCAGGTGCAGTTGCATTTATTGCAAACTTTCCCGATAAAAGAGTTGCTGTTTTTAATGATAATGATAAGAAACCCACAAAACAGATTTTTGATGAGGGTGAATTTAAAATGGGTGAATTTGATTTAATAGTTGCAACCAATGGCGATGATAATGCTGATGGAACATTGGAAGCACCATTAAAAACCTTAAAAGGTGCAAAAGAAAAATTAAAATCTTTAAGCATTCCGAAAGATAAAAAAGTTACTGTTTGGTTCAGAGAAGGCACTTACACATTCTTTGATACAGTAGCCTTTGACAAAATCGATAAAAACAATGTTCTTTATCGTTCTTACCCTGATGAAGAGGTCATTTTCTCAGGTTCAAAGGAAATCAAAGGTAATTGGAAAGAAACAAAGCTCAATAATGTTAAAGCTTTTGTCACAGATATGCCCGTTAAGAGTGACGATGATTATTTCCGTTCACTTTTCAAGGACGGCAAAAGACTTTCACGTTCAATTTATCCTAAAACAGATGTTTTTAAGGTTGCAGATCCCAAAATTGACGAAGCAATTGCTCCCGAAACAGATCCTGACTTTTTCACTCATTCAGCAGTTTTCTATGCAAACACATCTGATATGCTTGATTTCAGCAACCCTGAAGATATTGATATAAAACTTATGCACTTCTGGTGCGACGAGCTTATGCCTGTTAATTCAATTGACAAGAAAACCGGCAGAATTGAAACCAGAAAGCCTACTTCAATGACAATAAGAGTTGAAGATAACTTCATATTTGAAAATGTCAAGGAAGCTCTAACTTTACCGGGTGAATGGTACCTTGACAGAAGCGAAGGCAAGCTTTATTACATACCCGAAGAAAATGACACTGTTAAAAATACAGTTCTTTATGCCGGTAAAACTGAACAACTCATAACAATAAACAACGCAGAAAACATTTCTTTCCAGGGTATCAATTTTGAAAAAACGGACTGGGACCACACAGGTAAAGATTACGGTTTCTATGGAAAGGCATTCCCGGAAACACATTCTTTATATAAAAATATAGAGTATAGCGGAGTTCATCCTCAGGCTGCATTCGAAGTGCCTGCTGCAATATATATTGCATCCTCGAAGGGTATAAATTTCACAGATTGTAATTTCGAAAACATTTCTTATACTGCGGTTAAATTCGAAAGCGCTTCAAAAGATTGCAACATCACAAGCTGCTTGTTCAACGAAATCGGTGGTAACGCAGTTTTCATAAATGGTGATTTTGTTGTTCCTGCCACAACACAGAATATCAATGTTACTGACTGCCACATCAGTAACTATGGCAGAATTTTCAACAATGCAATCGGTATTCTTCTTACCCACGCAATTGATTGCGACCTTACCCACAATGAAATTCACGATGGTTGGTACACAGGTATTTCCGTTGGTTGGAACTGGGGCTACACAGACAACCCCACTAACAATATAAACATCAGTAACAATCTTATTTACAACATCGGTAACGGTTGGCTTTCAGATATGGGCGGTATTTATACTCTCGGTATTCAGCCCGATACAGTTATTTCCGAAAATATAATTTATAATGTCGGTTGCGATGAAGGTCAATATGGCTACGGTGGTTGGGGTATTTACCTTGACGAAGGTTCATCAGAAATTCTCGTTGAAAAGAATCTTGTTTATGACTGCTCTTCCCAGACCTTCCACCAACACTACGGCAAAGATAATATGATTAGAAATAACATCTTTGCTTTTGGTGGCGAAGGTCAGTTCAGGATAACAAGAAGAGAAGACCATAACTCCTTGTATCTTTACAACAATATTTTTGTTGGTGATGATACACCAATGTATTGGGAAACAATAAGCCTTGATTGGTTCAAGGATGATAACAATTTATATTGGGACTACAACACATTCGGTAAAACAGTTCACTCCGGTCCGTCGACAAATATCTTCGAGAGTGAAAACATTTTAGGTATGTACGGCAGAGGTTATTATAACAATGCAATTTTAGCAGACCCGCTTTTCAAGGATGCCGAAAACCGCGATTTCACCCTAGCAGAAAACTCCCCTGCTTTTGACGGTGGTTTTGAACCATGGGAATACAATGCAGGAACATTAACCGAAAGATAAATTAAAAGCTCGGTCTTTTGACCGAGCTTTTTTATGTGTTTATTCGTCTTTTATACCAAACATCAATTTAAGAATCCCTCTTAAGAACTTAGGACTGCGACATACAACAACTTTCACAAAGCACCACTCCTTATGTATTTACTACATAATATGAGGAGTATTTGAAAGTGTTACAGTTGCCAATCCTTTAAGTCTTTAACCTCATTATACATTGCAACATAATTATTATGCCTGCTTTCGTGTATAATCCCGTCTTTTAAAGCATCTAAAATGCAACAACCTTTTTCAACGGTATGGGAGCAAGATGCAAATTTGCATTTGCCCAGATATTCGCTGAATTCAGGGAAACAGAAAGGTAAATTTTCTTTAACGATTATCTCACTGCTTTGTTCAATATCTAGAGAGGAAAAGCCGGGTGTATCCGCAACAAGACCATTGCCTATGTGATAAAGGGTAACTTCGCGGGTTGTGTGCCTGCCTCTGCCTAATTTATCGCTAACCTCACCTGTTGCGAGAGAGAAGCGTTCATCAATACAATTAAGGAGTGAGGACTTTCCTACGCCTGTATTACCCGTAAAAACAGTAATACCCTCGCCTATCATTTCTTTTACTTTGTCAACACCGTCTCCGTTTTTACAACATACCGAAGCAACGGAAATTCCTGCCTTTTTATAGATTTCTTCAAGCTCGTTTGTTTCACCTAAATCGCTTTTTGAAAAAACTACGCAGGGTTTTATACCTTTATCAACAGCAATAGCTGTTAATTTATCAATAACCAAAAGGCTTGGCACAGGCTCTTTTACAGAGGAAACTATAATAAGCGTGTCGATATTTGCAACAGGCGGTCTTAAAAGGAAATTTTTCCTTTCGTGAATTTCATCAATTGTATTCTCTCTGTCCTGACGAACGGTTATTGTTACATTATCGCCTGCAAGAGGTATAATTTTCTTTTTTCTGAATGCACCTCTTGCTTTACACTCAAAAACCTCTCCGGCGGCTTCCACATAATAGAACCCGCCGATACCTTTTATTATTATTCCGTCTAAAACTTTCTCCATAAATTACTGTACCAATTCTTCCGTGCTGCTTTCCTCGGGTATCGTCTGAGGTACTGTTTCAGTTACTTCCTTTTTAGAAACAGTTAAAACGATATTTGTCGTTTTATCAAGATTGGGAGCAGTTGAATAAGCAGGTGATTGAGAAATTACAGTACCCTCTTTTTCAAAGCTCTCTTCATATCTTACCGTAACATTTTTATAACCAAGACTGTTGAGTGTATTAACTGCTTCGATTTCGGTAAGACCCGTTACATCTGCATAAAAAGCAACGGAATAGGTTTTTTCTTTAGTAAATTTAGCAGGGTCTCTGGTAAAATCAACTGTTGCTTCGTAGAAAAGAGCATCATTGAGATAAACAACAAGCTCAGACTCTTCTTCGCTACCGCTTGCAGAAACTACATAGGTGCTGTTAAGAGAGGTATTTACTTCTTCCGTTTTCACCAACTCGCCATCAAGAAGCACTTTAACTGTAACACTTCCTGCTTTGGGAAGAGTAAGGGTTTTCTGTGCATTAACACAACCCGAACTTACAGTAAGAACTACTGTATCTCCTTCTCTTACAGGAGAACCATCCGCAGGAGATTGATTGAGAACATAATCCTTTTCAACGGTACTGTCTGCACTTTCTACTTTATATAAAACAAGTCCGCTTTCTTGGAGAATTTCTTTTGCATCATCAAGAGATTTGCCTTCAAGCTTCGGCATTTTGAAGAGTTTGTCTGAAGCTGTATCTGCAGCGTAATAAATTGTAACGGTTGCGCCAACGGAAACTGTTGTATTAGCGGCAGGGTCAGTTCTTATTACCTGACCAACTGTAACAGAGCTATCCTCTGTGGGAACAACCACAACATTGAAGCCGAGAGTTTCGAGAGTATCGCTTGCTTCACGGAAATTCTTACCTGTGAAATCAGGAACAACCTGACCCTCGCCCGCTTTTGCAATATAAAGAATTATTGTTGAGCCTTCCGGTAATTCTGTACCAGCTTTGGGGTCTTGGTCATAAACACAACCCTCTTGAGCATCGGAGAAGGACGCATAATAAATCTCAAAATTATATTTTTCGTTGTACTCTTCATTATCTTTGATTTGAAGTTCATAGTTCATTCCTACGAAACTATCAACTTCAATCTTTTTATCACCGAAAAGCTTTGTGCACAAAAGGATTATTGCAAACAAAACAACCGCAACTGCTACACCTGCAATAATGGCTTTTTTATTTACACCTTTCTTTTGAACATCCTGCACCGCATCATTTTCGCTTGTATCGGAAAACTCACGAACCTTCTTTTGAACCTCTGCTGACGGAGGTACCATAACAGGTTTCTCTTTAACCTCACCGGTTGCTCCGCTCACAACGGGAATTGTCCTTGTTTTTTCCTGGATTTTGCCGATAGGACGAGTTGCATCCATATCAACAAAATAGGTTTGATAATCAAATTTAATATTGGGATTTCTCTTTAATTCTTCCAAATCCAAAAGCATTTCTGCGGCACTCTGATAACGTTCACGTGTGCTCTTTTGCATTGCTTTCATTGTAATTTGCTCAAAACCAACAGGAATGCGTGGGTTAATTGTACGAGGCAACTGTGCCTCATTATTAACCTGCATAAGAGCAACGCTTACCGCATTATCAGCATCAAATGGAAGCTGACCTGTAAGCATTTCATAGAGCATTATACCAACGGAATAGATATCTGCTTTTTCATCTGTAAGCTCGCCTTTTGCCTGTTCGGGACTGATGTAATGAACAGAACCGATTGCTTTTTCTGTAACAGTACGGCTTTCGCTATGGCTGAATCTTGCAATACCGAAATCGGCAACCTTAATAGTTCCGTTTTCAAGGAGCATTATATTCTGGGGTTTAACGTCTCTATGAACAACACCCTTATCGTGAGCGTGTTGAAGAGCACGGAGAATTTGAATAATAAAGAATAACGCTTCATTCCAATCAATAACACCGCGTTTTTCTATGTATTCCTTAAGAGTTATGCCCTCAATATATTCCATTACGATATACTGTAATCTGTCACCAAAGCTAACATCATAAACCCTAACAATATTGGGATGGGACAAAACTGCAATGGCTTTTGATTCGTTTTTAAATCTGCGACGGAATTCTTCGTTTGCTAAATATTCCTCTTTAAGAACCTTTACAGCAACAATTCTGTCATCGATATTGTCGTATGCCTTGTAAACAACCGCCATACCGCCAACGCCGATAACATCCTGAATTTCATATCTTCCGTCAAGTCTTTTTCCTACATAATTTTCCATACTTACTCTCCTTGAACATCTTCGACAAGCATTACCACAGTCACATTATCGCGACCACCTGCATTATTTGCCGTTTCCACAAGTTTTTCGGCTGAAGAATCACCGTATTCAATAACTGTTTTTAATATATCAACATCCTCAACATAACCGTTGAGTCCGTCTGTGCAAATAAGAAGTTTATCATTTTCGTTAATGTCAACAACATCAATTTCAACATCAACAACGTGTTCAATACCAACTGCTCTTGTTATAACATTTCTGTCGGGATGAACCTTTGCTTCTTCCTCGGTAATTTTACCCGTATCAATAAGCAGTTGAACAAAGGAGTGGTCTTTTGTAACAGGTTTTATATCTTCATTTAAGATATACGCTCTGCTGTCGCCCACGTGAGCAATTACAGCAACAGAATTCAGAACAAGAACCGCCACAACAGTAGTGCCCATACCTTTAAGTTCATATTTCTCCTGCGCTTCCTTAAACACTGCCGAGTTTGCCGCGTTAATTGCAGAAATCAGAAGATTTTTCACGCTATTGATACTCATTTTATCTCTGTAACCGCGTTTAATCGCTTCTGAAACCTTTTCAACACATATACCACTTGCAACCTGACCGCCTGAAACACCGCCCATTCCGTCACAGACAACTGCCCAAGTATCGTCCCCATCAAAGTGACCGGCATCGTATGCGTCCTGATTGGTTTCCCTGACAAGGCCTATATGTGTTTTTGCAAGTATTTTCACGGTGTTTCACCTCTTTTCATTAAGCGTTATCTTCTTTAATCCTCTCGCGTCTTAACTGACCGCAAGAAGCGTTTATATCAGAGCCGAGAGTACGGCGGATTGTCACCGTATGCCCTGCTTTTTCAAGTATAGCTTTAAAGCTTTGTATATCATTGTCACTGCTTCTTACGTGGCTTTTTTCAGCTACCTCGTTAGCAGGAATAAGATTAATATGACAAAGAATACCCTTTAATTTAGCCCCTAATTCCCTGGCACATTCGGGAGTGTCATTTACACCTTTCATCATAGCGTATTCAAAAGAAATACGTCTTGATGTTTTATCGCCGTACGTCTTACAGGCTTTAAGAAGCTCGTCAACATTCCAGGATTTATTCACAGGCATAATCTTGGAGCGAATTTCATCATTTGGTGCGTGAAGAGAAACAGACAATGTAAGCTGTAAATCTCTGTCAAGCAAATCATATATTCTCGGCACAATTCCGCTTGTGGAAAGTGAAATATGCCTCATTCCGATATTAAGCCCCTTTTCATCGCTCACAAGCTCTAAAAAGCGCATAACATTTTCGAAATTATCGAGAGGCTCACCCATTCCCATTAAAACAATTCGTGAAATACGCAAACCTAAATCACGTTGAGCAGCATAAATCTGACCGAGAATTTCCGACGGCTTTAACTGACGCTTAAAGCCACCAATACCCGATGCACAAAAAGAACAACCCATTTTGCACCCTACCTGAGTGGAGACACAAATTGTATGGCCGTATTTATAATCCATAACCACACATTCAAGATATTCTCCGTCAGGCAAAGAATACAGGTATTTTACCGTATTATCATACCGCGAAACAAGTTTTTTTTCAATAGTACAGGAAAAAATGACAAAATTGTCATTTAATTTTTTGATTAAATCTTTTGAAATATTGGTCATTTCTTCAAAAGATGCAACGCATTTTTTATGAAGCCAATCATAAACCTGATTAGCTCTGAACTTGGGTAAACCCATCTTTTTGAACTCTGCCGAGAGTTCATCAAAGTTCATTGAAACAATATCTTTCTTTTCCATATTTTCTTACTTTCTCCGGAATGCGGCAACAAAAAAGCCGTCACAATTATTTTTATGCGGAAAGAGGGTTAAATAGTCACCCTCGTCAACTGCTCTTTCAATTTCAGGCAAAACTCTGGCTGATTGAAATTCCGAATGCTCTTTCAAAAAAGCATCACAGATTTTTCTGTTTTCGTTGGGGTTTACAGAACAAGTTGAATAAACAAGCCTTCCACCGCTTTTAACATATTTTGAAGACGTTTCAAGAATTTGTTTTTGAATCGGCAGTAAACTCTTGGTATCGTCAAGCTTTTTGTATTTGATTTCGGGTTTTTTGCCGATAATACCAAGGCCCGAACATGGAACATCGCAAAGAACCCTGTCCATTTGGGGTAAAGCTTCATTAAAAACAGTTGCATCATTCACAAAAGGTTTTATATTCGTAAGACCTAAACGCTCTGCACCCTCTTTTATTAAACCTGTTCTTTGAGAATAAATATCGCAGGAATACAGAGTTCCTTTATTTTCCATATACTGTGCGGCAGTAAAGCTTTTTCCACCCGGTGCAGCACAAACATCAATAGCAGTTGCTCCCTCAAAAAGCTCAAGCGCTTCTACGCAAAGCTGAGAAGAAAGGTCTTCTACGTGAAACAAGCCTTTTTTGAAGCTGGTTAAATCATAAACTGCACCGCTAACCTCTATTTTCAATGCATTCTCTAAATATGTATCAAATACATTTACATTTTCTTCTTTTAGGAGAGTTTTTAGTTCTTCACTCGTTGTTTTAACTGTATTAACCCTTATAAATATCTCTTTAGGTTCAAGAGTTTCTTTAAAAAACGCTTCCGTATTCTCTTTTCCATAATGATAAATTAAGAATTTAACAACCTCTTCGGGAACAGAATAAATAACAGATACTTTTTCTGTTTCAGTTAAATCTTCATTAATCACAAGACCGTTTTTTGCAATTTTACGAAGAACTGCATTAACAAGACCCGATGCAAACTCGCATTTATTGGTTTTACTAAGTTTCACGCTTTCATTTACTGCGGCACTTTCGGGTATCTTGTCCATAAAAAGCAATTGATATGCTCCCAATCGCAAAATTGTGATAATTTCAGGTTTTGTTTTCTTTATAGGCTTTGAAAGATACCCGGAAATCACAGAATCAAGGGTAATTTTTCTTTCAACAACACCGTACACAAGTCGGGAAATAAAAGCACAATCAGTGCTGTCAGGATTATACATCTTAACAGCACTGTCTATTGCAAGGTTAGAATAAGCTTCTGCTACCTCAATTTTTAAAAGTATTTCGTAGGCAATTTGCCTTGCCGATTTACTCATCTTCTGTTTCTCCTACCGCCGTACAATAATATTAAACGCAAAATTTGGGCAATACTTGTTGCCAAAGCGGCAACGTAAGTCATAGCCGCCATTTTTAAAACTTTAGCCGCACCGTTCTTCTCCTCAAAGGAAAGAAGTCCGTTCGATTCAATAACGCTTAAAGCTCTTCTGCTTGCATTAAATTCTACAGGCAAGGTAATCAACTGAAAAACAGCAACAAATGAGAAAAAGCCGATACCAATCCAGATAAGAGGTTCATAACCGAAAAGCACGCCTGCTATTAGTAAAGGCATTGAAAGGGTTGAGCCTATATTGCAAACAGGTAAAACAAGATTTCTGATTTTGATGGGCTTATAAGCCTCAGCATGCTGTGCCGCGTGACCTGCTTCGTGACAAGCAACACCAACCGCCGCAATTGACGAACCATTAAAAACACCGTCAGAAAGGCGAATAACCTTGCTTGTTGGGTCATAATGGTCTGAAAGCTTACCGCTGACGTGCTCGATATTAACATCGTGAATTCCGTAATAACCGAGAACCATCTGCGCCGCCTGAGCACCTGTTATATTGCGGGCATTACCGATTTTAGAATATTTTGCATAAGTTGATTTCAACTTTGCCTGAATAATAAGTGAAGCAATAATTACGGGAACAACGAGAATAATATAATAATAGTCAAAATAGAAAAAGGGCATTATATCAACCTCCATAAATGTAAAAATAATTCTTCACATTTATAATATACCAATATATTTAATCAACTGTATTTTAAATTTTAACAATATATTAATTATTGCAAAATTGTGCCGTCAGGAATGGGATGACCTCTTAAAAAGTCTGCGGCATTCATACGTTTTTTGCCCTCAAACTGAACCTCTGAAACGATTACCGCTTTACCGTCACCACAGAAAATTGCAAGACCGTTTTTAAGAGTTTTGGTTTCCCCTGCTTTGCCACCACATAAATCATCAGAAATTGAAGAACGGAAAAGCTTTAAGGTTTTACCTTCAAGGTAAGTCAGCGCAACGGGCCAAGGGTCAAGACCTCGAATTTGGTTATGAACTTCCTGCGATGTTTTATTAAAATCAACAGGTGACATTGCTTTATCAAGCATTGAGGCATAGGTGCTTTCCTCATCATTTTGCTTTTGGGGAACTAACTCGCCTTTTTTTAATGCAACAAGAGTTTTTATAAGAAGCTCTGCTCCTAAAGGTGCAAGTCTGTCAAAAAGCTCTCCTGCAGTTTCATTTTCACCGATTTTGGTCTTTTCGCAAAGAAGCATATCGCCCGTATCAAGTCCTACATCCATCTGCATGGACGTTACACCCGCATATTCCTCACCGTCAAGCACACATCTTTGAATAGGTGCGGCACCTCTGTATTTAGGAAGAATCGAGCCGTGAATATTAATGCAACCGTATTTTGTATATTCAAGAAAATCTTTAGGTAAAATCTTTCCATAAGCAACAACCACAACAACATCGGGATTAAGTTCACGGAGAATTTCGATTCCCTCACCGTTTTTTAGTGTTTGCGGTTGATAGACTTTTATACCGAAATTTTCTGCTTCAACCTTTACGGGCGGCGGTGTTAAAATCGCCTTTCTTCCAACGGGTTTATCAGGTTGAGTTACAACACCGAGAACCTCATAACCGTTATTAACAAGTGCTTTTAAGGGTTCAACCGCAAAATCGGGAGTACCCATATAGAGAACCTTCATTTTATTCACCGTCGTTTCTGTGGAGTTGTTCTCCCTCGTCCAGTTTATCTTTGTAAAGAACACCGTCAAGGTGGTCAATTTCATGGCAGAAGCATCTCGCTTTAAGAGCTTCGCCTTTATAAAGGCACCATTTACCGTCACGGTTCTGGGCTTTCACCTTAACAATATTAGGTCTTGTAACAACACCATAAAGACCTGGAAGAGAAAGGCAACCCTCAGTACCTGTCTGCTCGCCCTCTTCATAGGTTATTTCGGGGTTAATGAGCTCGATAAACTCGTTTCTGTCCTCGCTTACATCCATTACAACAACGCGTTTGAGAACGCCAACCTGAGGCCCTGCAAGACCTACACCGCCTGAATGGTACATTGTTTCTTTCATATCATCGAGAAGCTCAAAAAGTCTGTCATTAAATTCTGTTACAACTCTTGATTTTTTTCTTAAAATAGGGTCATCGTCAACCCTGATATTTCTGATTGCCATTTTTATCTTCCTTTTATTTATGATAAGGGATTAATATCTATTGTAACATTTGCCGTGGAATATTTCGCATTTTTCATATACTCTTTTAAAAGCTTTGACATCATTTCACGGAAACGCTTATTATTTTTACATTTAATAGTGATTACATTTCTGTATTTATTACTGATTTTTGAAACTCTCGGTTGTAATGGTCCCAGCAAATTGATTTTTACATCGCTGTATTCCCCTGTAACCGCTGCTTTTATCATATCAAAAAACATTTTTGCACCTGAAACAGATTGATTAAATTGTTCACTTGTAAATGTAAGAGAACAAATATCGCAAAAAGGCGGATAAACCATACTTTTTCGTATAATTTCCTCTGTTTTATAAAAGGATTCATAATCCTGCTGTGCAGAAAGCTCGATTATATCGTTATCGGGAAGCACAGTTTGAATAAAGGCTCTGCCTTTGAAATCGCCACGACCTGACCTACCCACAACCTGAGTGAGCAAATCAAATGCTTTTTCACTGCTTCTGAAATCATCATTATAAAGCTGATGGTCAATTGATATTACGCCAACGAGAGTAACACGTGGAAAATCAAGACCTTTAGCAACCATTTGAGTTCCCAAAAGAATATCGTACTCACCTTTAGCGAATGCGGTCAATTTATCTTGATATGAATATCTTGCCATTGTTGTATCCGCATCCATACGAAGAATTCTCGCATTTGGAAAAACATTCTGAAGCTCTTCTTCTATTCTCTGTGTTCCGAAGCCTGCATATCTAACGGCTTTTTCATTACATTCGGGACAAGTATCCGTAAACACCTCGGAATGACCGCAATAATGGCACATAAGACGATTATTGGCGTTGTGATAAGTAAGAGATATACTGCAGTTAGGACAGGTTAAAACAGTCTTACAGGCTCCGCAAGAGGCAAAGGTATTAAAGCCGCGTCTGTTCATTAAAAGAATAGCCTGTTTTTTGTCCTCAAGGCACTCTTCAAGAGCAGAGTAAAGCTCGTTACTTATTGCGCCTTTAGTATCTGTTATATCAATAGTTACCACATCGGGAAGAACTGCTTTTCCGTATCTTTCCGTGAGTTTTATAAAGGTATATTTGCCGTCAACTGCATTTTTATAGGTTTCTATTGAAGGCGTTGCCGAAGACAAAAGAAGAAGTGCATTGTTATGAGCGCATCTGAATCGTGCCACATCGCGAGCGTGATATCTGGGTGACATTTCGGATTTATAGGTATGCTCCTGCTCTTCGTCAATAACGATTAAGCCTAAATTTCTGAAAGGTGCAAACACCGCAGAACGAGTACCTATGGCAATTTTTGCCTCGCCGTTTTTAACTCTCTTCCATTCATCGATTCTTTCACCCGCGGAAAGTGCGCTGTGGAACACCGCCACCTTATCGCCGAAATGAGAATAGAAAATACCTAAAGTTTGCGGTGTAAGTGCGATTTCGGGAACCATTACAATTACGTCCTTACCGTCATTGATAACCTCTTCGATAAGCTTCAGAAAAACCTGTGTCTTTCCCGAACCTGTAACGCCGAAAAGCAGTGCCGCAGCACCCTTATTGCCTTTGTATTTTTCTAAAAGCTCATTAAATGCTCTGTTTTGTGAATTTGTAAGCTGGGGTGACTCGGCTTTTTCCCCGGATTTTTCATATTTCGGTTTACGGTAAATTTCACTGTCATAAAGCTCGGCATAACCTTTTTTTACAATTGCATTTATAACTGCGGGAGTTACGCCTGTAAAATAGCAAACCTCTTTTACGGAAGCACCGCCGATATCAAGAAGAAGTCTTACCACACTTTTTTGTTTTGCTGTAAGACTGGGCAAAATTGACTCTGCATCGGTTTCACTGACTGCTAAACGAACATTTTTAACCGTCAAATCCCCTGTTTTGCGCTTTGCATCAACATTTGTAACCAAAACCTCTTTTTTTACAAGCTTATCAAGGATTTTGCTTTCGGAATCAAGTCCTAAATCATTAAAAATCTTTTCTCTTTTTATATATTGGCAGTTATCTTTAAGATAGTTATATACTCGTATTTCATCGTCTTTAAGCTTATTTAAAGCTTCCTCCGAAATATCCTTCGCCATATATGATACAACGTAATTAAGACCTATACCGGCCGGAAGCATTGTTTTTGCTGCCTCGAAAAGAGTGCAGAATGTTGTTTCTTTAAGCCAGAAAACGAGAGAAAGCATTTCATCATCAAAAAGAGGCTCTTTATCAAGCACGTCAGTTATGGATTTAAACTTTACGGTGTTTTCTGCTTCAAGAAGCGGCTTCACAGACAATATAAGTCCTTGTTTTTTTCGGTTACCGTTGCCGAAAGGCACCATTACCCTGCATCCTGCAACTGCTTTTTTTTCTAATTCGGAAGGAATTTTATAAGAATAAACAGCATCAAAATGGTATGCAAGACCTTCAACAGCTACCTCGGCGATATGTGCACCGACGCTCATACTTTAAATATTTGCGATTTCATCGGGCTCTACAATTTTGTATGCGCCGTCAAGAAGTTGATTAAGAGCATCACTAACGGGTTTTTCTGTTGTGATAACCTTATCTTCAAGGTTTTTGTCGGAAATCTCACGTGCAAGCTTTGCAGTAGCAGTTACAAGAGAGTAACGGCTGATATGTCCTGTGAGTACTTTGCTGAGATCTTGATTAAGCATAATTTATCTTCCTTTCGGGTTTAGTTAAGTATATCATTTACGATGTTTTCCATGCGGCAATATTTGAATTTCTCACATTCCAAAATATGAGAAATCTGCTCTGCACAAAGTGAAACATCGTCATTAATAACAACATAATCATATTCGCAAGCTCTTGAAAGCTCTTGTTTAGCAGTTTCAAAACGGTCTTTGAAGCTTTCCTCTGTCTCCGTTCCTCTGCCTCTTAAGCGTCTTTCAAGCTCTTCCATTGAGGGCGGTATAATAAATATTGAAAGTGCTTCAGGCATTGCCTTTCTCACGTTTCCTGCACCCTCAACCTCTATTTTTAAAAGAATACATCCGCCTTTGTCGATATGTTTTTCAACTTCCGATTTCGGCGTTCCGTAATAATTGCCGTTGTACTGTGTATATTCGAGGAAATACCCTTCCTCTATTCTCTTTTCAAAGGTATTCTTATCAATAAAATGATAATCTATACCGTCTTTTTCACCGTCACGCATTTGACGGGTTGTAGCGGAGATGGTTTTATCAAAAACAATATCCATCTCTTTCAATTTTTCCAGAACTGTGTCCTTACCCGAGCCTGAGGGGCCGGAAAGAACAACAAGCATACCTTTACCCTTCAAAGCCAAATTCCCGTCCTCCTTTTTGGTCATTGAACCTTGTGAGCAATTGCTCTGCCGACAAAAATGACAAAACTACATTATCACTGTCGGTAATAATAACACCCTTTGTTTTTCTGCCGTGGGTTGCATCAATAAGCTGTGCTCTTTCGCGACACTCCTGAATCATACGCTTGGCAGGAGCAGAATCGGGGCTTATAACCGCAACAACCCTATCTGCATTTATAAGGTTGCCGAAACCAATGTTTACAAGTTTCATATAATCACCTTATTCAATGTTTTGTATTTGTTCTCTGATTTTTTCAACTTCTGCTTTAATGTCAATAACTCTGCGAGCAATATCAACATCCTGCGCTTTTGAACCGATTGTATTAGCCTCGCGGTTAATTTCCTGAACAAGAAAATCAAGCTTTCTTCCAACCGCTTCGTTAGAGTCAAGCATTGAATGAAGCTGGTCAATATGACTTCTGAGTCTGACAGTTTCTTCTGCAACGGCAACCTTGTCCGCATAAATTGCAGCCTCTGTGAGAATACGGGCTTCATCAACCTCAGTATCGCCTAAAACGGTTTTCATTCTTTCAAGAAGCTTTTCGGAATATGCTTTAACCGTTTCGGGTGAGCGTTCCTCAATATATGAAACATTTTGGATTATTGTATCTGCTCTTGAAAGCACGTCCGCTTTGAGCTTTTCGCCTTCAATTTCGCGCATTTTAATAAATTCAGAAAGTGCTTCTTTAACTGCAATCTGAACCTTGCTCCACAAATCCTCTTCATCAACGGGGGCTTTGGTTATGGAAAGAATATCTGAAAAACGAGCGAGAGAAAGTGCAGTTAAATCGTTTTTTACTTCAAACTTTTCTGCAAGCTCCTCAATTGCTTTAACGTAACCTACTGCAAGAGGTTCGTTAATGCTTACAATAACACTTTCATCTGCGGTTGTTTCAATCTGCAATGCACATTCAACCTTACCGCGAGAAATTTCTGTTGAAAGCAAAGCCTTTACTTTTTCTTCAAGAAAAGAAAAGGTTCGGGGCATCTTTGCATAAAAATCAAAATATCTGTTGTTGACACTTCTGATTTCAACCGTAATATTGTAACCCTCGACAGATGCTTGCGCTCTGCCGAAGCCTGTCATACTTCTAATCATATTTACGCCTCAAAAAAATTATTTTTAATTATACTAAATACATAGTTTGTTGTCAATTTATTGACTTTGCAAACGGTGCACCTCATCCTCTGTAAGCTCACGCCATTTTCCGACCTTGAGCATACCCAGCTTTATTGAACCGATAGCATTTCTTTTAAGTCTTATAACATCGAGGCTGACACCCTCGCACATTTTACGTATCTGTCTGTTTCTGCCCTCGTAAATTGTGATTTCAAAAACACTTCTCGCGGCAGATTTTTCTATAATTCTAACCTGTGCAGGTAAGGTATTTCTGCCGTCGCCCTCAATATCTATTCCGGTTTCAAGCTTTTCAACCTGTGCATCGTTAATGTTGGAGCGAACTGTAACTCGGTATGTTTTCGGAACGTGCTTTCTAGGGTGCATAACCGCATTTGCAAACTCGCCGTCATTGGTAAGAAGCAAAAGACCTTCGGAATCTCTGTCAAGTCTTCCCACGGGGTAAACTGTTGCACCAACATCTTCAACCAATTCTGCAACACATTTTCTGCCTAACTCATCACTCATAGTTGTAACATAACCGCGAGGTTTGTTTAACATTATATAATATTTCTGTTTAACGGCAACAACCTTTTTACCGCTAACTGTAACTGTATCTTTTTTAGGGTCGATTTTATCGCCTACAACGGCAACTTTGCCGTTTACTTTAACTTTACCGGCATTAATAAGTTCTTCCGATTTTCTTCGGGAAGCAATTGAACATTCCGATAAATACTTTTGTAATCTAACAAGAGCCATAATTATTCCTATCTGTTTTTACTTTCTAAAATATTCTTTAATTTATCAAACAGTGTTAATGTTTTTTCTTTTTCTTGAAAATTCATCGGGGCATTTTCTGTACTTATTAACTCGCTTTGGCAAAGAAGCTTTTGGTTCGCTGAATATACTCTCACAGAACCAACCCTATCCCCTTTTTTTACACCTGCATAAAGAAATTTTTCGCAATAAACAATCGTTTCGGTATGGCTTTCTTCATACTCAGCGGTGTAAATTAAATCAGAGTTAAGCTTAACTTTTATGCTTTTGTTATCGGAACCCACAACATTGATTTTTATGTTTCCCACATCAAAATCTTCTGTGTATACTTTTACTTTTTCAAAGCCATACTCCAAAAGCTTTTTATGGTCATTCCAATCATCAGGGGCAGAAAGGGTTACCGCAACAAGTGTTACGCCGTCTTTTTCGGCGGCACTTATAAGACAGCGACCCGAGGCTTTTGTAAAGCCTGTTTTAATACCAAAAACTCCCTCAAAGGAATTTAAAAGCTTATTATGATTTGTAAAAGTGCGCTGATATTCAGGGTTTCCGTAAGAAACGCGTACAGAGCTTTGAGAGCATATTCTGCGAAACTGCTCATTTTTTACAGCGTAGCTTCCTAAAAGAGCCATATCGAAAGCCGTGGAAAAATGACCTTCCTCAGTAAGACCCGACGGATTTTTGAAACAAGTATTTTCCATACCAATTTCTTTTGCCTTTTTGTTCATTAAAGAAACAAATTTTTCTCTCGTTCCGCCAACTACTGTTGCCGTGACATTTGCCGCGTCATTTCCGCTTTCAAGAAGCATACCGGAAACAAGGGTTTCAAGAGTTATTTTATCTCCGTCTTTGAGCCCTATTGAAGTGCCTTCAATTCGAACATCTTTATCCTTTACTGTTACGGTTTTCTCTAGATTGCCATATTCCAGCGCGAGTATTGATGTCATTATTTTCGTGGTACTTGCCATTCCCCTTTGCTCATAAGCATTTTTTTCATAAACAACCTCATTAGTTTGAGCGTTTATTAAAATTGCAGACTTAGCAGAAAGGGAAAGCTCCTGCGCATTTACTCTTACACACAGACAACTGAATATCAATGAAAAAACAATTAAAATAGTTGTTATTCTTTTCAGCAAAAGTAACCACCCGCTTTCAAATAATAATATGCAGGTGGTTATATTAATTTTACAGTTTATTCTGCAACTGCTTCAACTGCGTCTTCTTTTTTCTTAGAAGAGAGCTTTGTTACCTTATCAAACATTTCAGGAACAAGGCTAACTGCTCTTTCAACAGCGTTGTCATTTGATACGATGTGTTTAATTGTAACATCGCCGTCTTTAACAACGAGGAAAGCAACGGGATTGATTGTGATACCTGCGCCGCCTGCACCGCCAAAAAGCTCAACATTGTTCTTTGAGGGGAAATCAGAACCTCCGGAAGCAAAGCCGTATGTAACCTTTGATACGGGAATGATTGTAAGACCATCGGGAAGATTAATGGGTTCACCGATAATAGTGCTTACATCTACTAAATCTCTTACTTTTTCGATTGTCGTCTGAAGAATTCCGTTTGCTGATTTTTCCATAATGGAAACACCGTCCTTATCTATTTTAGTTTATTTATTAGTATTTTCACCCTCTGCTGTTGCCGTTTTTAAAGCTTCCTGTGCCACAGCTTGCGGGATTTTTTTACTTTTATCGCTTTTCTTTTTAGAGAAAAGAATTTTAAAGAGTATTTTAAAAGCTAACTGAAGTGCAAGTACAACTGCACCGTTAGTAATCTTAATCGGTCTTACATATAGCCTTACAAAAGCACTTGCAGTAGATTTTGATGCAAGAAAGTCGGGAGTTATATCAAAATCGTATTTTTTTACCTTGCAGGTTGAAACAAGCTTTCCGAGAACGGGATAAAGCCAGGCACAGAGCTTACCGTGTTTTATAGCGGTATCTGCCGCGTCGCTTCCTGCTGTTATCATTGTAATATAAAGCTCGTCTATTGTAAAGGTTTTGTAAAGCTTTCCGAAAAATCCTCCAAGAGAATTTCCCAAATCACGAAGCATCTTTTCAAGACCCTCGTAACCGTGGTCCAGATAAAGCTGTTTTAATAATCCGTTCCCTTGTTTTTTAGCTTTTTCTTTCTTTGGTTTTTCTTTTGCTTCGGCTTGAGCAGTTCCTGTCGATTCGGTTTCATTTTCGGCATCAACAGTGGGCTCTTCCTCTTTGCTTTTATCTTTTTTGGATTTCTTTTCCTTCTTGGGTTTCTTTTCTTTTTTCTCTTTTGATGTATCCACAACGGGTATATCAATAAACAGATATTTTATTCTTACAACCGTTTTTTCTCCGTAATCAACAATTACAGTCAATTTTAAAGAGAACAGAATAACAAAGAAAAGAATTATTCCCAATAATGTATATAAAACAGGCATTACATCGCCCCTTTATTCTGTATTATTTTATTAGTTTTCAGATACGGTTTCTTGTTCCTCTTTATCTTCACTTTCTTCTGAATCACCATCAAAAAGAGAAAGCTGACCGTTATCAACATCGGACATCAAAACATCTCTGTCTGCAGAGGGCAATTCGGGAAGCTCGTCCAAAGAGCTTAAGGAAAAGCATCTTAAAAAGTTTGCTGTTGTTCCGTAAAGAACGGGTCTTCCCGGAACATCTAGCCTTCCCTTTTCTTCAATTAGTTCTTTTTGACAAAGGGTATTAACAACGCCCGAACAATCAACACCGCGAATTTGCTCTATGTATGGCTTTGTAATGGGTTGGTTATATGCAATAATTGCAAGAACCTCAAAAGCTGCTTGAGAAAGGGGTGCATTTCTTTTAAGGTCAAGAACTGTTCTTATCTCATCAACAAATTCTTTTTTACTGCAAAGCTGGTATTTAGTATCAAGCTGTAAAAGACAAATTCCGCTGTCTTCCGCATCAAGCTTTTTGCCCAATTCATCAAGAATTAAAAGCATTGTTTCGTCATCGAAGCCTAAAACATTTGCAAGCTTTGTGTATTCAATAGGTTCTGCCGCGGCAAAAAGCACTGCTTGAGCGGCGGCTATTTGTTTATTCTCTATCAAGAGTTTTCCATTCCTTCCAAAATCTCAATTTGAGCATCATCTCCGTCTCCGGAAATGTAGATAGTTTTATTTTTCGCAAGCTCCAATATTGCCAAGAAAGCCGCAACCAAATCAGAACGTGATTTTGCTTCCTTATATATATCAAAAAGCTTACGTTTTTTACGTTTTTTAAGAGAAGATACAATTGAATCAATCTTTGAACCGACCGATACAATTTTCTTTGTAACAATTGTTTTAAACGAATCAATTGGTGGAGGTAAACGTCTTAACTTTTTACCCGCCGCAAGAGAATATGCGCTTAAAAGCTCCGTAGGTTCGTGAAGCCTTTTGTATGTATTATCGGGCGACACGCTCTCCTGAAAAATACGGGCGGTATAGTTAAAACCGTCTGTCATCTGAGAAAGCTTTCCTGCAAGAATTTTGCAGTCGCGATATTCAAGAAGCTCATCACGAAGCTCGTTTTTCAGGTCTTCAGCTTCATCATAAACAGGTAAGAGAGAAACTGTTTTAATATAAACAAGTCGAGCTGCCATTTCAAGAAACTCACTTGCCACTTCCATATTCTCTTCCTGCATTTCGCGGACATAAGAAGTATATTGTTCCACAAGCTCCAGAATAGGAATGTCGTAGATATCAAGTTTGTGTTTTGTTATAAGGTGCAGCAGCAAGTCCATTGGACCTTCGAACACCTCAAGCTTATAGTTTAATTTTTCCATATTTCATCCTATCAAATAAAAGGTATTTCTGTAATTCTTTCAAAAAGCGAAATAATCAAATCTGAAAGAAATCTTAAAGGCGTTGAAAGAACTCCGGTAAAGAGTAAAACAAACAAACCTATCATAATGTATCTTTCATACTGCATTATTTTATAGTAGTATTTTGAGGGTAACAAGGCAGTTAAAAGTCTTGAACCGTCAAGGGGTGGTATAGGTAACAAATTAAACACTGCAAGATTGATATTTATTACCGCCGCGTATAAGAAAAACAAGGACATATAAGTGAGAATAACATTATCGTTATTCATTGCAAAATAATATAAAGCATTGTAAATAAAAACTGAAATAAAGCCTTGCAAAAGATTGCATACAGGTCCTGCCAACGCAACGAGCGCCATATCTCTTTTGGGTTTTTTGAATTTTCTCATTCTTACCTCAACGGGTTTTGCGTAACCAAACCCGAAAAGGAAAATCATTAAAGCACCTATCTTATCAATATGTGCCACAGGATTTATTGTAAGCCTGCCTCTCAAACGAGGTGTATCATCACCCAGTTTAACCGCAATAAGAGCGTGAGCAAACTCGTGCAAAGGTGTTGCACAGAAAACAACGAAAGCTATTGAACTGAAATAGATGACAAGATCAATTATATCGAAATTGCCTGTCATTATATCACCTAAATATCTAATCATAATACTTCACCTTAAATTTATCTTTTTACTGCAACCACTCTGTCAAGACCGCTTGCATCTTTAATAATTCTTGCCTTTTCAGCTTTATTTATAAACAATGATAATACATCTTTCCCCTGTTCTTCTCCGATTTCCATTGCAATATAGCCACCTTTATTTATGTAAGTGAACCAATTTTCAGAAAGTGCTCGATAAAACACAAGTCCGTCTTCACCGCCATCAAGAGCTATAAAGGGTTCATAAGCAATTTCGGGTTGAAGATTTTTTATTTCTTCGGTTTTTATATAGGGTGGATTCGAGAGAATGATGTCGGGACGCGGTAAGCCTAAAAATCCAACGGAATCAAGAACATCTGCTTTTAATATTGTTACGTTGTCCGCACCTAAAAGCTCTTTGTTCTTTGTTGTATATTCAATTGCTTTGTCGGAAATATCTACGCAGAAAACTCTTACCTTTGGAAAAAGCTTTGCAACGCTCAAACCCACACAACCGCTTCCGCAGCAAAGGTCATAAACAACCGTGAAGTTGTTTTTCTGTATTTTTTCTGCGGCAAAATCCACTAAAAGCTCCGTTTCAGGGCGAGGAATAAGAACGCCCTCACCTACTTTAAAGCTAAAACGGTGAAAATCCCACATTCCCAAAATATATTGGAGGGGTTCGTGGGCGCAACGCCGTTTAACGCAGTCCTCAAAGAAAATTAATTTACCGTCTTCTACAGAACTGCCTGAATTTAAAAGCAGTTGGGTTTTGTTAAACCCTAAGCAATAGGACACCATCTGTTGAGCATCAAACTCGGGACTGTCGCACCCTGCATCTGTAAGAGCTTTTACTGCTTCACGGTAGACGGAATAAAGATTTCTCACTCTGTTTCGTCCTCCGATTTTTCCGTAACCACTGCTTTAATTGCTTCAATACCAACTTCAATAATATCATCAGTAGGCTCTTTAGTTGTAATGCGCTGCATCCAAAGACCAGGTGCAGAAAGAATTCTGACAAGTAAGTTATCGTGCTTTCCTGCATAGCGAATAAATTCGTAACCAATACCAACAGTCAGAGGAACAATTAAAAGTTTGATTGCCATCCAAACGGCTCGAACTTCGTCAATACCGGGGAAAATTACCACAAGAGCGGATGAAAGCAAAATGCTTATGATAAGTATTACAAAAATGAAGCTTGTTCCGCAACGGGGATGAAAACGCTGTTGCTTTCTTACATTTTCAACTGTAAGCTCAAGCCCCTGCTCATAGCAGAAAATTGACTTATGCTCTGCACCGTGGTACATAAACACTCTTTTTATATCCGGAATTTTTGCAACAAGCCAAATATAAGTAACAAATATAATCATTCTCATTATACCCTCAAAAAGAGGATGGAGATTAGCTAAAGCATCCTTAAAAAGATATTTATCGACAGTGTCTACAAGGAATGTGGGGAGATAGAAAAAGAGAACGAAAGCAAGACCGCAACCGAGAATCATTGAAATTCCCGTAATCACTGCCATCATTTTAGGTCCGAAATGGTCGGAAATCCATTTATCGAGTTTAGACATATTTTCAGGGTCTGTGTCATCATCGAGACCTGCTTTTTCCGCAGATTTTTCCATACACTTGAAGCCGAAAAGCATAGACTCAACCATATTGAAAATGCCTCTTATTAAAGGAAGACCTGCAGGCTTGAATTTATCTCTTACGTGCTTTACCTCCAGCATTTCTGTATCTATTGTTCCATCGGGAAGTCTTACAGACATTGCGGCACCTTTAGGTCCTTGCATCATAATGCCTTCTATAAGAGCCTGTCCGCCAACAGAAATTTTAGGGCAGCATTTTTCTTTCTTACTCATCACTTTCTACCTTCATTTCTTCAATAATGGGCGCGGGCTGCTCCACTGCAACTTTTTCAACAGGGAAAACAACCGTTACTGTTGTTCCCACACCGAGTTCACTGTTAATTTCAAAAACACCGTTATGAAGTTTAACTATTTCATCAACAACCGCAAGTCCTATACCGGAACCGCGAACCTGCAAATTGGCTTTGTAAAATTTCTTCTTTATATTGGGCAAATCCTCTTCTGCTATTCCGCAACCGTTATCTGCAAAATTGATAACAAGTGTGCCGTCATTGACGGTTGCCTCAACATTAACAAGACCGCCTTGCTCGGAATATTTAAAGGCGTTGTCAAGAATATTAACAAACACCTGTTTGATTCTGTTGGTGTCACCCATCATAGGTGCAGGAATTTCGGGAACTGAGTATGTTAATTCAATTCCGTCACGTTTGGAACGCTCTTTAAAAACAAATATCGCTTCATCAAGTTCTGCAAGAACATCGATTTTTTCAAGTCTTAAAGTCATACTTCCGTTTTGAATTCGTGAGAAGTCAAGAAGCTCTTCAACAAGTCTTGAAAGACGTTCGGATTCGTTGATTATAACCTCGGTACCTCTTCGGGAAATTTCTCTGTCTTCTCCGTCCAGCTCTTTGAGCATCTCTCCCCAGCCTTTAATCGCAGTAAGCGGTGTTCTTAATTCGTGAGAAACCGTTGAGATAAAGTCATTTTTCAATTTATCTGTTGCGGCAACCTCCGCAATCATTCCGTTAACTGATTCAGCAAGCTCGGTTATTTCATCGTCTTCACGACCGTCGGCTTCTATTCTTACATCAAACTCGCCTTCGGAAAACTTTCTCGCAACATCATTAATTTTCCGAACAGGCGCAACAATAGTCTGTATAAAGAAAATACCTGATAACGCCACAAATAACAGAGCAATGAAATAAACAATCGATATTATAACAATCAGTCCGATTATTTGCCTGTCAATCGCTCTTAAAGAGGTGATAAAACGAACTGCACCTGTAAATTCGCTATCAACACGAGGCAATATCATAGAAACCGCCATAATATGCTCACCGTTACTGTTAAAGCCTGCCCATTTACTTATACCGCTGGAGGATTCAAGTGCTTCCTGAACATCATCCATAGCTTCAACAGTTTCATTCACACCAAAGCCTGAAGAAGAAAAAGAAACACTTCCTTTACGGTTAACAACCTGAACTTCCATTCTGCTTTTATCGGCAAAACTGTCAACAAATTCTTTTGCCTTTTGGTTGAAAATCTCGTCGCTACCGCCTACATAGGGAGAAAAGAATGTGGTAACACTTTCGTTGGCATAACCGGAAAGATAATTTGTTACATAGTTTCTGTAGTAGCTGACAACAAAAACTACGCAAACAGACAGAAGAACAAGCAAAATGAGAGCAGTAACAAGAAGTGTGTTTGTTGCCCATCTTTTTGTAATTCCTTTAATTTTCACCGCTCTCACCTCTTCACATCAAAATTTATTTATAAATTAAAGCCATTTATAGCCCATACCCCAAACAGTTACGAGATGCTTAGGGATAGAAGGTTCGTCCTCTATTTTCATTCTGAGACGTCTGATGTTAACGTCAACAACTTTTTCGTCACCGAAATAGGATTCGCCCCATACTTGTTTTAAAATGTCGTTTCTGCTTAAAGCCTTACCTGCATTGGTAAAGAAAAATTCAATAATCTGAAATTCAACCTGCGTTAATTCAATAAGCTCATTGTTTTTATACAATGTTCTGTTTCTCAAATTAAGCTCAAAAGGTTCTATAGTGATTTTGTCCGCTCTTGCAGGTTGAGCCTTAGTTTGCGTATTCATTGCAACACGGCGATAAACACTGTCCACTCGTGCCATAAGCTCCGACGGTGAAAAGGGCTTTGTTATGTAGTCATCCGCACCCATAAGAAGACCCGAAACCTTATCCATTTCCTGTGTCTTGGCGGTAAGCATAATTATACCCACCGTTCCGCTGACATTTCTAAGCCTCTTGCAAACCTCAAGTCCGTCTACATTCGGCATCATAATATCCAACAAAACAACGTCAAATTCTCCGTTTTTCTCGCTGTACAAATCCAATGCCTGCTGACCGTCACAAGCCTCTGTTACCTCATAACCTGCTCTGCGCAAGGTTATACTGATAATTTCTCTAATAGCGGATTCATCTTCAGCAATAAGTACTTTTTTCATAATTCTTCTCGCTTTCAGTTGATTATATTTCAATTGATTATAATAAACGAAGATTTTACACCTTCATCAGTAATTCCAAAATCTTCTCCGTAAGGAGTTATCTCATAATAAAAGGTTCCGTTGTCGGTTTTTAAAAGCTTTTTGCCTTTAACGGTTGTTTCATCATTTTCCATTCTTAAAGAAATTGACAAAAGCTCGTCTTTTACAAGTTTCTCTTCATTATCCCATATACAGAATTTCAAAGCCTGTCCTAAAGCATCGTAATACACGGTAACATCGTTAACCCGCGTCACCCTGTAAAGATAGGAATCAATAGGATTGAAAAGAGTATTTATATTACCTTCGCTTTTATCTCCAAAGGTATTGAGCCATTCGAGCATTGTAAATGTGTAGGAAACATCAACCTTTTTAACAGTTAAAAGGTTCTCGTCGCCATGCAATTTAGTGTTCGACGGAATTTCTATAAGAGAGTCGCCGTCAATATCTCGGCAATAAATTTTTGAATTTCTCAAAGTGGTTGATACCGGATTTTTAACGCCTCTTACAGTTTCTAATTCTTCAAAATCCCAATAAAGCATTTCTGTAAACATTGAGGACTCGGTTTTCATACAGTCTATAAATACACGCTTACAAATTTCACCCTTATACCGAACCGTATCAAACTGAATTTTTGAAACTGCGCTGATATGACTATCTATTTGCACATCACTGTACTTTACAAACTCATTACTTTCTGAAAGAGTAAAGCAACGAAAATATGATTTTTGCATTTCTCCCGTATCATCAAGGTAAACAAGAACTAAATCATCTTTATCATCGCCGTTAAAATCCGTTATCGACTTTGAATTGTAATATTCGTTTCCTAAAGTGTTAAGAGTGAAAACACCTTTCTCTCCCGTTGAAACTTCGTATACGCTTACAATTTTAGAAGTTTTTGTATCAAACAGCGACCAACCGACAAAAATCTCAAAAATTCCGTCATTGTCCATATCGGAAAAAGAAACATCGTAAATTCCGCTTCCAGCTCCTTTAACATCGGCAGAAATCATCCAAGTATCATCAATACATTCCAAAAAAGACATTCTAACAGAAGCATCTATGGAAGAATCCGTATAGAAAACTATTGCTTCCTCCTGGCTGTCACTATTTATATCAAACAAAATAAACGCTGTCTGATAATCACCATCCTGAGGGGTTCTCAATTGAATATTTTTTTCTGCCATTAGTTTTTTGAAAGCTTTCTCAACCTCACCGTTTTTTCCCGATTGGGACGGCGGACTCATTAAACTTTCAACAGAAAAGAAATTAAGAGAGCAACCCGAACACACAAGAAGCATAACCGCACTCATAAGTAATGCCAGCACTTTTCTTATTTTCATTTAGTTGCCCTCCTTTTCTGATTTAAATTTCTTATAAGCTTACTTCAACAAAATACGAGCCGTAAGCCCAGCATCCTGCATTATCGACAGTTACAACTGCAGGAACTGTTACAGACTGACCTTGACTTATATCCACTTCGGATAAATCAACTTCAACTTTTATGTTTTCATAAGTTATTGCTTCAAGGTCCTTTTCTCTGCCCACTACAACCACAGATTTACTAAGACCCGAAATCCTGTATTCTTTTTCATCGGGATTATTTATTTCAAATTTGTCCGAAGAATAAGTTATATATTCCTGACTGATTCCCGTCATATCCACATTAACGGTAAACTCTTCCGTAGCACTGCCTTCTGCGATTGAAACATCTTCTGCGAGGAAGGTAAACACGTGGTTAGAGGGTGAAAGGGTTTTAAAATCAATTGTGCCTACCGCAAAATCAACGGTTTTATCGTAATCATCAACAGAGATATTAAATAAATCTTTTGAAGGTGAAACCGTATATTCTAACGGTGTTACCACGAAATTATCGGGAGCATTTTTAAAGGCTACAACTGTTTCAAGCTCTTTTACCTGCAAAACAGGGATTGTCAGAACTACTTTATCAATGCTCATTGTGACATACTTGAAATCACTTCTGTTTCTATCATTGAGCAAAATAATCTCTGCATCTGCCGACTTATTGGAAGAAAGTGATTTTTCCAAAACAAGCTTTGCAACAACTTTTTCTATACGGTTAATTTCCGTAGAAGGTCCCGTAATTGTAACAGATGTTTCTGACAAATTTATATCACCGCTTGTAAAGCCATCTTCAACAATGGGAAAATCATTTGTTACAACCTGGGGTTCTATAACCATCTGAACAGTCTTTGACGTATCAAAATAAACATCAATAGTTTTTGTTGAAATTGTTGTTATGGTGTAATCTGCACCTTCGGGAACTTCCGGTTTCAACTGAAGGGTTCTGTTACCGGCTGAATCAACGCTGTTTGTTTGGGCAGTAACAATAATATCTTCCGAAGAAAGTGCCGCAGGAGAAATCTGATATTTCTTGCCCTTCACCGTAACATCAACGGTAAACTCCTTCTCTCCGAAAACCTCAAGTCCGAATTGAGAGGGAACTGTTGAGTCGATATTTACTTTTACACCTTGAATAACTCTTGTTGTTGGCTCGCTGACATTCACTACAACCAAAAGCCAAATCACAAGCGCCGCAAAAAGAGAAAACACCAAAAGAAATACATCGTTATTAAAGAGGTCGTTAAGTTTGAATTTAATTTTCATCCTTGTTACCTCCCGAATTCTGATTTTTGTTCCTTTTAAAGAATTTTCGCTTTTTCTTACCTGCACCGTCAGAATTTTGAGGTGTCAATTCACTCAAAAGCATTTCACGGAGTTTACCTTTGGTAATATCTCTTGTAAGAACACCGTTTGCAGCAACGGAAATTGCTCCTGTTTCTTCTGAAACAACAACTACAACTGCATCGCTCTGTTCGCTCATTCCTATTGCGGCTCTGTGACGAGTTCCCAATTCGCTGTCGAGAGAATTGTTCTGGGTAAGGGGCAAAATGCAACCTGCGGCGTAAATTCTGCTATCACGAACAACAACTGCGCCGTCGTGAAGAGCGGAGTTTTTGAAAAACAAGCCGTTGAAAAGCTCCGGTGATGATTGAGCATCGAGAACAGTACCTGTTTTTATAATGTCCTGAAGGGGCGCGTTCTTTTCAAAAACAACAAGAGCACCTGTTTTTGTATCACTTAAATCATTGGCGGCTTTGCAGAAATTATTAACAGTGGAAATAACTTCTTTTTCAATGGTTTCGCCGTTTCTGAAATTAAAGAAAGAAAAATCAGAAATTGAACGCCTTCCGAATTTTTCAAGAATATTTCGAAGCTCAGGAGAAAACAAAACAACAAGAATAATAAGACCGTTTTGAATCAACACCGACATAAGATATTCGGAAGCTTCCATATTAAGCAATTTAACAAGCCCGTAAACCACTACGAGAACAGCAATACCCTTAATAACCTGAAAGGTTCTTGAACCTCTTAAAAGTTTGATTGCCTCATATATAATAAAAGCAACAAGAAAAATATCAAGAAAATCTGATAAGAAATTAAAACTCATAAGTGCATCGCCGATTTTCTCAAGATAATTCATTATCGTGCTCATTAAATCACCGCTTTCTGTGTCGTGTTTAAACATTTTTACCCAATATACTGTAATTATATCATATATTTCTTTAGAATGCAATTTTTCTGACTAAATTTAACAGATTTTTTATATCTTTTTCTTGGCTGAAAAATGAAGGAGAAATTCGCACCGCGCCTTGCTTTTCAGTTTTTTGAGAAATGTGCGCCAAAGGCGAACAATGATAGCCACCTCTCACAGCAAAACCGTTTTTATTTAAAGCTGCCGCAACCTGTTCACTGTGCATATTTTCCACATTAAAGCTAACAAGCGGTGCATAATGAAATTTATCATAATTTTCACGATAAAGAGTTACCTTCGGCATTTCTTTCAAGCCGTTAAAAAGCTGTTCGCAAAGCTTTGTTTCTTTAGAAAAAATCTTATTTCTTCCGTGCTTTTCAACAATTTCAACACCTTTTCTCAAACCGCATATACACGGCACATTCAATGTTCCGCTTTCAAGGCGTTCGGGGTAAGTCTGAGGTTGAGAAAAATCAAAGGAAGCAGTACCCGTCCCGCCTTCAATAATTGAAGAAAACGAGAGATTTTTGTGTAACAAAGCGCCTGTTCCCATAGGACCTAAAAGCCCTTTATGACCGGGCACGCAAAGGCAATCTATCCCTTGATTTTTCATATCAAGCTCCACCGCTCCTGCACCTTGAGCACCGTCAACAAAAAAATATGCTCCGTTTTTATGGGAAATGTCAGAGAGTTTTTCTAACGGTAAAATATTTCCGAAAACATTTGAAACCGCTGTAACAATACACAAGGCTGTGTTTTCCCTAAAGGAAAGCTTAAAATTTTCTATAGTTTCTTCCTCTGTTTCAGAAACCTTGAAAACCGTATAATCAACCTTCCCCTCTTCTTTTAATTTATGAACAGGTCTTAAAACAGAATTATGCTCAAGAGAAGAGATAATAATATGCTCACCATTCTTCACAATCCCTTTTATAGCAGTATTCAAAGCATAGGTGCAATTAGGGAAAAATGACACAAACTCACTGCCGTAGCCGTTAAAAAATCTGTCAAGGGCTCCTCTGCACTTATACACCTGCAAAGCAGACGATACCGACATATCGTGACCGCTTCTGCCGGGATTTGCTCCGTACAAGGAAAAAGCAGCGTTAACCGTTCGTATAACTTCAAGAGGTTTAGGAAAGCTTGTAGCGGCATTATCAAAATAAATCACAGAACATCACCTAAATCCACAACACCTAAAATCTTTATTCCGCTTGATTTCAATATCGAAAAGCAGCGTTTGTCAATATTGTTTACATAAATAACATACCCGCATCCCTCTTCCGACTCCGGTTGAGGATTGCGGGTCAAATACGCTTTATAGCCGTTTTTTTGCAAAAGGTCACGCCCTTTCATAGCGTAGGTCAAAGAGCCGACCTTGATACCTTTTTTACTCATAAAAAGACCCTTCCGTATTAAGTTAGGAATCTGACAAGCAGACTGCCTTGTACATAATATGCAAGGGTAATTCTAATGTTTACTTTTCAATAAGACAAACACAGTGAGCAGAGATGCCCTCTTTGCGCCCTGTGAAGCCTAATTTTTCTTCCGTTGTGGCTTTAACGCTGACAAAATCAACATCAATATTCAATGCTTTTGCAATATTTTCTCTCATTGAAAGAATATATGGTGCCAGCTTTGGTGCTTGTGCAATAACAGTTGCATCAATATTAACAACCTTATACCCTTTTTGTGAAACAAGTTCGCAAACACAAGAAAGAAGCTTTAAGCTGTCCGCACCTTTGTATTCAGGGTCGGTATCGGGAAAATGCTTGCCGATATCACCCAGCGCCGCCGCACCTAACAGACTATCGGAAATTGCGTGGAGCAACACATCCGCATCGGAATGACCTAAAAGACCTTTTTCATAAGGAATTTCCACTCCGCCGATTATACATTTTCTGTTTTCTGCGAAAGCGTGAACATCATAGCCGTGACCGATTCTTATCATATCTAAAACCTCTTATTTACAAAGATTTTCAAGACAAGCGAGTTTTACGGAAGTTGTAAGCACTTTAACTGCTTTTGAAAGGACTTCGGGTGTTGGAAAAGTGGGAGCAATTCTGATATTGCTGTCTGTGGGGTCTTTGCCATAGGGATAAGTTGCACCTACATTTGTAAGTGTAACACCTGCTTCCTTACAAAGAACACCGACTCTTGAAGCACTGCCTCCCGTTACATCAAGGCTGATAAAGTAACCGCCGTTGGGATTTACCCATTCAGCAATTTCCAGACCTGCAAGGTCGGAATTAAGTGTATCAATAACCGCGTCAAACTTGGGTTTAAGGATTTTTGCGTGGAGCTGCATATGAGCTTTTATACCATCAAGATTCTTAAAGAATTTAACGTGGCGAAGCATATTAACCTTGTCATAGCTGATTGCCTGAACAGTAAGTCTTTTAAGTATTTCTTTAACATTATCAACAGATGTTGCAATGCAGGAAACACCTGCACCGGGATAGGAAATTTTCGAAGTTGAAGCAACCTCAACAACCATATTTCTGTTTCTTTCGGGAAGAACATCAAAGATATTGAGAAGCTCGTCTGTTGTTTCTGTAAGGTCGTGAACGCAATAAGCGTTGTCCCAGATAATTCTGAAATCATCAGCGGCAGTTTCAAGATTTGCAATTCTCTTAACAGTTTCAGCAGAGAAAGTGATACCCTGAGGATTTGAATATTTTGGAACACAGAACATACCCTTAACAGAGCTATCCTTAACAGCTTCTTCAATAACTGCCATATCAGGACCGTTCTCTGTCATAGGAACGTTAATCATTTCAATTCCAAGATATTCACAAATTGCAAAATGTCTGTCATAACCGGGGCAAGGACAAAGGAATTTAACCTTACCCTGCTGCGACCAAGGTGTAAAGCCTGCACCCATAAACATACACTGTGCAACATAGTCAAACATAAGAGAAAGGCTTGAATTACCGCCCACAATAATGTTTTCGGGTTTTACTTCAAGCAAATCTGCAAAAAGCTTTTTGCACTCGGGAATACCGTCAAGAAGACCGTAGTTTCTAACGTCAACACCTGATTCACATTTGAAATTACCGTCTGAAAGTGCATCAAGCATACCGTCGGAAATATCAAGCTGGTCTGCACCGGGTTTACCTCGGGACATATCAATAGAAAGACCCTGCGCTTTAAGATTTTCATATTCTGCTTTCACAGAATTATATTCATTTCTCAATTCCTCTTGAGACATAGAAAGATAAGATTTAGCCATAAATTACTCCTAAATTAAAAGTCTGCTGTACCTGTAGTTCTGGGGAAAGGAAGAACGTCACGAATATTTGAAATACCTGTCATATACATAATGAGTCTTTCAAATCCGAGACCGAAGCCTGCGTGGTGAGTACCGCCATAGCGACGGAGGTCAAGATACCACCAATAATCCTCCTCTTTAAGACCGAGTTCTTTGATTCTCTCTGTAAGAACATCAAGTCTTTCTTCACGCTGACTGCCGCCGATAATTTCGCCGATACCCATAACAAGAAGGTCTGCAGCTGCAACAGTTTTGCCGTCGTCATTAAGACGCATATAGAAAGCTTTGATTTCCTTGGGATAATCTGTTACGAAAACAGGCTTTTTGAACACCTGCTCTGTAAGATATCTTTCGTGCTCTGTCTGCAAATCGCAACCCCAATATGCTTTAAATTGGAAATTGTCGTTATTCTTTTCAAGCTCTTTAACTGCATCTGTATAGGTAACTCTTGCAAAATCGGAATTTGCAACAGTTGTAAGACGTTCAATAAGACCCTTATCAATGAATTTGTTGCAGAATTCAAGCTCTTGTGAGCAATTTTCAAGAACATATTTGATAACATACTTAATCATATCTTCTGCAAGGTCCATATCGTCTGAAAGGTCTGCAAAAGCGATTTCGGGCTCTATCATCCAGAATTCTGCCGCGTGGCGCTGTGTATAAGAACGCTCTGCTCTGAAGGTGGGACCGAAAGTATAAATCTTACCGAAGGACTGTGCCATAATCTCGCCCTCAAGCTGACCGGAAACAGTAAGGTAAGCAGGTTTTCCGAAGAAATCCTGAGAATAGTCAACTGTTCCGTCCTCATTTGTGGGAGCGTTGTTAATATCAAAAGTTGTAACCTGGAACATCTCACCTGCACCCTCACAGTCACTGCAAGAAATGAGCGGCGTGTGGGCATACATAAAGCCGCGTTCCTGGAAGAATTTATGAATTGCAAAAGCGGCAACAGAGCGAACTCTGAATGCAGCAGAATAGGTATTAGCACGGGGACGAAGATGACCTACTGTACGGAGATATTCGAGTGTATGACGTTTCTTCTGCAAGGGATAATCCGGTGTTGATTCGCCCTCAATAACAATCTCTGTAGCATTGATTTCAAAGGGTTGAGCCGCATCGGGAGTAAGAATAAGATTACCTTTAACGATTACTGCGGCACCTACATTGATTTTGCAAATTTCTTTGAAGTTAGAAATTTTAGCATCTTCAAAAACTACCTGCAAGCCTTTAAAGCAACCGCCGTCATTGATTTCAAGGAAACCGATTGCCTTTGATGCTCTTTGAGTTTTTACCCAACCGCAAACGGTAATTTCACCATTTGCAAATTGCTCCGCATTTTTATAAAGCTGGGCAATTTCTACACGTTTCATATATATTTCCTCCAAACTTGGTTTGAAATGGTCTCGCTTTTTAAAAAGCACATATTCCAAAGAATTATATCAAAAACAAAACACTTTGTAAACCTTTTTTTACATTATATTATAAAATTTTTTCGCCTTTTTGCGACAAAGCTGACGAAATTATATTTGGGGAGAGTATTGTAACTTTTGCAAAGTTATTGTATAATAAAAATGTTAATGTGAAATCACATAAGGGAGGTTAAAGTGTGAAAAAGCTTGCAATTATCGGTGCAGGGGCATCAGGGCTTTGCGCGGCAATTGAAGCCCGAAAAGAAAGCCCCGATATTCAAATTGTAATTTTTGAAAGAATGCCCAAAGCCGCAAAAAAGATTCTGGCAACCGGCAACGGAAGATGCAATTTCACAAATAAAGACCTTACCCCTGAACACTTCTACGGTGACAGCGGATTTTTAGAAAAAGTTTTAAAAAGTGATTTTTCGGATACTAAAGATTTTTTCCTTTCTCTCGGTGTTCTTTCTTATGAAGAAGACGGGCGAATTTACCCCCGTTCTCAGCAAGCCTCAACAATTAAAGAAGCTCTTTTAAAAAGTGCTGAAAATAAAAACACAACAATTAAAACCAATTGCCATATTTCCCATATTCAGAAAACAAAAAACGGCTTCAACATAAACGGCGAGAATTTTGATTCTGTTATATTGTGCGGCGGTGGAAAAGCTGCATCTGTTCACGGTTCTGACGGCTCTTGTTACAAAATTTCAGAAGGCTTTGGGCACACTTTATCCCCCCTTTACCCTGCTCTTTGCGGTTTTGTTACAAGCGATAGGGATTTGAATTTACTTAAAGGTGTCAGAGCAGAATGCAAGGCAGAATTATATTCGGGAAACACCCTTTTAGGTTGTGAAATCGGAGAGGTTCAATTTACTGACAAAGCAATTTCGGGAATACCCGTTATGAACCTCTCTCACCTTTGCGAAAGCAGAAAAAACTTAAAAATCAAGCTTGATTTATGTCCTGAAATTGATAAAACCGTTTTATTTAATCACATAAAAAAATGTTCAAAAAATTCTCCTGAAATTGAATTCGAAACGATATTAAACGGCATTGTTAATTTGAAGCTCGGCTTTGCAGTAATGAACAGAAGCGGTATAAAACCCCAAACCAAATGCAAAGATTTAAAAGAAAATCAGCTTACCGAAAGTGTAAAACAGATTAAGAACTTTCAGATAAATATAAAATCTGCAAAAGGCTTTGACAATGCCCAAGTCACAAAAGGCGGTATTAAAACAAATGAGATTTCAGCAAATACAATGATGTCAACAAAAGCAGACGGACTTTTTATTTGCGGTGAAACTCTTGACATTCACGGTGACTGCGGTGGCTATAACCTGCACCTTGCTTTTACAACGGGCAGAATTGCAGGAAACAGTGCAGGAAAATTTTTAAAATAAGGAATTACAATGATACGAATTAACGAAATAAAAATGCCTTTGGGAGCAACTGAAGAAGAAGTAAAGCTTGCAACCGCAAAGGCACTTAAAATTAAAGAAAGCGATATAAAGAGCTTCTCTCTTGCAAGGCGTTCTATTGATTCCCGCAAGAAAGACAACATTATTCTCGTTTATTCTGCAGAAATTGAAACAGACCTTGACGAAGAAAAGATTGTTGCACCTTTCACACAAAGCAAGGCTTTTATTACACAAAAATATGAATATGTTTTGCCTGAGGCAAAGCGCAAGTTTCCGTTAAGACCTGTTGTTGTGGGCTTTGGTCCTGCAGGTATGTTCGCCTCTCTTACTCTTGCAAAAGCAGGATTAAAACCCATTGTTCTCGAACGCGGTTCTGCAGTTGAAGAGAGAACAAATGAAGTTAACCGTTTCTGGACAGAGCGCATTCTCAACACCAATTCCAATGTTCAGTTTGGCGAAGGCGGTGCAGGAACTTTTTCCGACGGTAAACTTACAACCGGCATAAAAGACGGACGATGCAGAGAGGTATTTTTACGTTTCGCAGAATTCGGTGCACCTGAAGAAATTCTCTATTCCGCAACTCCGCATATTGGCACAGACAAACTGAAAACAGTAGTTAAAAATCTGCGTAATGAGGTTATTCGTCTTGGCGGTGAGATTAAATTCAACACACAGCTTGTTGATATAATTACCGCAAACGGATTTGTTCAGGGCGTTACCTATAAAAACACCGACGGAACTACAACTGATATTGAAACCGATGCTCTTATTCTTGCTATCGGTCACTCTGCAAGAGATACCTTTGAACTGGTTTACAGAAAAGGTCTTGAGATTATTCAAAAGCCTTTCTCTGTTGGTACAAGAATTGAACATCCCCAAGAGCATATAAACAAAGCTCAATACGGCTCCTTTTGGAATTCTCCCCTGCTACCTGCAGCAGATTATAAATTAGCCTGTCACCCCAAGCACGGCAGAGGTCTTTACACCTTCTGTATGTGCCCCGGTGGTACGGTTGTTGCTGCCTCCTCCGAAGAAGGCGGAATGGTTGTTAACGGTATGAGCGAATATGCCCGTGACAAAGAAAATGCAAACTGCGCTTTACTTGTGGGCATTGAGCCGCCCTTTGAAAGCGACCATCCACTTGCAGGAATGTATCTGCAAAGAGAAATTGAGCAAAAGGCATTCAAGCTTGGTGGCGGAGATTACACAGCTCCTGCACAGCTTTTAGGTGACTTTTTAAAAGAAACACCCTCAACAAAATTGGGTGCTGTTACCCCCTCTTGTCCCACGGGTGTTACAATGACAGACATCAGAAAGGTTTTACCGAAAAAGGTTACCGACACAATTGCAGGTGCAATTCAGGATTTTGACAACAAGCTTCACGGCTTCAATTTATATGACGCGGTGCTTACGGCTCCCGAATCAAGAAGCTCTTCTCCTATCAGAATTATTCGTGATGAATTCTATCAAGCAAGCAGACTTCGCGGTCTTTACCCTTGCGGCGAGGGCGCAGGATATGCCGGCGGCATCGTTTCTGCCGCAGTTGACGGAATACGTTGCGCGGAAGCCGTTTTAAGCGGTGAATATTGAATATAAAATTTACCCCGAGAATATAATTTCTCGGGGTGATTTTTTTGAGATATAAAGTTATAAAAATTAGTTCTGTTTTTGCTGTTTTTATCATAATCACAGTGACAATTCTCTCCTCTATAACAATTTCACATATCAGCACAACTGTCAGTAATTCTATAAGAAAACTGCCTATTTACTGCGTAGAAACTGATGAAAAGAAAATAGCAATTACCTTTGATGCAGCTTGGAGTGCAGAGGACACAGACGAGCTTATTAATATACTTAAAAAGCACAATGCAAAAGCCACATTTTTCGCTGTGGGTGACTGGGTGGAGAAAAATCCCGATGCAGTAAAAAAGCTCCATAAAAGCGGTCATGAAATTGGAAACCATTCCGATACCCACGCAGCTTTCAGCAAAATAAGCAGAAAGGAAATCAAGGAAGAAATACTCAATTGCAACGAAAAAATCGAAGCAGTTACAGGAATTGCGCCAAAGCTTGTAAGAGCGCCAAGCGGAGATTATGATAACAAGAGTATTGAAGTTGCTGAGAATCTTGATATGAAAATGATTCAATGGGATTGTGACAGCCTGGATTGGAAGCTTCTTTCTGTTGATGAGATGTATGCAAGGGTTACAAGCAAAGTGCAAAATGGGTCAATTCTTTTATTCCACAACGGTGTTGAAAATACACCCAAGGCACTTGATAAAATCCTCACCAAATTAGAAAAAGACGGCTACGAATTCGTAACCGTCAGCGAATTGATTTATTGGGATGATTATGAGATTGACCATACAGGGAGGCAGATAAAAACATAAGCTTCTGCCGTTGGCTACCAATCGCTTCCAATCGCTTCCAATCGGTAACGAGAGTTAGCGAAAGTAGCCAATATAAATATAAATATAAAAATAGATATAAATATAGATAAAACAGTAGCAGTAGAAAAAAGAAATCAATATTGATATAGTTTTTGTGCAAAAAATTTTCTTGAGTTTTGAACATTTTTAGGTAGGTTTTGAACATTTTTTGAACATTTTTCTGCTGATTACTGACATTTTTTAAACATTTTTATTCAGACTCTGTTATTTTTATTTTATCTGCAGATAAGCTTGTGTTTGTTGTAATTACGTCAATAATCTGCAAAGCACTGTCTTCACTTAGTGCATCTTTTGCCACTACAACTTGTGCGGATTTTTCGTTGATAACTGCAACACATTCGCTTGCGAGTTTGGCAGAAATAAGTGCCTCAACATCGCTTTCAAGCTTAATCTGAGCAGTGAGTTCATCAATAGACTTGGTTATTTCTTTAGCCTCTTCACTGCCGCTTTTGGCTTTTTCAAGAGATTTATTGAGAGCTTCTAATGCCTCATCTCTTGATTTCTGGCGGTTAAGCTTCACTTCGCTGAAATAGTCTGCTTCTTCGCCTGATGCGTTAACATACTTTGCCTCTCCGAGATTCTGAACATACTCGCTTTCGGTAGTTTCTTCCGATGACTGAACAGTTGAATTGTTTCCTGTATAATACCAATTCACAAACACCGCCGCACCCAACGCCACAACAAGAGTTGCAAGAATAAGTTGTCTTCTTTTAATTAATACGTTCATATGTACACTCCTCAATTATTATTCATTTTTTCAACCGAAACCTTTGCTGTACTTATATCAAAAAGCGCGCAAACAGTCTGGGTTATTGCATTTTTTACTTGGGCATTCTCAGCCCCCTCGGCAATTACGGCAACGCCTTTAACGGTAGGCTCGTAAACCTTTACCACAAGACATTCCTCGTTATTAGAGCCGTTTTTTATAATTATGTATTCCTCATTTAATTCATACTGTTGAGAATTTTCTGCGTTGTCCTGTTTCTCGTTATACCCTTTTGCATAAACATTTTCGTAGCAGTTTTCAAGGGTAATCATCACCTTAACATCCCCTGCTCCGCTTATTTTCCCCAAAAGAGCTTCAAGCTCTTTTTCTGTTTTATCAATATACTGTTGGGAATACTGAGCAGTATTTTCCTTTGAAATCGGTTGAGAAGAATCGGCAGCTACAAACTCACCCCAAAAAAGCAAAACCATTATAAGAACCGCCACCAAAATAAGAACAAGATTCTTTTTACCGATTTTTAATTTTTTTATAGTTTTAAACAAGTCATTCATTTTTCACACCGACTTTTAAAATTTCCTTATATTCTTCAGGAATTTTACTTTTAATCTCGGAGATTTTTTCTTTAAAATTTTCGTCCACCTCTATTTTTATTTCTTCTAAATATACGGTGTTTTCTTTTTCATCAACAGAGGAAGTCGGATCGTAGCCATG
>JAZSNR010000033.1:0-7191 GCA_045536495.1 Acutalibacteraceae bacterium
GCACCAAAGGGCAGACTTATTCTGCCACAGCAAATGACAATCCGTGATTTGTTGGACGGAAACTGTACTGTTGTTGCTTGTCAGGACACGGAGCTTTCAAGCACCTTAAATGCTCTCGCAAAGAAACCGAAATTGGTTATAACCGATTCACAGATTTTCGGCAAGGTTGCAAAATTCGTGCCAGAAGACATACTTTTGACATCTTTTTCCATTCTTATGGCGAGATACAAGGGCGAATTAGATATGCTCATAAAGGGCGCGGAGCGACTTTCCGAAATCAAAGACGGCGACAAAATTCTCATCAGCGAGGGTTGCACTCATCACAGACAATGCAATGATATCGGCACGGTGAAAATTCCCAATTGGATTAGAGAATATACAAAGGCAGAGCCTGAATTCAGCTTTACCTCGGGCGGTGAGTTTCCGCAGGATTTAAGAGAATATTCTCTCGTTGTCCATTGCGGAGGTTGCACTCTCAACGAAAAGGAAATGAAGCACAGAGTTAACCTTGCAAGAGAGCAGGGTGTGCCCATGGTGAATTATGGGGTTGCTATTGCGAAAATGACAAATATACTTGAACGGAGTGTAGAGATAATGCGGAATGCGGAATGCGGAATGCGGAACTAAGCTCCGCTGTGGTTTTGTTTTATTGTTGATAATAAATAATTGACAATAATTTAAAATATGTTAGAATAATAAACGGAACTTTTGTTCCCTTAGGAGTTGTCCTATACGGTAGGCGGTTAGCCCTTTCATTTATGGGAGGGTATTTGCCCTCTCTGATATGAGGGGGTGATGCTGATGGAATATGCAACCATAATTACAATTGTACTTATACTGGCACTGATTTTAGCATTAAAAAAATAACCGCCCCACTCCTCTAAAGTTGGCGATTATTTTTCACTGATTTCTAGGGGCTAACCGTCTACGGGATAGCTCCTTTGTACTTATATTATATTCTCGTTTTATAAAATTGTCAACCCCATAATGAATGTGGGGTTGGGCGTTGCGATAGCCCGAATGAATGGGATACTTGAAAAAAGCTTACAGCATTTTTCAGTGAATAGTGAAGAATGAATAGTGAAGAGTTTCGGGGAAGCTACGCTTCGGTACCACCCACCACATTCGGTGGTCCCCCCTCCTTTTTGCAAGCAAAAAAGAGGGATAAGCTTCGCAAAACTTTCACTTCATTCTGGCATCTGGTATCTGGCATCTTAATTTGAACGGAGTGAAAATATGAATATTGTTGTTTGCATTGACAAAAACGGCGGAATGAGTTTTTGTGGTAAAAGGCAGAGCCAGGACAGAGTTCTGCGGGAAAAGGTGCTTGAAATTACAAATGGCGCAAGGCTTTTAATGAACTCATATTCTGCTAAACAGTTTGAAAATACTGAAAATATTATTATTGATGATGATTTTCTTAACACTGCAGGTAATGGTGATTTCTGTTTTGTTGAGAATAAGGAAATAACAAGTGAAAATGTTGAAAGCTTCTATGTTTTCAACTGGAACAGAAAGTACCCGGGTGACTTGTTTTTCTCTGTTGACCCTAAAGCAGAGGGCTTTAAGAAAATAAAAAAAGAGGAATTCAAAGGCAGCTCCCACGATAAAATTACATTAGAAATTTATTCAAGGTGATTCTTATGAAAACGAATAAAAAATTGAAATCACTTATATCAATTCTCTGCTTGATAGCGGTGCTTTTCTCTGCAGTAACACTTACAGGTTGCGATTCGGAAAGCTCTTATGAGAGTACAACAGAAAAAACAAGTTTAAAAGACAGCGAAACCGAAGCAAATCAAGCGGTTAATTCCGAAACCGAAAAAACCGAAGAGGGAAAAACTGAAAAAGAAACCGAAAAAGCCTCTAAGCCTGAAAGCGTCGGCGACGATAACAGCAAAGCGGTGTTGTCGGAAATTCCCGATTATTCCGGCAGACCTTATGTTGTTATAAACGGAAATGTTCCGTCCTTTAATAAATACGAGCTTACAACAAAAGGCTACGAAACCTATGCTTCTCTTGATAATCTCGGACGTTGCGGCGGTGCGGTTGCTTCCTGCGGAAGAGAAATTATGCCGAAAGCTAATGAAGAGAGAGGCAGTATCAGTGCCGTTAAGCCCAGCGGTTGGGTTCAGGCGCAATATGACTGCGTTTCCGGAAAATATCTTTATAACCGTTGCCATTTAATCGGTTGGCAGCTTTCTGCAGAAAATGCAAACAAGAGAAATCTCATAACCGGTACAAGATATATGAACACAGAGGGTATGCTGCCCTTTGAAAATATGGTTGCCGACTATATTCGTGAAACTGATAACCACGTTGCATACAGAATTACGCCCATTTATGATGGTAGCGACCTTGTGGCAAAAGGTGTGCAGATGGAGGCTTATTCCGTTGAGGACGACGGCGAGGGTATCTGCTTCAATGTTTTCTGCTATAATGTTCAGCCGGGTGTTGAAATTGACTATACAACAGGCAGAAGCCGGGCTTCAAGCGGTAGCGCAACAACTACGAAAAAGCAGACTGTTGCGGTGCAGACAACTAAAGAGTATGTTGAAACGACTAAATCATCTGTTTCATATTCAACCTATGCTTATAGTGCAAAAAGTGATAAATTCCACTATCCGAGTTGCAGATATGCAAAGACCATAAAAGCTGAAAATTATTGTGAATATACAGGCGACAGGCAAGGTATGATTAACAAAGGTTATTCACCTTGTAAAAATTGTAATCCGTAAAAAAGAAAATGATATTCGAGTTCAAATGAATTCGAATATCATTTTTTATTTGTGTTATTTTTGCGAAGCTCATTCCGCATTCTGCATTCTTAATACAGTTCCTCCGGCGAATTCAGCAAATATGTCGCACCTGATTCGGTTAATTCTTCTGCTGTTCCGAAGCCGTAGACTGCACCTGCGCTGTCAAGGCCGACTGCTTTTGCGCCGTCAATATCGTAGCAACGGTCTCCGACCATTATGACATCTGATTTATCAGGATTGCCGAAGAAATCAAGACAAGCGTTAATTAAATCCTTTTTGCTTGAATGGTTGTTTTTGAAATCCTCTGCGGAAACAAAATCATAGTATTTATAGATATCGTGGTATTTGGAAATTTCTTCTACAAAGTGAACAGGCTTTGAAGATGCGACGGCGATTTTTTTGCCGTCTTTTTTTAATCTTTCCAGCATTTCTTTGATACCCTCATAGATTTTTGATTCCTCTGCCGCTTTCACCCTGTAACGCTCGCGGTATTTATCAATAAGCCATTGTGCATCTTCGTCGGAAACATTATAGATTTTCTTGTAGCTCTCGAAAAGAGGCGGACCTACAAAGAAATGGAGCTTTTCGATGTCCGTTTCCTTGATTCCGTAGCAGTCGAGAGAATAAATTATTGAATTAAAAATGCCTTCGGTTGTATCGCAAAGAGTACCGTCAAAGTCGAATAGATAGTAGTTGTAGTTTTTCATAATATCACCTATTTTATAATAACATATAAAATTTACCTATTGCAACAAATTTACCAATATAGTAAAATATAGAGTAATTATTTTTATCTTGTGTGAAAAGAGATGGTTTTGTGGCTATTACAAAAAGCCAGATTGACGCAATACTTGAAGCTTATGAAAATCCAGAGGAAAGTCTTATTGCGGTTTTACAGGATGTTCAGGCTATTGACGGCTATATTTCAAAAGAAAGCGTGGAATACATAACAGAAAAAAGCGGAATTCCTTCGGCGAGAATTATGGGTGTTGCTTCATTCTACGCGGGCTTTCGTTTAAAGCCTGTTGGTAAATACAGAATAATGGTTTGTATGGGTACTGCTTGTCATGTTAACGGTGCGGAAAGAATAGGCGATACCGTTAAACGCGTTCTCGGTATTGAGGCAGGGGATATAACGGATGACGGTCTTTTCTCCTGGGAAGAGGTTGCGTGCCTTGGTTGCTGCAGTATTTCTCCTGCAATGATGATTAATGACACCGCTTACGGAAAGCTTACTCCCGATATGGTGCAGAATGTTATTGACACCATAAGAGAGGAGGAAAAGAAATGAGATTTCTTTTAGGCTATGGCTCTTGCGGTATTGCTTCCGGTGCAAAAGAGGTTTTAAAAGGACTTGAAAGTGCATTTGAAAATACTGATTTTACAGTAGAAAAGGTTGGTTGTAACGGTCTTTGCTTTGCTGAGCCCATTGTTGAGGTTATAACTGACGAGGACGAGAGTGTTTTATATGGTCGCCTTGATGAAAAGAGCGCGATTGCTCTTGCTGAGTCTGCTAAAAACGGCAGTCTTATGACCGAAAACAGACTTACCGAAGACGAACTTAAATTCTTAAAGGGACAAAAGAGAATTGTTCTTTCCGGTTGCGGTAAAATTGACCCGGAAAGCATTGAGTCCTACATAGAAAACGGCGGTTACGAAGCTCTCAAAACGGCTTTGGAAATCGGTGCTGATGGCATAATCGAAGAAATAAAAAAATCCGGCTTGCGCGGACGAGGCGGTGCAGGCTTCCCCACTCATATTAAATGGCAGTCTGCAAGAAGCTCACAGTCCGATGAAAAATATATTGTCTGCAATGCGGACGAGGGTGACCCCGGTGCATTTATGGACAGAGCAGTTCTTGAGGGTGACCCTCACAGAGTTCTCGAGGGTATGATGATTTCGGGTATTGCTGTGGGCGCGAGTATGGGCATTATTTATGTTCGTGCCGAATATCCCCTTGCAGTTAAAAGACTTAAAATAGCTATTGAAGAAATGCGCCAAAAGGGTATTTTAGGTGAAAATATTTTCGGTAGCGGATTCAGTTTTGATTTCAGAATTATGATGGGTGCAGGTGCGTTCGTTTGCGGTGAAGAAACTGCTCTTCTTGCATCTCTCGGCGGTAACAGGGGTATGCCCATAACTAAACCGCCTTTTCCTGCCCAAAAGGGTTTCAGAAAGAAGCCTACAAATATAAATAATGTTGAAACCTTTGCAAATGTCAGCTGGATTATCTCTAACGGCGGTGATGCCTTCGCTAAAATGGGTACAGAGGGCAGTAAGGGTACAAAGGTTTTTGCTCTTGCAGGTCGCGTTAAAAGAGGCGGTCTTGTGGAGGTTCCTATGGGGCTTACAATTAACGATATTGTTTTCGGTATCTGTGGCGGAATAAAAGACGATGCCGATATAAAAGCCGTTCAGATGGGCGGTCCGTCAGGGGGCTGTATTCCCAAAAATCTTCTTGACACTCCCATTGACTATGAAAATATCGCAAAAACGGGTGCTATTATGGGCTCGGGCGGTATGATTGTTATGGACGAGAAAACCTGTATGGTTGATATGGCGAAATTCTTTATGGATTTCACAAGCAAGGAAAGCTGTGGTAAATGCGTTCCCTGCCGTATAGGTACTACGAGAATGCTTGAAATTCTCCAAAGAATCGTAAAAGGCGAGGGTGAGGAAAGGGATATTGATACCCTTGTTGAGCTTGGAGAAAGCATAAAGACAGGTGCCCTTTGCGGTCTGGGAAATTCCGCACCGAACCCTGTTTTGACTACTATTAAATATTTCCGTGATGAATACGAGGCACATATAAATGAAAAGCGTTGCCCTGCTAAAAAATGCTCGGCATTGATAAGCTATAATATTGTTGAAAACAGGTGTAAAGGTTGTTCCCTTTGCAGCAGAAAATGCCCTGTAAATGCTATAAGCGGTGTTATTAAATCACCTTATAAAATGGATAGCGGACTTTGCGTTCGTTGCGGTCAGTGCATTGAAGCTTGCAAATTCGGAGCAATAGAAATTCTTTCGGGGGAGGGTGAAGAATGAGCAAGGTTAACATTTTTATAAACGGCAAAGAGTACCTTGCCGACACAGAAAAATCTCTCCTTGATAATATTCTCGAAAACGGTATATATCTTCCCCATCTTTGTCATAACAAAGACCTTGAAAGCTACGGTGGTTGCGGTCTTTGTCTTGTTGAGGTTGAGGGAATAAGAAAGCCCCTCCGAGCTTGTTCTACAAGTGTTTCAGAGGGTATGAGGGTTACAACAAGTACACCGGACCTTGAAAAAAGCAGAAAGGCGACACTTTCTCTTATAATGAGCGACCACGCAGGAGACTGTAAAGCACCTTGCTACATAGCTTGTCCTACTCATCAGGATATACAGGGCTATGTGGGCCTTATTGCCAACGGCGAAGAGAAAAAGGCACTTGAGCTTATAAAGCAGGATAATCCCTTGCCTGCCTCCATAGGCAGAGTTTGTCCCCATCCTTGTGAAGAAAAATGCCGTCGCGCTCATCTTGAAGGTGCAGTTTCAATTTGCGCTCTCAAACGCTTTGCGGCGGATTCCTTTATGGATTATATTCCCGAATGCAGTGAGAAAAACGGCAAGAGAGTTGTTGTTGTGGGTGCAGGCCCTGCAGGTCTTTCCTGCGCATATTTCCTCAGCATAAAGGGCTATTCTGTTGAAATCCTTGAAAGCGAGGAAAAGGGCGGAGGTATGCTTCGTTACGGCATCCCTGCCTACAGATTACCAAAAGATATTCTCGACAAAGAGATTGAAAATATTGAGAAAATGGGTGTTAAAATCCATTATAACAAAAGGCTTGGCAGAGATTTTACAGTTGAGTCGCTTAAAGGTGAATTTGACGCAGTGCTTGTTGCTATCGGTGCTTGGAGTGCATCAAGGCTCGGTTGCGACGGTGAAGCTGCTGAGGGTGTTCTCGGCGGTATTGATGTTCTTTACAGAGTGGCTAAAGGTGAGAAAGTTGATTTAGGCAAGAAGGTCTGTGTTGTTGGTGGCGGTAATACTGCTATTGACGCGGTAAGAACTGCTGTGCGTTTGGGTGCAGAAGAGGTTACTCTAATTTACAGAAGAACAGAAAAAGAAATGCCTGCAGAGCCCGACGAAATCCGCGATGCAAAAGCAGAGGGCGTTAAATTTAAATTCCTTTGTTCACCTGTTGAGGTGCTGTCCGAGAATGGCAAGGTTAAGGGTATTAAGCTTCAGAATATGGAGCTTGGTGAACCTGATGCCAGTGGCAGAAGAAGTCCCGTTGCTATTGAGGGCGCAACTGAAATTATTGAATGCGATACTGTTATATCTGCTATCGGACAGAAGGTTGTCGGTAGTGATATTGATAGCCTTGAATTAACAAAAAAATCAACAATTTCCGTTGACGGAACTACTTTTATGACCTCTCTTGAAGGTGT
>JAZSNR010000064.1:0-2731 GCA_045536495.1 Acutalibacteraceae bacterium
ACGATCCGACTTAAGGTGGAGGTAGCGGGTTCGAGCCCCGTCATCCGCTCCATAACTCCACTCTTATTTTGATACAATGAGAGTGGAGTTGTTTTATGCCAAAATCCCTATATATCAAGGGGTTTCGCGGCACTTAACAAAATAAGCACCTTTGCAGAACGTTTTTGCAGAGGTGCTTTTCTGTTTTTCAGGTGTTCTTTATGGTTAGCTGTAAAAAGTAATCGTGTACCAACCTTACCTTTCGTGTACCCAACCCCTTATCGTGTACCCAACCTAATTAGCATTTCATATCGAATATGATTTCGATAAAAATGTTGTTTTTTATTACAGTAGTGGTATGCTTTTATCATCCGGTACACCGAAGTATTTTTTCATTTCTCGTGCATACTTCATAGTTTGGATTAGGTTTGGAACATAGCCAGGTTCGGTCAGGGCAAGAATCTTATTTGCAGTGATGTAGCTATAGAAATGAGCTAACTTCGGGCATACGGTTTCAAGAAAAGTGTGAAACTCTAAAATATAAGTGAAACATTCCTTTTCAAACCAATATAATCCGAACCAAATTTTCCCAACAGGAAAAGGGTTCGAATTTTTTGTTTATTTTTAATAATATACATAGAAAATACAGATGGAAAAAGCTCCGTGTAGATGCCGTAGAAGGGTGATGTGTTTAAAAACTTTTTTACTTCTTTCCTCTCTTCTTATAATCCACATCAAGATTTTCTCTCCAGCTGTTATCAAGTGGTGTGCACTTTCTCACATTGCTGACCGCACAGGCAACTGACTCGTAAAGTATTCCCGTACCTCCTTTTGCATCGGCGTTGTAGTTAACGGCTCTGTCTTCGTTAATTCCGTAGCGTCTTGCTGTTTCAACGGCATCAATATTTGCACCGATGAAAAGAAACTCCCAACCGTATTTTTCTTTCTGTCGCTCAATCATTTTCTTGACCTCGTCACTATTGTAACGCTGACTTGCGTTTTCCATACCGTCGGTTGTGATGATGAACATTGTGTGCTCGGGTACGTCTTCAGGGCGAGCGTACTTGTGGATATTGCCGATGTGATGAATCGCTCCGCCAAGAGCATCAATCAGAGCCGTGCAACCTCTGACTGTGTACTCCTTGTCAGTGCTGTCGGCGGTCTTGCAGGTGCTTTTGTGCCTCTGACTCCGGACTCAAATGGTATGGGAATGTATATTGCGATTCTTCTGCTTCTCAATGTCGGTAACTCTGTGTTTCAGATTTCCGTATGGGCAATTGTTGCAGACTGCATTGCAATCAGCTTCCGGAAAACAGGTAAGAGTGAGGAAGGCTCACTTTATGCTATCTATTCCTTCTTTCGTAAGTTTGCACAAGGTGTAGGTCAGGCAGCAGTTTCCATCGGTCTTAAAGCGATTAATTTCAATGATAAGACATATGATCTGGTTAAAACTGCAGATGGCTCTACTATACAGATTCCGGTTATTGCCGAACAGGTTGAGGACTTTGGCGACAACCTTGTAAGACTTTATATCGTTCTTCTCGCAGTCGGTTCACTTATAGCATTCCTTTCAATGGCATTTATTTATAACATCAACAAAAAGCAGGAACAGGAGATTACTTCTGAAGCTGTATAAATAGCTCATTTTTATAGCCATTTTCTCTTAATTGTTTTTAACTTGACAAAGTTTTTTAAAATGCTATTATAAAATTACAAATAATACTTGGAAGGAAGAAAGAATATGAAAAAAATTAAAAAAGCACTGACCTTTTTTCTTGCAGCTGTTCTTGTTTTATCAAGCTTTTCCGTAAGTGCCTTTGCTGTTGACCCGGAAGAAAAATATTTGTGCATGGCCTATGAGGAAGATTATACTGAAGAGGAAATTGTTATACTGTTTACCTCGCAGAATTTTGACTCTGTCAATCCTGATGCTGTGGCTGAAATATATTTCCACGAGGAAATCAGATTTTATAGCGGTGACGCCGTTGACAGAAACAAGCTTGACGGAACTTTTGAGCTTGAGTATGTAGGCTCTGTACCGGCAGATAAAATTGAAATTGTTGACACAAGAGTTGGCACAGAGACAGATTATGATAACATGTACGGCCGACTTAAAATTGACTGGAGCTCAATAGATTTCAGCAAAAAGGGATATTACTTCATTTTCTTTGATGAAGGATTCTTTTATTCGTCTGAAAATCCTGAGAAGGTAACCTATGATGATATGTTCGACGGTGTTGAAATGCCTGCTCTTACCGATGAAGAGGAGTCTTTAAGAGATATCATGAAAGTCATAAAGGCTTACATACAGGAATTTCTTAATAAAATCCGTGATTTCTTTGATTCACTTTTCAATTTTTTCAGATAATAATAACTTTTTTGCGGGCTGTGCAGTAGTTGTGCAGCTCTCATTCTGTTTCAATAAAATCAAACCGGATTTAATGGGTATGCCTTGTATTAAAATATGCGCGGAACCACATGTAAAAAAAGTCACTTTTGTCTACCGACAAAGGTGGCTTTTTTCAATGAAATAAATCCCTTATGGGATTTGTGAAATAACGCTACGCGTTATGAAATAGCTGACGCTATGAAATATGCTGCGGCGTATGAAGGATTTATTTTATTTCACGTTTTGCCGCCAAGGCAAAACATTTCATAATCCGAAGGATTATTTCATATTGCGTAGCAATATTTCGTTGAAAAGTACAACAAATGATGATATAATTTTGAGGAAAGAAAGGGGACTGTGAAG
>JAZSNR010000034.1:0-51127 GCA_045536495.1 Acutalibacteraceae bacterium
ACTGCGTGCGGCGATTATAATAATTACAATCGGCTTTGCCCCGATACTCTGCGCTTTGCGTTTTGCACTTTACATTTTTAAATCTGTATGGTATATTATTCAACGATATTTTAGGAGATGATTTTAAATGAGCGAATGCACACATAACTGCAGCACCTGCGGTCAGAACTGCTCTTCAAGAACAGAACCTCAGAGTCTGCTTGAAAAACCCCACGAGCTTTCTAACATCAAAAAGGTTATCGGCGTAGTAAGCGGTAAAGGTGGCGTTGGTAAATCCCTTGTTACAACCTTACTTGCAGTAACAATGCAAAGAAGAGGCTTCAAAACCGCTATTCTCGATGCTGATATTACAGGTCCCTCAATTCCCAAGGCTTTCGGTATTAAAGAAAAAGCACAAGGAACAGAAAGCGGAATTCTTCCCTGCAAAACAAAAACAGGTATCGAGATTATGTCCGTTAATCTTCTTTTGGAAAATGATACTGACCCTGTTGTTTGGCGCGGTCCTGTTATTGCAGGTGCGGTAAAACAATTCTGGACAGATGTTATCTGGGACGATGTTGACTTTATGTTTGTTGATATGCCTCCCGGAACAGGTGATGTTCCCCTTACTGTTTTCCAGAGTCTTCCCGTTGACGGCATTGTTATTGTTGCCTCACCTCAGGAGCTTGTTGGAATGATTGTTGAAAAGGCTGCAAAAATGGCAGGGCTTATGAACATTCCCGTTCTCGCTTTTGCAGAAAATATGGCGTATTTTGAATGCCCTGATTGCGGTAAAAAGCACAAGGTCTTCGGCGAAAGTCATATTGAAGAAATCGCAAAAGAATACAATGTTGATACAGTTGCCCAAATCCCGATTAACAATAAGCTTGCTGCTGCAGTTGATGCAGGCGCAGTTGAGCTTTTCGATGGTGACTGGCTTGACAATGTTGCAGACAAATTATTAGAAACACTTTAAACTCTAAAAAAATTGGCTGTGGAAAACACTCGTTTTTTACAGCCAATTTTTTAAAGGATAGGAAAAATGGGTAGAATGAACAAACTGAGCGCCGACAAACATTTTCTTTTGTCGGCGGTCACCCGACGGCGTACAAAGGTACGCCGAGTGGCGAAATTTGTTCATAGCATAAAACATTGCTTTTTAATTCTACCGTATTTCCTGTTTTATGCGGTCTACACTTTTTTACATCCTTTTTGAAAGGTTGTTGTTATGAACATTCTTATAGCCTGCGATTCTTTTAAAGGTTCTCTTGCTTCTGCAGAAGTTTGTGAATGTATTGCAAAATCACTAAACAAAGCAAATATTGAAACAGTCAGTTACCCTCTTGCAGACGGCGGCGAGGGTACTGTTGACGCTTTTCGCAATGCTTTAAAATGTGAAACTGTAACAGTAACCGTACACGACCCCCTTATGAGAGAAATCTCCGCACAGTATGTGATTGCAGAAAAAACTGCAATTATCGAAATGTCTGCCGCTTCGGGTATAACACTTCTTAATAAAAATGAACTCAATCCCGAAACCACGTCTACCTACGGCACCGGCGAACTGATTTTAGATGCTATTGAAAAGGGTTGTACAAAGATTATAATCGGTATAGGCGGAAGTGCCACAAATGATGGCGGAAAAGGTTGTCTTGAAGCCTTGGGTGCAGTATTCAAGGACAAAAACGCTAAACAACTTGACCACGGCGGAGCCTCTTTGAAAAAACTTGAAGCAACAGACCTTAGGAACTTCAAAAAAGTTTCCGATTATGCAGAGCTTATAATTGCCTGTGATGTAACCTCACCACTTTTCGGTGAAAAGGGTGCAACAAAGGTTTTCGCACGGCAAAAAGGTGCTAACGATATTCAAATCGAAAATCTTGAAAATTCTCTTATGCATTTCGGCAAAAAATCAAAAGAACTGTTGGGAAAAGATTATTCAACCCTTGGCGGAACAGGCGCAGCAGGAGGTCTCGGCTTTGCCCTTGTAGCTTTCTGCGGCGGTAAACTCACCTCAGGTTTTGATGCAGTAAGCAACGCGCTTAGCTTGGAAGAAAAAATAAAGCTCTGTGATTTTGTAATAACCGGCGAAGGCAAAACAGATAATTCAACCTTATTGGGAAAGCTCCCCGTAAGCGTTGCGAGGCTTTCCAAAAAGCACAACAAGCCTTGCATTTTAATAAGCGGTGATATTGAGGATTCCGTTGATTTTTCTGATTACTTTTACAAAACCTATAAATGCCGCCTTCCCTCCGACTCTACAGAAGCGGCAATTAAAAATGCAAAAGAACGGTTAATAACCGCAACCGAAAAATTAACGAAAGATTTAAAAGAAAAAATATGAAGAAAATTGTACTTTTAGATTTAGATAACACCCTTATAGATTTCAACGAATGCGCAAGGCATTCTATAATGAACATTTTTAATGAATTGGGTTTTACATATACTAAAAAGGTTTTTGAAACCTTTATCACAGAAAACATTAAAATTTGGAAAAGGCTTGAAAAGGGTGAAATCACAAAAGCTGACCTTCGTGCAAACCGTTGGAATATAATTCTCGAAAAATTAGGAATTGACTATGACGGAACAATTATTGAAGAAAAGTTTGAAAACGGTGTAGCACAAGGTGCTTATGCGGTAGAGGGTGCTTATGAATTATTAGATTACCTTTACCCTAAATACGAGCTTTACATAGTTTCAAACGGTTTCCGCTTTGTTCAGGAAAGTCGCCTTAAAATCGGTGATTTCAGAAAGTATTTTAAAGATATTTTTCTTTCGGAAGATATCGGAGTTCAAAAGCCTGCTAAAGAATTTTTTGATTACTGCTTTGAGAAGTTAGGACAATCTGAAAAAGATGATGTTATTCTTATTGGTGACAGTCTTTCTGCAGATATTGTCGGCGGTCTTAATTATGGCATTGACTGTATATGGTTTAATAAAAACAGTGACGAATTGCCCGAAGATATTAAACCGACTTGTATAGTTGATAGACTTAAAGAAATTGAAAATATATTATAAAAGTGTTGATTTTTATAAAACAATAGAATATAATATAAATGAACAAGGAGCTATCCGATAGACGGTTAGCCTCCACGTAATAATTTGATTATTGAAAACAATCGCCTTATTGGGAAGTTAGGCGGTTGTTTTCTTATTTGTTCTTAACTACAAGAACTATAAAGAAAATGATGGCTAATACAACGATTGTTTCGTTCATAGCTATCACCTCTGCTGATTGCAAATTTCCCGTATGGGATTTCTATGTAATCAGAGAGTTCAGTCTCTCTGTTAAAGAGACTAACCACCTACCGTTTTAGGATAACTCCGAGGGAGAAAAACTCCGCTAATATAGTAACATTTAATATTTAAAAATCAACATCAATCTGTTATATCAGCAAATTTTATATTAATAACTTTTTTAAAATCCTCTGTTTTAAGTTCTACCTGAAACCCGATTTTACCACCGCTGAAAAGAATTTTTTCAACACTTTCCGCAGTATTATGCACCACAGTAGGAAAAACCTTTTTCATTCCTATAGGAGAGCAACCGCCGTGAACATAACCTGTAAGCCCTAATAAATCTTTGGATTTTATCATTTCTATGCTTTTTTCCCCTACGGAACTTGCTGCCTTTTTAAGATTAAGTTCTTTATTAACAGGAACAAGAAAAACATAATTCTGCTTTGATTTACCAATTGTTACAAGAGTTTTGAAAACCTCATCGGGATTCTCGCCTAAAACACGGGCAACATCCTCCCCTGCTATTGCACCGCTTTCAGTATAGTCGTGCATCTGATATGGGATTTTCTTTTGCTCCAGAAGGCGCATTACATTTGTTTTATCCTGCTTTGCCATTTCATTCACCATATATCAATAAAGCTGTATTTTCTTCGCTGTATTCAATCTGCTTTGACCAATTTTTAAGATTTTCTATTCTGTCTTTTAAGGTTAATTCACCTTTCTCAAAATATGTTTTCACATCGCAAAGGTAAATAAATCTTACACTTTCAACTGCAAAGCAAATTCTTTCTTTTATACTTTTATCAAAAACCGCTTTGGTAAAATGGCGATATAAAACATAAGCGAGAATTTTAGAATATAACATATCACCCTTTGTATTTTCTATAAAGTCTTTTTCAACATTCAAAACATCGGTCAAGTTGTCACTTAAATCATTTATGTAAAGGGTCCAATTTTCATCAATTGGCTCTGTTTTTTTATAAAGCTCAAGACTGTTTTTGTAATTTCGGATTTTAATTTTCTCTCCACAGAAAGCTTCTGTTTTTGAAAGGATTTTTACAAGCTTTTCTTCAAAACTTATATCTTCATTGAAAAGAATTTCAAACAATTTATCTCGGAAAGCAGAAAGAAAAATATAAAAATCCGACTCTGCAACATCTTCTTTTGTTTCTAAAATTATTTCTTCTCCGTCGCTTTCTTCAACAAGTGAAAAAGGCTTGTCATTCTCTAACAAAATTCTGCATACTTCTTCGCAACAAAGACCAAGGCCGCATTCTGTTACACCTATAAACCATTCATAAAATCTTGGGTGCTCACGGCAAATATCGCACAAATAATTTTCACCGCAACTGATTATTATATCGCAAAGATTTTTCTTATTAAGGAAAGGGCATCGTTCGTTTTCAGAAAGTTTAAAACAATTACTGCCATCTTCACTTTTTATAATTTGAGAACGGATTTTATCACCAAAGGATGTATTTATTTTATTGTACTTTTCGAAAGCTGTATCATCTATATCAATTTCCCAACCGATGCAACAACTGTCGGTACATTCTCCTGCAATGCATTTGAATTCATCATAAAAATCCAGCTTAATATAAAACATTTCAACCTCTTAAAACATCAACAACTGTAATTTTTTCTTCCTCATATTTGAACTTTATCTGCAAATCCTCGAAAGCAAGACCGTAAAGTCTTTCTTCATCATTCTGGTATGATGGTCTTGGGTCAAGGGATAAAAGTTCTGTTATATTCTGAATTTGTGTTTCCGTTAATTCTTGTTTTGTGTTTTCCGAAAACTCAACTTCTAAAACATCATTTTTATGTTCTTCCGAAAACCCACCCAAAGCATCGGGAATACAATCAACATAAGGAAGATAGGGTTTAATATCGTAAATTGGTGTTCCGTCTGCCAAATCCCCACCGCTGACGATAAGCACTTTTCTGTTGTTATAATCCTCAACCTTTTCCAACTTAACACAGGAAAGACCTAATGAATTGGGGCGGAATGGTGAGCGAGTTGCAAACACCCCTACCCTTTTATTGCCACCCAAACGGGGTGGTCTCACAGTTGGCGACCATTGTTTTTCATTCTTGGAAAAGCCCCATATAAGCCAAAGGTGAGAATACTGCTCAATATCTCTTATACAATTCTCATCACGAAAACCCTCGCAAAACTCAATTGCGGATTTTATAGACGGTGCAAGTCCGCTTTGGCGAGGAACACCGAATTTTTCTTTATAACCATTTCTGATATATGCAATCGGTTCAATTATAAAAGATTCTTTCTTTTTCAAAACAACACCGCCTTTCGTGAAATATATATCTAAATATATACCACAAAAGACGGTTTTCGTCAATTTTTCTCTGTTTTAAATGTGATAATAACTGCGCCCGTGTTATCTTCTGAAACAACTGCGCTTTCAAAGTTTTTCGGCACAAAAATATTCTTTGTATTTTGCCTTGTTATTAAATAATTTTCATAGGTATAAAATTTACCGATTTCAAAAAAATCTATATATTCTTCAAAGGTTATTTTGCTTTCGTTTATGATTTTTGAATGAGGAAATCCCACATAACGCAAGTGCCAGGGTTCATAAGGAATACCTGTTTTTTTCTCACCGAAAATCGGATAGCGGATTATAAAGCCGTAATCTCCGCAGTTTTTATTTATAAATTGCCCCGATTCGCATTTTATAAAATTCTCACCTGCAAAGTTTTTCACAAAAACATCAAGAGCAAGCCCCGTCTGATGCTCACTGCAACCGGGATTCTGTGCCGTTTCGCCCTCTTCCTCTTTTATTTCTTTTTGCCTTTCAAAATCTCTGTAGGCACTTGAAATAAATAGTGTTTCCCCTGTTTCTTCCAAAAGGGCGTTACTTAATAAATCAAAAGAATCTTTGGCGCACACATTCATTTCCACATCTCGTTCTTGATGGTAAACAGTTTGAGGTGCATAGTTTTCGCTTATTTTATTTCTGTCATTTACTAAAACTAAAGATTCATTAACACTTACATTGTCATAACCTAAAAATTCTTCAAGTGTTACTGTCTTCATTCTCGAACGTTCTGTAAGTTCAACTTTTCCTATTTCACAGGTAGATACTCTTGACAAACAATCCATTGTTACAAATTTTACTTCATCCTTAAAAAGCAATTCAAATCCTATTATCAGAAAAACAAAAATCCACAATAAAACAAGAATTTTTGTTCCGTTTTTTCTCTTCTTTTTCACATTCTTTTTCAAAAAAATCGCCCCTTTACTGTATTTAATCACAGTAAAGGAACGACTAAATTAAATAAAAGTTAAGAATAAATTAAGAACCATTCTAAAGTGACATCTATGGTGACATCCAAAGTGACATTTGGGCACTTTAGAAAATTCGAAGTGCAATTCGCCTCATCATTTTTGCACTTTGTAACAAAAACCGTTGATTTTTGATGCAGACGGCTTTTTATACTGCGAAGGTGTATACAGATACTCCGAGCAGGATAAAATTACTAACCCCCGACTATAAAAGTCGGGGGTGTTCTGCGCAAAAAGCGCGGTTTTTTAATATACTTTGCGTTCGGTATATCCTGTATGAAGGATATCATGAGCCTTGTGGCTGCCGGGTTCACCGAAGAATTCGTCGTAAATTGCTTTTACGTCTGCATTTTCGTGAGATTTTCTTACAGGAAGATTTGCATCATCATTGTAAAGACCTGCTGCGCGAAGTGCTCGTACATCTTCGAAGTTACGAACTGATGCGGGAACAATGGGCTGACCGCCGCCGTTTACGCAACCACCGGGACAAGCCATAATTTCGATGAAATCATATTTCTTTTCGCCGGATTTAACCATTTCGAGAACTTTCTTAGCATTTGCAAGACCTGAAGCAACTGCAACATTAACTGTTACACCGTCAAGGTCATAGGAAGCTTCCTTAACACCTTCAACGCCACGAACTGCCTTGAATGTTGCAAGGTCTGCAAGCTCTTTACCTGTAACAACCTCGTAAGCTGTACGAAGAGCAGCTTCCATAACACCGCCGGTTGCACCGAAGATTGTACCTGCACCTGAACCAAGTCCGAAGGGTGCGTCAAACTCTGCATCGGGGATTGCCTTGAAGTTGATACCTGCTTTTCTGATCATTCTTGCAAGCTCTCTTACTGTGATAGATGCATCAATATCAGCAAGACCTTTAACTGCACTGTAGTCAGTTCTTTCTGCTTCAAATTTCTTTGCAGTACAGGGCATTACTGAAACAACAAAGATATCTTTGGGGTCGATACCCATTTTTTCTGCATAGAAGGTTTTTGCTACAGAACCGAACATACCCTGAGGTGACTTACAGGAAGAAAGATTCGGAATAAAGTCGGGGTAATAGTGTTCGCAATATTTAACCCAACCGGGTGAGCAAGATGTGATAAGGGGAAGATTTTTGCCTTCTTTGAATCTTGCAAGAAACTCTGTTGCTTCTTCCATAATTGTAAGGTCAGCAGCAAAGTTTGTATCAAACACACCGTCAAAGCCGAGCATTTTGAGAGCGGAAACCATTTTGCCTGTAACAACAGAACCCATTTCGTAGCCGAACTCTTCACCAAGACCTACACGAACTGCGGGAGCAGTCTGAACAACAACGTGTTTTGCAGGATTGTTAAGAGCGTCAAATACTTTCTGAGTGTCATCTCTTTCTGCAAGAGCGCCTGTGGGACAAGCTGTGATACACTGACCGCAGGAAATACAAGCAACATCACCAAGACCGTATTCAAAAGCGGAACCGATATGTGTATCAAAACCACGAGCGTTTGCACCGATAACGGAAACGTTCTGGATTTTATCGCAAACTGCTACACAACGACGGCAAAGAATACATTTTTCATTGTCGCGATACATATGTGAAGCACTTGCATCAATATTGTAGTTAACAAAGTCACCTGCGAAAGCATTTTCATCTGCAATGCCATATTCATGGCAAAGCTTCTGCAATTCACAGCTACCGCTTCTTACACAAGAAAGGCATTCTTTCTTATGAGTAGAGAGGATAAGCTCGAGAGTAGTTTTTCTTGCCTCGATAACCTTGGGAGTATTTGTGAAAATTTCCATACCCTCGTTAACGGGGAATACACAAGCGGCAACAAGGCTTCTTGCGCCTTTAACTTCAACAACGCAGATACGGCAAGCACCGATAGCATTGATTTCTTTAAGATAGCAAAGAGTAGGAATTTCGATACCTACCATATGAGCAGCTTCAAGAATCGTAGAACCGGCAGGAACCTGATAATCAAAGCCGTTAATTTTAATATTTACTGCATTTTCCATTATTAGTTCCTCCTTATTTATTTACTGCTTTAAATTTACAGTTACCGATACATACACCGCATTTTACGCACTTATCGGTATCAATTGTGAATGATGCCAGCTTGTGACCGGGAGCGATGTAATCGGTTCTTGTAATAGCGTCAACGGGACAGTTCTTTGCACAGATACCGCAACCGATACATTTATCTTTATCAATAGAGAATGTAACAAGGTCTTTACAAGCACCTGCAGGACATTTTTTGCCAACAACGTGAGCAATATATTCGTCCTTGAAGAACTGATATGTTGAAAGAACAGGGTTGGGAGCTGTCTGACCAAGACCGCAAAGAGAGTTCTCTTTGATGTAGTGGCAGAGCTTTTCCATTCTGTCAAGGTCTTCCATTGTACCTTTACCGCTTGTGATTTTTTCAAGAATTTCAAGAAGTCTTCTTGTACCAACACGGCAGGGAGTACATTTACCGCAAGACTCGTCAACAGTAAATTTAAGGAAGAATTTAGCAATGTCAACCATACAGTCGTCTTCGTCCATAACGATAAGACCGCCTGAACCCATCATTGCACCTTTTGCAACAAGGTTATCATAGTCAATTTCGATATCAAGAAGGCTTGCAGGAAGACATCCACCGGAAGGACCACCGGACTGAGCTGCTTTGAAAGTCTTACCATTGGGAATACCGCCACCGATATCTTCAACGATTTCGCGGAGAGTTGTACCCATGGGAACTTCAACAAGACCTGTGTTGTTGATTTTACCGCCGAGAGCGAATACCTTTGTACCCTTGCTGTTAGCAGTACCCATTGTGTTGAAGAATTCAGCACCGTGGAGAATAATCTGGGGAATATTAGCGAAGGTTTCAACGTTGTTTTCTGTTGTGGGTTTGCCGAAAAGACCCTTAACTGCCGGATAGGGAGGACGGGGACGGGGCTCACCGCGGTTACCTTCGATAGATGTCATAAGAGCTGTTTCTTCACCGCAAACGAATGCACCTGCACCGAGACGGATGAAGAGGTCAAAATCGAAGCCTGAACCAAAGATGTTTTTGCCGAGAAGACCGTATGCACGAGCATCGTCAATAGCCTTCTGCAAACGCTGAACAGCGATGGGGTACTCTGCACGAACATATACATAACCCTCTGTTGCGCCTGTTGCATAACCGCAAAGTGCCATAGCTTCAACGATACAGTGGGGGTCACCTTCAAGAACTGAACGATCCATGAAAGCACCGGGGTCACCTTCGTCAGCATTACATACAACATATTTCTGGTCTGCCTGGTTGGCAGCTGTAAAGCTCCATTTACGGCCTGTGGGGAATCCACCGCCGCCTCTGCCGCGAAGACCTGAGTCGATAACTGTCTGGATAACATCCTGAGGAGTCATCTGAGTGAGAGCTTTAGCGAGAGCCTGGTAGCCGTCGTATGCGATATATTCTTCGATATTTTCGGGGTCAATAACACCGCAGTTACGAAGAGCAACACGGTGCTGTTTTTTATAGAAGTTTGTTTCATTCAAGGGTTTAACTGCTTCTTCTGTAACAGTTTCACTGTAAAGAAGTCTTTTAACAATTCTTCCTTTGAGAAGATGCTCTTCAACGATTTCGGGAATATCCTCAACCTTAACCTCGCTGTAGAAAGAGCCTTCGGGATAAACAATCATAATGGGGCCTAATGCGCAAAGACCGAAGCAACCGGTTCTAACAACCTGAATTTCTTCTTCAAGGCCTTTTTCCTTAATGTTAGCATTAAGTGCATCAATAAGCTCACCGCTGTGGCTGGAGGTACATCCGGTACCGCCGCAGACAAGTACATGAGAACGATACATTTATTCTTTCCTCCTTATTCGGTAACTGCGCCAACAGTGTATTCTGCTACGGGCTTACCGTTAACAACATGTTCGTTAACAACCTTTACTGCTTTTTCTGCAGTCATCTGAACATAAGTAACTTTTTCCTTGCCGGGTTCAAAAATCTCGACAATGGGTTCATACTGACACATACCGATGCAACCGGTCTGTGAAACAGCAACATTTTTTACATTTCTTTTTGCAATTTCATCTGTAATTGCTTTAAGAACAGGACGAGCGCCTGCAGCGATACCGCAGGTTGCCATACCAACAACAACTCTGATACCGTCGTTACCGTCAGCGTCACGAGCAGCCATCTGAGCCTGTGCTTTTTCTTTTATAGCAAGTAACTCTTCAAGTGATTTCATATCATTCATTCCTTTCAATAGATAAGGTGTTTTCTGCAATATAATCTTCAATCCAACTCATAACAGAGGGTTCCGAAAGGGGAACTCCGTCAAGGATTATTTTTATATCAGCAGATTTAAATGTGAACTCTTTACCGTCAATACTACGGGTATAAACGAAATCTTTGTCCTCGTTCATAGACACAATAGTTGCTATTGTGGATGCCATATCGCCTAAAGGGGTAAAGTCGATACTGTCTGTTTTAAAAAGAGCATCAACTCTTGTACCCACACCAACCTGAGAGGTTATTGTAAAGCTACCACCCGTTTGCTCTGCCGCAAGCTTGAAAAGGGGTATTCCCATACCTACCTTTCTGGTTGTTCGGGTTGTAAAAAACGGGTCTTTTACATTTTCAACCTGTTCGGGTGTCATTCCCTTGCCGTTGTCATAAATACCGATAAGAAGCGTATTCTCTTCTGTATTCTCTTTTACAAGTATCTCCGTGAGAGATGCACCGGCAGAAATGGAGTTCTGGGCAATATCGAGAACGTTTAATGATAGTTCGCGCATAACGCTTAGTTCATATATTTAGCGAGAATTCCGGGAATATCGTCTGCGGTAATTTTGCCGTAAACTTCACCGTTGATTGTGAAAACGGGAGCAAGACCGCAAGCACCGATGCAACGGCACTCTTCAAGAGAGAATTTACCGTCTGCAGTGCATTCACCGGGTTCAATTCCGAGGATTTCACTGATTTTGTCGATAATGGGCTGAGCACCTTTAACGTAGCAAGCAGTACCGAGGCAAACAGAAATGTCATATTCGCCCTTGGGAGAAAGTGAGAACTGAGCGTAGAAGGTTGCAACGCCGTAAATTTTCTCCAACGGAATGTCCATACCCTCTGCAATCATTACCTGCACTTCGCGAGGAAGGTAACCATAGATACCTTGTGCCTCCTGCATAACGTGCATAAGCTGACTTTTGTCATCCTTGCACTCTGCAATTACTGCATCGAGTTTTGCTTTCTGCTCAGGTGTACCGTTGAAAGGTATTGTGCTGATTTTCTTGAGCATTAGATTTCCTCCATTCAGATTATGTTTGTTTTTGGTAAAGCACAAAACCGTACTCTACCACCATACATACATTGGAATTATAGCACAATAAAGACGATAATGTCTATACCAAATTTCGACTTTTTCTGCTTTTTTGATATTTTTTTAACATTTTTCTGTTTTGCACAAACAGGAGAGAAAAATTTTTCCGTTTTTATTTCATTTTAGGAACAATTTTGATGATTTATTAAAATATATTTGTGGCATTTTGTTTTTGGATATGATAAAATGTAATAGTATATAAATACATCTATCGTGTATATGGGGGAACTTATTATGAAAATAAGTGAAATTAAAACCATTCTTAACGCAGACCTTATCTGCGGAGAGGAATTCATTGAAAATGAAGTTCGCACTGCCTGCGGCAGTGATATGATGAGCGATGTTCTCGCTTATGTTAAAGAACAAGCAGTTCTTCTTTCGGGACTTGTTAATCCACAGGTTGTAAGAACTGCAGAAATGATGGATATGAACTGCATAGTATTCGTTCGCGGAAAGCAGCCTGATGAAGATATGATTGAGCTAGCCGTTGAACGTGATATCGTCCTTTTAGGTACAAAGCTTGAAATGTTCACCGCTTGCGGTCTTCTTTATAAAAACGGACTTAAAGGAGGCAGCGGAATCTGATGGAGCTTCTTTCTTTACACTATGAAGTAAGCGGAACCGATTTCACCTGTGCAGGCGAAGCCTCAAGCAAAATAAAAAGAAACCTTAAAGAGTTGGGATTCCCCACATCAGTTATAAGAAATGTTGCCATTGCAGTTTACGAAGGTGAAATCAATCTGGTAATACACGGCGGAGGCGGTGTTATTGATGTTGAAATTTCTCCCGAATGCATCTCAATAGTTCTCGCAGACCAAGGTCCCGGTATTCCCGATGTTTCACTTGCAATGCAGGAGGGATACTCAACTGCACCCGACAATGTTCGCCAATTGGGATTCGGTGCAGGTATGGGTCTTCCCAACATAAAAAAATATACCGATGAAATGATTATAGAAACAGAGGTCGGAAAAGGAACAACAATAAAACTTAAAGTTTTCGTAAAATAATCCGACTGAAAGGAATTGTTATGGATACATATTTCCATTCGGTGCGTCTTGATAAAGATAAGTGCCGAGGTTGTACTAACTGCATAAAGCGTTGTCCCACACAAGCTATTCGTGTGCGAAACGGTAAAGCAGTAATTATAAAAGAGCGTTGTATTGACTGCGGCGAATGTATACGCGTTTGCCCTCACCACGCTAAATATGCAAGTCGCGATGTGCTTTCTCAGATTGAGGACTACAAGTATAAAGTGGCTCTCCCCGCTCCTGCTCTTTACGGACAATTCAACAATCTTGATGATATAAATATTATTCTCAACGCCCTCCCCTCTTTAGGCTTTGACAGCGTTTTTGAGGTTTCAAAAGCGGCAGAACTGATTTCCGAAGCAACAAGAATTTATATGCAGGAAAACCCGCAGATAAGACCTTTGATATCATCCGCTTGTCCTGCGGTGGTAAGGCTTATTCGCGTATGTTTTCCCGAGCTTGTAGATAACATTATGCCTATTACTGCTCCCGTTGACGAAGCAGGCAGACTTGCAAGAATAAAAGCTGTTCAGAAAACAGGTTTAAAACCTGAAGAAATCGGTGTGTTCTTCATTACTCCCTGTCCTGCAAAGGTTACTGCCATAAAGCAACCCATTGGTATTGAAAAATCCCACGTTGACGGTGCACTTGCAATTAACGATATTTACCCTATTCTTTTAAAAGCGATGGAAAAAACCGAAAAATCAGATGAGCTTAAAGCATTGCACGAAAGCGGTGTTATCGGCATCGGTTGGGCAACAAGCGGTGGTGAAGCATCGGGCACTCTTCATGACAATGCTCTCGCGGCAGACGGAATTGAAAACTGCATGAAAATTCTCGAAGAGGTTGAGCGAGGAACACTTGATGCAGTTGATTTTATAGAGCTCAACGCTTGTCAGGGCGGTTGCGTAGGCGGAAGTCTTACTTCAGAAAACCCTTTTATTGCAAAATCCCGTCTTATGAAGCTTCGAAAATACAGCCCCATTTCCTGCAACCATCTTGGAGACAGAGTTCTTCCAACTGAGCTTCTTTGCACAAGTCCCGTTGAGCCTTGTGACGACGTTATGAAGCTGGCAGATAACGTAACAGAAGCCATGGCAAGAATGAACAAAATGAAAGAACTCCTCAAGGTTTTCCCCGGTCTTGACTGCGGAACCTGCGGTGCGCCAAGCTGCCGGGCTTTAGCAGAAGACGTTGTCCGCGGTTTTACCACAGAGCAGGACTGCGTTTTCAGAGCGAGGGAAGAGCTCCAGGAATTAGACAGTAGTGATGGTCTTGACCGCTTCATTCCTGCACCTTTCAGAGAAAAAAAGGATGAATAATATGACAGTTAAAGAATTACAAGAAAAATTAGATTTACAAATAATTTGTAACGGGAGCCTTGCGGACACAAAAAATGTAACAGGTTGTTACTGCGGCGACCTTTTAAGTTGGGTAATGTCAAGAGCTTCCGAGGGTGACGCCTGGCTTACTGTTATGGGAAATGTAACCTCTATCGGCGTTGCTGTTCTTGCAGAGGTTGCTTGTATCATTCTTACGGAAAATGCTCCGGCTGATAAAGATGCAATAGCACGTGCAGAAGAAAATGAAGTAATTATTCTCGGCACAAGAAAAAACTCTTACGAAATTGCCGTTGAAATTTCAAAACTGATATGAAATTACATTACGATTTTCACATACATTCCTGTTTGAGTCCCTGCGGTGACTCTGATATGACACCTAATAATATAGTTAATTTCGCAAAAATTATGGGCTACGATGTTATCGCTTTAACGGACCACAACACCGCAAAAAACTGCCCTGCAGTTGCAAAAATTGCGGAAGAAAACGGTATAACATTTATTCCCGGTATGGAATTATGCACCTCTGAAGAGGTACATATAGTTTGTCTTTTCTATACTTTAGAGGATGCATTAAGCTTTTCCGATTACGTTAAGTCCACTATGCCACCCATAAAAAACAAGCCCTCTGTTTTCGGAGAGCAGTTAATATGTGACGAGAACGACAATGTTATAGCTCAAGAGGAAACCTTACTTGTTACCGCAAGCGGTATAAGCACAGAAAAGGTTGTAAAAAAAATTTCGGAATATAATGGTATTTGCTACCCGGCTCACATTGACCGTTCCTCATTCAGTATTCTTTCAAACCTTGGTATGATTGATGATTACTTCGGCTTTAAATGTGCAGAAATCTTTGATATGACAAAAGAAGCCGAGCTTAAAGAAAAACATCCCTATTTAAACAAATTAAGAATTCTTTCAGATTCTGATGCACACTATCTTGAAAACATGCGATTACCTGAGCAAATTATTGATGTATCTGAAAAAAACATAAAAACCATTTTAGATTTTTTAAATTCATAAGAGATTGGAGGTAGTTCAATGGAAACCAGAGAAAAAGTTTCCACCTTAACTTCGCAACCCAGACGATATGTAGGCAAAAAAGAAACTTTTGCCTATGTGCTCAATGACGTTGCCGCAAGTTTAAACATTGACGATTACAAGGAACGCTATATTTACGACGTTGTAAAAATCGACTTTAATCTCCTTGCAATTCAAAATGTTTTTGCAACAGCTTGGGATTCTGTAAACGACACCTTTATCGGCGTAATGGTCGACAAAACCCGAACCCGTTGGGGTAAATTCAAACCCTATGTCCTTTTCGGAGAAATCCCTCTTACCATTCTCGGTATGTGGTATTGGTTAATACCATTCCTTTTCCCCGATACCCCCGGTAACTACCTGCCTAAATGGATTTTCTATTTTGCCATGAGCATTATTACAGAAACTGCAGGTACATTTACCTCAGTTGCCAAAACAGGTTTCTTATCAACCATAACCCCCGAACCCTTGGAGCGTTCCAGGTTAATTGCCCTGGCAAATGTGGCTTCCCATTTGGTTGAGGATTTGCCGAAGCAGGCATTCGGTATTATTTACGACCTTATTGCAAACAAGAAATTGAACCTGCCTTTACCGAAACTCTTCTCTGCATTCGGAATTGTTTGCGCGGCAGCGTCGGCAGCATTTGCACTTTATTTTATTACAAATTCTCGAGAACGTGTTTCACAATCAATTAAGCAGCCATCTGTTAAACACTGCTTACGAGCGGTTATTCATAATAAGCCTATGCTGATTTACCTGCTTTCACAATTCCTATCAGGCTTCAGCATAAGTAAAAGCCGAACCAATTTCTACATAGATGTTTTAGGCTCAGTTACCTGGAAAACAATCGTAGGTATTCCTGCTTTCCCCGTTAAATTCATAAGCTACAGCTTCGTTGAACCCTTGAGAAAACGTTTCGCAACAAAAACCTTGTGGATTCTTGAGGACGCCTGGACGGATATGCTGTGGTTAACGGTATTCGGAATAGGCTCTATAAACAAAAACTTTATGAAAAAGCCTATAATCTTACCGATGATGGCTATTGAAGAAATATTCGAAATGTGCGTTTACGGATTAAGACGAGTTATTCCTGCCGAAATTCAGAACGAAGCACTTGACTACTGCGAATGGAAAAACGGCTATCGTTCCGAGGCTATGATAGGCGTTTCTATGAGCCTTATCACCAAAATACAGCAAGCCGTTATGGGTAGCGTAAATAACATCGTTATGGGCAAAATCGGTTATATACAAGGCTTGGAAATAGGCACTCAAACCGATAAAACAAAATGGTGGATTTTCGCATTAGGTACAGGTATTCCCATTATTTCTTCCTGTTTAGGTATCGTTCCCAAACTATTCTATCCCCTTTCTGCAGAAAAGCGTGAGCGTATGTACGCTGACCTTCAGGAAAGAAGAAGAGCTATGGCAGAATTTATGAAAACTGCTACACCTGAAGAAATTGCAGATATGGCTAACAAACAGTTACAAGGACAATTTGATTAACAAAAACACCCAAGTGTCAGAAAATGACACTTGGGTAATTTTATTGTTCATTATATTTTTCTGCTTGTAATTTGAACATATAAGCATATTTTTCGTCAAGAGCCATTAGCTCATCGTGAGAGCCATGTTCAATTATTTCACCGTTTTCAAGCATATATATTTCATCTGCCATAATCGTTGTGGAAAGACGGTGAGAAATAAACAGAACTGTTTTATCATTTGCCGCCTTTGTCATAGACTGATTAAGAGCATATTCTGCAACAGGATCGAGATTTGCGCTGGGTTCATCAAGAATTGCAAAGGGACAATCTTTATAAAAGGCTCTTGCAATTGCAATTTTCTGAGCCTCGCCGCCTGAAAGGGAAACTCCGTCATCATCAAACTCCCTTAAAAGAATACTGTCTGTACCATTGGGAAGCTTTCGATTAAAATCTGCGGCTTTAATTGCCTCTTCTACCTTTTCTTTGTCGGGACAATCATCCATAGAAACATTTTCGCCCAACGTTGCACCAAAGAGTGAAAAATCCTGGAAAACTGCAGCAAAATTACGGTGATATGCATTTATGTCCCACTCCTTGATATTAACACCATCAACAGTTATAGCCCCTTCTGTTACATCATAAAGACGCAAAAGCAGATTTGTAAGCGTGGTTTTACCTGCGCCGTTGTAGCCTACAAGGGCTATTTTTTTATAGGGTGAAATTTCAAGGTTAATATTTTTGAGAACATATTTTTCTGTACCCGGGTACTTAAAAGATACATTCTCAAATTTTATTACGGGAGGATTGGGGAAAACAGTAGTTTTTGTTCCCGAAACCATTTTCTCCTTGGCATTCATAAAGCTGCGGAATTTTTCAACATACAGACCGTTTTCTCTTACATTTATCGCCAGATGACTTGTTAATGCAAAAATACTTGTACTGATAGATGCCGCGCCATTAAAGGTTGCGGCAAAGTCACCCATACCTACCTCTTTTGTAACAAGAGCCTTATATCCCATAAGCATAGTTATACCGAAATATATGAGCAAGGTCATAGGAAGCGAATCCTGGCAGAAATACAATTTCCATTGTTTTGTAAGATAAGGAGCAATGGTTTTTATTCTGTCAAAAATATTCTGGTTGTAACGGGCTTCAACCATTTTACCTGCGTGGGAAAGCCTTAATTCCTTTGCATAATCCTGAAGATAAAAAACACGGCTGAAATAGAGATTTTTTCTGTCGAGAGGTGTCATTGCCTCTGTTCTTTCAACATTTACCTTTGCGATTTTGCGACCTATTGGTGTCATAATAGCAACGCAGATAAGAACAAAAACAAGGCAAACAGGGTCAATTGTTACAATAACTGTACCAATTGTGAGCACGCTTATAACATTTGTGAGCACATCCTGTGTATCTGCGAGAACCGAATATGCCCTTTCGTTCATAGAATTCATCGCAAGAACAAGGTCATTATAATACTCGGGGTTATCATAAGCCTCGTAATCCATTTTTGCAGCTTTTTCATAAATGGTTTTATATACCGCAAAATAAAGCTTCTGCTTTTGCTTGGGCATAGATATTTCGTAGAAGAGAGTAGTAAAAAGATTTGTTATAACAACAAATACAACAAACAAGGCAAGAGCAACTGCTACTCTGTAATAATCCCTACCCTCTGTTGCAACATCTATTATGTATTTTAATAAAACAACATTGGAAAGGGTCCAGGGTAAATTTGCCAACACATCAAAAAACAAATAACCGCAAACCATAAACGGAGTGTGCTTAAAGATGAATTTCAGCATATAGATATTGTTTTTTATGGTATTTGGTTTTTCCTTTTTATTACTCATCATCAAACACCTCCTTGTAACCGGAAGCCTGAAGGGTAAACATCTCCTGATAATAGCCGTTATTTTCCATAAGCTTATTATGACTACCCTGCTCTGCTAACACACCTTTATTAAATACTAATATATTATCAGAACGTGTAGCACTCGAAAGACGATGAGAAATATAAATCACAGTTTTACCCTTTGTCCCCTCAATAAGAGCATCATACATTTTACTTTCTGCAACAGGGTCAAGAGCAGACGAGGGTTCATCGAGAACTGCAACATCAAAATCCCTTGCAAAAAGACGAGCTATTGTAACTTTTTGGGTTTCTCCACCGGAAAGAAGCACTCCGTCAGCATCAAATTCTTTAGTAAGAAGTGAGTTTTCTTTATTGGGAAGCCTGCCGATTTTTTCATAAGCCCCTGCAAGCTTTAGTGCATTTACGGCAATTTCGCTATTTTCTTCAGTAACCTCTTCTGTTAAAACATTCTCTGCAACTGTCATTGCAAAAACTCTGTAATCCTGAAAAACGCAGGCAAATTTTTCTCTGTACTGTAAAAGGTCATATTCCTTGATATTTATGCCGTTGTAAAGAATTTCGCCATCGGTAACATCATAAAGGCGCATAAGAAGCTTTGAAAGTGTGGTCTTTCCTGCACCATTGTGACCAACAACTGCAATTGTCTGCCCTTTTTCTATTTTAAAGGAAATATTTTTAAGTATATAGTCTGAATCATCCTTATATTTAAAGGAAACATTTTTAAATTCAAGGCTCTTGAAATCCTCGGGAATAATGTCGCCGCTTTGAATTTTGGTTTCATAATCAAGGAATTCCCTTAAATTCTGCACCCAAAGACAATGCTTTTGTTGCATTGCAAAATAATATGCCAATTGGTTGATTTTATTTCTACAGGTAGTAATTGCAGAAACCAGCACGGAAAATTCCGAAATCGGAATATCTCTCGCTACCAACAACCTATAACAACCGTAAACAAAACCGCCTGTAACGGGAATTATTTCTGCAAAATAGTCGGACACGCATTCAAGAAGAGCAATTTTCCAACCGTATTTTTTTATTACATCAATATTTTTTGCAATTGCCTTGCGGAATCGTTTTTCAAGAACAACAAATATGTTGGTTGTCTTTATTTCCTTCGCAAAATCTTTAAGAAGAATTGTTCTTCTGACATAATCCTTCTCCCTTTCATAAGGGGTCATTGCCTTTTCTTTGGAGAGTTCAACGTTGTTCTTGAAAACTCTGAAAACCATAACCACCAGAGGACACAAAATAAATACAAGCAGCCAGGGGTCAATGGAAACAAGATACATCACAAGAAAAACAAGGCTGACAACAGAGCCCAGAGTCCAGGCTGAGCCTTCGATAATTCTTTTAAAGCCACCTTGGTCAACAACCCAGGTAGCACGATTATATTTATCAAAGAATTCGGGATTTTCGTAGCACCCCAATTCAACCTCCTGAGCCTTTTGGAATATAAGTGAATTTATATAGCTTTCACATTTTATTTCAAACTTTATTCTTACGGTATAAACATCAATATAGCCAATAAGGTCAACAAGGAGCTTCCCCAAAACAATAATGCCCATTCTTATTGCAAATTCCCGGAAGCTACCGTTACCCTCTATTAATGAAAGAGCGGTTTCAAGAAACATTACATTTATTACCACAGCATAGTATACGTTTTCTGCTATATAAGAAAAATATATTATAAAAAGCGATAAAGGCGCGCATTTCAAAGCACAGCCCAACATAAAAGCTGTGTTTTTTAAGATATGTGCTTTCTGTCGTTCTCCTTTTTTCCTTATTTTCATTATTTATCTCCTAAAAATCAAATTAAATAGATTGTATAAAAAATATCGTTCTTTGTCAATGTAAAATGTCCGAGCGTCTAAAAAACACTCGGACATTTTGACTTTTAATACTTATCTTTGATTTTTAAACCTGACTTATTGTAGTAGCTCTTATGCGAACCGCTGTAAGCACGAACGGTATAGGTGTAAGTTTTACCCTTTTTAGCTGTTTTATCAACGTAAGAAGTCTTTGTTCTTCCACTGACTTTAGCAATTTGTTCCCAAGAGCCCGAACCGGTTTTCCTGTAAACAAGATAACCTGTTGCACCTGTAACCTGTCCCCAGGTAAGTGTAACACCTGATTTAGAGCTTTTTACACTCTTGAGAGACGGTCTTGTAAGGCGCTCTATTGTTATACCTTTAGCTATATACGTTGAAATTGAACTGCCTGAAACTGCTCTGACAGTATAAACGTATATTTTTCCGCTAACACCGGTTTTATCGGTATACGAGGTTTTTTTAGTTGTAGCGATTTTGGTCCAGTTCGATGTTCCTTTAATTTTCCGATAAACATTGTAACTGCTTGCACCTGTAACTTTTCCCCATTTAACTGTTATACCGCTTGCATAGTTTGTAGCGCTTTTAAGTGAGGGTGCAGCAAGACGTTTTATGGACCAACCGCTTTTATAATATGCTGAAAGAATACTTCCGTTATAAGCTCTTACAGTATATTTATAAGTCTTACCGGCTTTAACATTCTTATCGGTATAAATGTTTTTGGTAACGGTGCTAACCTTTTTCCATGAGGTTTCTCCGGGTCCTTTACGGTAAACATAGTAGCTTTTTGCACCTGAAATTTTTGCCCATGTTACTGTTATTGCAGATGTATTATTAGCAACTTCAGCTTTAGGCGAAGCAAAATAAGTAAACGACTTTGAAGTGTATGTGCTTAAACCATTACCGTTTTCTGCTCTTACTGCATAGGAGGTTTTAACACCGTTCTTTGCGCCTTTATCGGTGTATGAGGTTATTGAGCTTGAAACCGTCGTAATCAAAACCCAATCTCCACCGCTTACTTTACGATAAATTCTGTATTTTTTAGCGCCTTTTGAAGCGGACCAGGTAATGCTGACACCACCATAGGCATTGGAAAGAGATTTGATTTTTTGAGTAGCTAAAAAGACTGTTTTATATGTAGCGGAAACAACACTTTTATCATCTCCGTCAACAGTATACATTCTGTAAATATAACCTTGACCCGCTTTTACATTTGTATCTTTATAGCTTGTTTTATCCGCATTAACGGTAGCAATTGTGGTATATGAAGTACTTCTGTCTCCGTCTGAATCAGTAAGAGCTCTTTGAAGCTGATAAGTTTTTGCGCCGGCAACCTTTTCCCAAGCAACTGTTATGCTGTCGGAATTGTTAGTTGTTTTTGTAATAGTCGGTGCAGTAAGATATTTTATTTCTTTTAAAAGAGTTTCGTCAATTCCGCCTTCGTAAGAATCCACAACGGGAATTACTGAATAGGCGTAACGCTCACCGCTCACTACAGTTTCATCAATATATTCAAGATTTTTCGTTTGAGCTATTCTTGTCCATTTATCGCTATTTCTTCGGCAAACAATATAGGAATCTGCAAAGTCGTGCTCTTTCCAGCTTATCATTATACCTTTTGACTGGATTGCCGTCTTTATGCCCTCAACACAATCTATTTTCATAGTATCGGGAGTTGTATCGCTGTACTTACTCTCGCCTTTTGTGCTTACGGCTTGAATGTAATAAGAATAAATTCCTCCGTTTTCAACATCGGTATCAAGATACTCTGTCTCTCCGCCGTCCACAGTAGCAATAAGACGAATTCCTGTTGTCAGACCATCCTGACGGAAAACGCGGTATTCGTTTGTTCCTGCTGATGCTGACCAACTAACTTTTATAGCATCTTTTGTATTAACCGCAGTAACATTCTGAGGTGCTTTAAGGTAGTAAACAGAGATTTCGGAACTAACTTTTTCACTTTCCGAATTTCCTATATAAGGAACGGCAGAATAAAAATATGTTTTTCCGCTTCCGGCACCCTTGTCCTCAAAGCTTGTTGAAGTTTTAGGTACACTAGCCGCTTTTTCCCAAGAGGTGTCTTCAGTTTTTCTATAGATGTAATAACCGTCCACACCGTCAACCGCATCCCAAGTCACCGTTATACTATCTGCTTGTGCTACCAAGCCGGTAATACGGGTAGCGGGTACTCTTGTTAAGGTATAGCCTGTTTTTGTGAAAGCGCTTTCACCATAGTCGTTAACAGCTTTTATGCTGTAAGTATAAGCTTTACCCGGGATAACCTCACTATCGATGAAGCTGTTTGAAACAACTGTTGCATATTCAGTGAGTTCAGTTTCCACACCCACAACTCTTCTGTAAACAGCATAATATGCGGCATTCTCAACGGATTCCCACTTAAGCTCAATACCTTCGCTTATATTAGCAACAGAGTTGACTGAGGGTGAAGGAAGATATGTAACAATTTTACCCTCCTCGAGAGCTTCTGTTGTGAAGCTTCCGAGAGTTGAGTTAACATCATATTCGTATGTTTTTCCGTTTTCAACGGTTGTATCTTTAAATGTAGTTGTAAGGGCAGCAGAACGTTCTGAAATAACGGACCACTCGGTTTCACCTAACTCGCGACGCATAATTTTATAACTATCTGCACCGTTAGTCTTGTCCCAGGTAATGTCAATTCCGCCAACGCCGTTTACAGCAACAATGATTGACGGCTTTGAAATGTACCTGCAAGAAACACCGTTGGAATCGAACATACTCATTCCGTAAGCATTTATTGCCTTTACGCTGTAAATGTATGTGTTTCCGCTTTCCAGATTAACATCATTATAGAATAAATTATCTGCCGAAACCGTTGCAACAATTGTCCATGCGTCAATGGGAGTCTTTCTGCGGATTTCATATTGAGTTGCACCTACGGTTTCTTCCCATTGAAATGCAATCCCGTTTGTATAAAGTGTTGCGCTTGCAAGCTTCGGGGTTTCTAATGTTGAAACATCAGAAATTTCAGCTATTGTCTGCAATCCGTCTGCTACAGTTATAGATTGCTCCGGATCTGTTGCAGAAAAGAATTCTTTACAGTAAAAGTTTACATAAGTTGTAGGTCTTTCCTCATTCACAACATCAAATGTAAGGCTGAAAAACTCTGTATTAGCGCTAACATTTTCAGGTGTTGTATTTGTATATCCAACTGAATAAACGTTGTCATATTCCGCAGAAAAACCATCAATATATATTCCGTTAAATCTTTGCGCGCCTGAACTTGTATATGCAGGACTAAAACCATCTTCCGCGGGGATTAACACGGCGCTGTCGTATTCTACAAGAATAACAGCTCCGCCAAAGCCCTCTGTACCACCGCTCAAGCTTACGGTATATGTAATTTTTCCGTCAGATACCACTGAGCTTTTTACTGTGAATAGCCTGTCTGCCGTACCCAGCGCCGCAACCTGAACTGCTGTACTGCTAAGCACGGAAAAACACATTACTATGCACAATAATAAAGAAATTACTCTTTTCAAGAACACACCTCCTGTATGGTATAGCAGTTCTCTCATTTAAGAGAGAACTGCTTTTTCGGTTTAATATTTGTCTTTAATTTTAAGCCCTGTTTTATAATAACTTGTATATGAGCTGTAATATGCTCTTACTGTATATGTGTAAGTTTTTCCTTTTTTCGCACTCTTATCAAGGTAGCTGACCTTTGTGCTTCCTTTAACTGTTGCTATTTTTTGGAATGAGCCGGAACCTGTCTTGCGGTATACATAGTAGCCCGAAGCTCCTGTTACCTTTTTCCATTTGAATGTAACACCGCTCTTGCCGCTTGATACGCTTGAAAGTGTCGGAGTAGAAAGGAATTTTATTGAGGTTCCTGATGATTTGTAGCTTGAAAGGATGCTTCCGTCCTGAGCTCTGACTGCATATTTATATGTGGTTCCGCTTTTTACACTCTTATCTGTATACGAAGTTGAGGTTGTTGTTTTCACCTTTGTCCAGCTCTTTGCAGAACCTTTTTTACGGTAAACAACATATTTCTGTGCACCGGAAACCTTGCCCCAAGAAACCTTAACACCGCTGGAGGTATTAGAAGCTTTAACAACAGGAGCAGCAAGATAATTAACTGTCTTGCAAACACTATCAAAATGAGATGTGCTGTAATAAGATTGGCTTGAACCGTCCACAGCTCTTACAGCATAGTAATATTTTTTATTACTTACTGCAGAAGTATCTGTGTAGGATGTTGATGTAGTTGAACCGATACTCTTCCAGCTTGTAGATTTAGTTCTGCGATAAACTGTATATTTTTTGGCACCTGTCACTTTAGACCAGGAAACCTTTACTCCGCCGTAAGCATTTGCTACGCTGGAAAGCTTGGGAGTTGAAAGGAACTCTTTTGCCGTCCAACCGGTTTTGTTATAAGCAGAATATTCGTCACCGTCATAAGCCTTTACAGTATATTTATAAACTGTACCGGATTTAACGCTTGTATCTTTATACTGAACAAATGCTAAATCCTCGTCCTCATAAACAGTTGCAATATGTGTCCAGGAGCTTGCATTTCCTGCCTTACGGTAAAGCAGATAAGATTCTGCACCATTAACAAAATTCCAACGAAGTGTAATTTGATTTGTTCCGTTTTCAACATAGTTAATTACAGGAGCAGCAAAATAATAAATATATTGCTGTGTTTTTGTACTTACTGTTTCTCCGCAAACAGCTTCAACTGCGAAATAGTTGTTTCTTCCGCTGACACCATTATCATATACGAAGCTTGTAGATGTTGTTTCACCTAAAACCATCATATCCTCAAGATCACGTGACAAACCGTAATAAACAACATATTTTTCTGCGCTGGGAACAGCTTTCCAATTAATTTCAATTCCATTGTAAATGCTTCCGACGGTTATTTTAGGTTCTTCAAGACAACAAACAACAGAAGAAGTGCTGATACCGCTTAATACATTACCATATACTGACTGAACACCGTAAACATACTTAACACCGGAAACAGCAGTAGAATCAATATAAATAAGTTCATCGTCAGCAGAAATTGTTCCTATGGGATTTCCGAACTGACCGTTAACTTCTCTTCTGTAGATATTATATGCACTTGCGCCTTCTACTGCTTTGAAGGTAAACTCCATACCTTTGGAGCCGTTTTTAAGGCTCTCAACCACAGGAGCAACTAAGTAATAAACAGAATTCGATGCATTAGACTGGCTTGTTACCATACCATCTGCTTTTGATTTTATAGCATAAGTGTATGTTCTACCGCTTCTCACTGCTCTATCGGCGTATTTTGTCTGGGAAGCAGGAACGGTTGCAACATCATACCAGTTGCCGTTGTTATTATCTTCGCGGACAATTACATATTCTTCTGCAAGGGCGGTAGGTGCCCAGCTTACCGTAACATTATCTCCGCCGAGAGTAGCAACAACCTCTGTTGTAATGGGGAGTTTAACCAAATCGAAGCCTGTTTCGCCACGAACACTGCCCGCGCCATTTTCTGTAATAGAGCGAACTTGATATGAATATTCTTTTCCGTCCTCAACTGCAGTATCGGTGTAACCGGGTGCAGAAACAGCGGCAAGATAAGTATATTCTTTTTCACCTGTTGCTTTTCTGTAAATTTCGTAGCTTGCTGCACCGTCAACGCTCTGCCAGTTAATTACAATATCCTTATAATTTAACTGATATTCTACAATTGTTGCGTTTGCAATAAATGTGATTTTGGCAGGGTCAACAGATGTTTCTGCTGAATAACCTTTCTCGTGATGTGCTTTTATTGTATAGGAATATTCAACTGCACTTGTAAGAGGCTCATCTTCATAAGTTGTTTCTGCAGTTTCTGCAATTTGTTTCCAGGAGGTTTCGCCCTCTGCCTTTCTGTAAACAGTGTAGCTTACAGCATTGTTAAGCGCACCCCAGGAAACCAAAGCACCTCTTTCGGTAATAGTTGCATCGATTTCTGTGATTGTACCGAAATTAAAGCCTACAAGACCTTTTTTGTCATATTCTATTACACCGTATTGGTTAGCAGCTTCTATTGAATAACAATATTCAACGCCTTCGTCAATTTCAGTGTCAACAAATTCGGTAACACCTGCATCAACTCTTGCATAAGGCTCATCGCCCCAATCTCCGTCTGCCTCTTTACGATAAACATTGTACCACTCTGCGCCTACTGCCTCTGTCCAAGTAAATTTAAGACCTTCAACACAGGATGCAACATCCACATTTTTTGCAGGGTTAAGAGTAAGGAAAGAGTCGCTGTCAATAAGCTGTCTGCTTCTGATATCGTTTGTGTCATCCTCATCATCGGTGATGTATTCTTCACAATAGAACTTAACCTCTGTTTCGGGACGCTCTTCGCCAATTGCATTAAAAACAATTTTTATAAATTGTTTTGCGTTTTCACCAATATTAAATCCATTGGGGTTCATATATGCAACAGAATAAATATTATCATTATCGTATGTAATACCTTTTTCGTAAAAACCTGTTACATTAGCTGCAAAATCGCCGTATGAATTCACAGAACCCACTTCACCGCTTTCGGACGAAACCTCTAAAATAGTGCTGTCAAATTCCACTTTGATAATTGCACCTATCAATTTGCTCTGGTTTGGTGCAAGAGAAATCGTGTATGTTATTCTATCGTTTTCAAAAGCTGTTTTTTCTACGGAGAAGATGCTATCGGTCTGACCCAATGCATAAACTTGTGTTGCTGTTGCAGAAAAAACAGACACACACATTACTAAACAAAGAAGCAATGATATAACTCTTTTCAAATCAATTCCTCCTTAGGAATTTTTGTTTTTATTAATCAATATTTATCTTTTATTTTAAGACCTGTATTGTAATAACTTGTGTAACTTCCGTTTGTTGCTCTGACTGTGTAGGTATAGGTTTTTCCTTTTTTTGCACTCTTATCAAGGTAGCTGACCTTTGTGCTTCCTTTTACCGTTGCAATCTTTTTATAACCGGCTGAACCTGTTTTTCGGTATACATCATACTGTGTTGCACCGGTAACCTTACTCCACTTGAAAGTAATTCCGCTCTTTGCACTTGAAACGCTTGACAGCTTCGGTGCAGAGAAGAATTTTGTTTTCCAACCGGTACTGTAATAACCTGATGTTCTTGAACTGTTAGCTGCTCTTACTGTATATTTATAGGTTGTATTGTTCTTAACATTTTTGTCCGTGTAGGAAGTAGAAGTAACTGTTGCGATTTTAGTCCAGCTTGAAGCGCTTCCTTTTTTGCGGTAAACATAGTATTTTGAAGCACCTGAAATTTTGCCCCAAGAAATTTTTACTCCGGATTTAACATTGGAAACTGTTGCTTTGGGTGCCTTAATATACTGAACAGAAACACCTTTATATGCGCTGACTGCATCTTCATTAACAACTTTTACTGTATAATATATTTTCTTGTTGTTAGTTGCACCTGTATCTGTGTAAGAGAGTGTATCTGCACCTACGGTTTTAACTGCAACCCATTTGCTTGTACCGTAAACTTTTCTGTAAACTCTGTATTTTTCAGCTCCGCTGATTTTTCCCCAAGAAACCTGAACACCTTTATAAACCGATTTAACAGTTACCTTTGGTGTTGCTAAATAAGTAATTGCCACAGGCTCTGACAATGAACTATAAGTGCTGCTTGAATATGAGCGAACTGCATATTCATATTTATTACCACTCTTGAGAGAGGAAGATGAATCTGTCATTGTGGTTCCTGTTGTTTTATCAAAAGATTCCCAAGAACCTGTTGTGCCGTCAGTATTTACAATTCTTCTGTAGAGTCTGTAAGATGTTGCACCTGCCGCCTTTGACCAGGTAACAACAACAGAGTTAACATCAATTTCTGCTTCTATACTTGCAGAAGCAATTACATATGTTGCGCTGATACCTGTTTTATCGTAACCGCTATTTAATCCCGATTCATTGAAAGCTCTGACCGTATAGGTGCATGCTTCGCCGGCAGCAACATCTGTATCAGTGTATGTTACCTGGTCTGCGTCTTCAACGGTAGCAATGCTTTGGTATGAATCGTTGATTTTTTTATACACATAATAGCCGTCTGCGCCGGGTGTCTTTTTCCAGGAAATCTCCAAGCCGCCTTCAACACAAGCAACACCGGTTAAAGCAGTTTGACCGAGAGTCGCCTGTTTTACGGATGCCACTAACGCGGAACTGCCGTTTTCAATGATATTTTCGGGGGCACTTATGCTATAAAACTCATAGCAATAAAATTTGACTGTTGTTGCAGGACGGTTATCATCAGTCACCTTAAATGTAAATTGCATATAGGGCTTATTTGAAGAACCCGCCTTATAGTCAACCTCCGGACCGTATACATGAGCAATTGAAAATTGGTCGTCATAGCCTGCCATAAAATCAGCTTCGTACTCACCGTCGACGCCCGGGCATTCATCACCGTAGCTATCCGTTGTCATATATGGTCCCGAATTTGCCTTATCAATTGCAAGAACATCTGAATCAAACTTTGCATAGATAACTGCACCCGATAAATTCACACCTTTGTTAATATAAACGGTGTATGTAATTTTGTCGTTTTTTACGTCGCCTGCTTTAACGGTAAACAATGCCTGTGCGTCACCTGCAGCGGAAGCAGTAACGCCGAGACAGGAGAATACCGAAACAAGCATAGCAAGGCATAACACCAAAGAAATACTTTTTTTCATTTTTGTTTTTCTTCCTTTCGGTTTTAGGGATTAAAATCCATTATTATTTTTTGTAAATTTGCAGAAGCAAAAGGCGATTTCCATTAAACAAGCGCACTTGCCCCCACCATATAAGTTTACACAGTAAATATACCATAAAAACCCCTGTTGTGTCAACGAATAAACCTTTAAATAAAATGTAAAAATAACCAAACTTTCCACAGGTTTTTTATACACAAAAAATAAAAAATTCCATGTCTTAAAAAACAGTTAATTTCATCGAAATATTTCGTTAACAAAACCGCATTATTTGTGAAAATCTTGCAATAAAAAAACTATTGTGATAATATAAATCCATACTCAAAGAAAAGAGGCTTTTTATGAAACCCGCAAGAACTTTTATACAGCAAAATGCTATTAAGCTTTTGATTGGTCTTGAAAAACCCGTTTATGAAATAACAAAGGGTAAACTCGCTCAAAACAGATTTTTATCATCTCTTGATATACCCTATGTAGGAAGCAAGGTTAAGATTATCAAAGAAAATGAAACCTCAACCTTCATTGCAAAATATAAGGATGACGGAACTATTGATAACAGTGATTTTAAACTTCTCGCCACAACAGATATGCACACTGATGAGGACTATTCTCTTAACGACAAAACCCTTCAGCTTTTTATTAATCAGATCCGTGACGAAAAACCTGACCTTGTTATTCTCACGGGCGACTGCATACAGTCAAAATACCAGCAAATCGAGGCCATTCAGTTTGCAGAAATGATGGAACGATTAGGCGTTTATTGGGTTTATGTTTTCGGCAATCACGAAGCAAGAGACGAAAAGGAATATCACAAATATCTCCTTATGAAAAGCCTTTCAGATGCTCCTCACTGTCTTTCAAAATTCGGTGACCCCAAGCTTTTCGGCTACGGCAATTTTATTGTAAACATTATGAATTCCGAAACAGAGCTTAAACAGAGCCTTGTTTTCTTTGATTCAGGAAGAGATATTATTGAAGCATATATGGCAAGAGACGGCGTACCGGCAGAAATGAAAAACGGCTATGACTACATAAAGCCCGACCAGATTAAATGGTACACCGATGAAATCAACGCTCTCAAAAAACAATACGGCAAGGTTGAATCAATGCTCTACATGCACATTCCAATTAAGGAGTATGAAGAGGTTTTTGAGAAAAATGACGAGGGTAAATTTGTTCCTACAGGCAAAGCAGAAATTCTTTACGGAAGAATGCACGAAAGTGTGGGGTGCTCTCCTTTCAACAGCGGTCTTTTTGAGGCTATGAAGAAAAACGGCTCTCAGGCTATTTTCTCAGGTCACGACCACGTTAACGACTGGGCGGCAAAATATGACGGAATATGGCTTGTGTACAACCAATTCGGAAGCTATAACGCCTACGGTCTCGGCAATTACAACGGCATTTCCCTCCCCGAAGAAGAATGGCAACAAGGCGTAACAATTACAACAATTCACAGCGACGGCTCAATAGATTTAAACCAGAGCTTTAATAGCAGATATCTATAAAAACGAAAAAAGAACAATATCCGACTTTTAATTCACAAAACGTTCATTAAAAATCGAAAATTGTTCACAACTTTTTCATACGCAATTAAATAATGTACTGTATAGTGTAATCAACGGGACGGGAAACAAACCTGTTTCGTTGATTACACGTTTTCATTCCTATCTCCTTATTTCCATATTTACCCCTAAGAAAAGCTCCCCTGCTTCAAGCAGAGGAGTTTTTCGTTTTTATTTTCGTTTTTCACATTTAATTATAAATCAAATTCAACGGAGTTGATTATTTTGTGGAGTAAGTTCCTATCGTTATTTGGAATACTTATGATTACACGATAATCTACATCTAAATTATACTTATCAACAACTGAATAAGTTGCCATAAGTCTGCCATACTCCTCTGACAACGGCGGAATAACTGTTATTTCACCATAAGTTCTATCTGTATCAACATAATAGACCTCATTTGAGCCACCAAAAGAAAGCATTTGTGCAGTAGTTATAAGCTGGGTATATAATACGCATTGAAGGTAATCATAAACTTTCATATCATCAGCATCAAGACTCGCTGCAAGTCTTTGATATTCATACATATTTTGGGGTATAAAACCAAAGTATTTCTGAAAATTCAACAAATACAATTCATCTACTGCTTTTTCCTCTTCTGAAGCATCACCCGAAATTTCAAACAAATTAAAATCTGCATACGGGTTATCTGTTACTCTTTGTATAGAAACCACAGCAATATCTTCGTCTTTATACATATCTAGTGTAGTATTATCTAATGATGATTCAAAATCAGTTTTTTTCAATTCTTTGGGAATTGCAACAGAAAACCAATCCATTGATATTCTTTTACTTTCTCCTTTTTTAAAAGAGATATCTTTAGTTTCCCATTGAGTATTAATTTCCTGACCTTTTTGCATATTCTGACAATGTATTTTATAGGCTAAACCAGGAAACAGAGTAAACGCAACCGAAACCACAACAAATAACGCTACAATTGTAATAAGAGCTTTTTTAAAAATTTTCTTTTTACTTTTATTTTGTTCTTCTTTTCCACTATCATTTTCACGGAGAGCTTTAATTATTATTGCACCACACGAAAGCACCAAAACAGATAAAACCAAGCATAATTCTGCCAAATACGTAAAAACAACAATGTCGTTTGAAATATTTGATACACAGGAAATCAAAATACCAAAACCTATAAAGAGTACAATTATTAATGTTTTCGTTTCGGTTATTTTTTTCTTGTATCCGGGATTTATAATTTTCAATTGAGCAATCAAACCCAAACAAGTAATTAAACAACCCACAGCATTTACAATATCATTTTTTGTAATATCCTCTGCAAATCCCATAACAGCGTAAACAATACTAAACACCATTAATGTTATTAATGCCGGAGAAAAATCAGAAAGTATCGTTTTCTCTCTGTTATCATATATTTTTTTAGTTATTATTACTCCATAAAGCAATATAAAAATAGGTAGCAAATAAACTAATGCAAGTTTCCACAACGAAGAAGCTACGCCGGCGGTCCCACCCATAATAACAGTCCCTATAAGAAAAATCCCCGCTAAAATAAGGGCAGCACCGCTTACGATTAAACCACCTTTACTTACTCGATAATACTGCTTCATAGCATTATCAAAATATTTTTTATATCTGTTTTCTTTTTCTTCTGCAGTTTCGTTTATTTGGAAATCTTCTGCATTACAGTCGAAATCTTCGGAAGAAAGCCGTTCCATAGTAACACCGAAAAGGTCGGTTATCAGAACTAATTTTGCCGTTCTCGGCATAGCTTCTCCTGTTTCCCATTTGGAAACAGCTTTATCAGAAACGCCTAAAAGCTTTCCCAGCTCTTTCTGGGTTAACCCCTTTTTATTGCGAAGCTCATAGAGATTCTTACCAAATGTATATTTGTCCATAGTCCTCACCTCTCTTTAAGTATATAAAAAACCCCTGTCCAAATCAATAGAACAGAGGTTTTTTCAGGTAGAATTAAAGTAGAACTTGTTAATTTACAACTTCATACATATTTGCCGCTTCGTCTTTTTTAGCATATTCGTTAACGGAAAGCACCTTATATTTTGTAAGGTTACTGCCCATCTGAATTGCAATAACATCGCCGACCTTAACTTCATAAGATGCTCTTGCAATTTTGCCGTTAACCTCAACATGCTTTGCATCGCAAACCTCGTTTGCAACAGTACGGCGTTTTATAATTCTTGATACTTTTAAATATTTATCTAATCTCATATATTATACCTTAATCGTAGGGGAGGGTCTTGACCCTCCCGCCAAATTCAGAATTTATTATCGGGACGGTCAAGACCGTCCCCTACAGTTATCGCCCCGACCAAAACAGGTGTTCTTTTACCAACACCGCTCTCAACGGTGCGGCTTCAACACCCGAAATCTTAAGAGGTTGCGCCATAAGGAAATATCTGCCGGGTGTAACATTTGAAAGGTCAAGACCCTCAATAATGGGGATATTTTCAGAAAGAAGCGCACGATGAATGGACTCGTTTGAACCGCTTATACCGATAGTCTGTGAATCCGTGCCTATAAGCTTTATTCCCGAATCTGCAATATAATATGCACTGCTGTCCATAAGATGTGAAAGTCCGTTACCCTTTATGAGAAGTCTTTCGCAATCGCGCCAAGGGAAATGTTCCTCTGCGAATGCGCCTGTAATGGGTCCTGGAGGAGTTTCAACTACAAGACATTCACCGATAAATAAATCCAGGGGCAAGGCTTCCATAGCTCCTGCACCATCAATAAAATGCAAAGGTGCATCAACGTGAGTTGCGGTATGAAGGCAGGTATATACTGCATTAAGATTGCAGTTTTCCCCTGCTCTTGTGCTTTTAATGTTATCAACATACCCTTCCGGGTCACCTGGGTAAACGGGAGTTTTCAATAAATCTCTCGAAATATCAATAATTTCCATAAAAATACCACTTTTATTTTAAAAGATTATTTATATCAACCTGAGTAAGAGCAGAAAAATCTGCATCAGAGAATGCGGCAACTGCCTGGTTCATATATGCTCTTTCAAAGCCTGCGTCAAATTCGGTAAGAGAAACCTCTGTCTGACTGCCATCTTCCATACATTTAAGCTGTGCAACGTTTGATTCAAGCTCGTTATCACCGATAACAACGGTAAATTGAGAACCGATTTTATTAGCATATTTCATCTGAGCCTTTATTGATCTGCCAACTGTATCAACATTCACACTGTAACCCTGAGCACGTAAATCTGCAGAAAGCTCAACTGCTTTGAGAATTGCATTTTCACCTGCAGTAACAATAGAAAGATTGCATTTGGGAGCTTCGGGGAAAGGAACTCCGCTTTCCTCCATAGCCATAAGAAGCCTTTCAAGACCGATTGCAAGACCGCAAGCAGGAAGCGCAGAACCGCCCAATTCTTCCACAAGACCGTCATATCTTCCGCCGCCGCAGAGAACAAGACCTTTTGTTTTTTCGTGCTGTGAAACAAATTCAAAAACAGTTCTTGTATAGTAATCAAGACCGCGAACGATTTGAGGGTTAATTGTGTATTCAATATTCATTGCTTCGAGATATTTCTGAAGCTTTTCGAAATGGTCGCGACAGTCGTCACAAATATAGTCAAGAACAACGGGTGCACCCTCTGCAATACCGGAGCATACAGGACTCTTGCAGTCAAGAATTCTCATTGGGTTTCTGTCAAGACGGGAAAGGCAGGTTTCACAAAGGTCGCCTTTTCTTTCTTCAAAATATGCCTTTAAAGCTTTCTGATATTTTTTTCTGCATTCGGGACAACCGATAGAGTTGATTTCGAGAGTATATTCTTCAAGACCGAGATATGTGAAATAGCTGTTTGCAAGGGCAATAACCTCCGCATCTGCAAGGGGTGATGCCGCACCGAAGCATTCAATACCGAACTGATGAAATTCACGGAGTCTGCCTGCCTGAGGCTTTTCGTAACGGTAGCAGGATGTGAGATAGCAAACCTTCTGGGGAAGAGGCTCGTTGAAAAGTCCGTGTTCAAGGAATGCGCGAACTGCACCTGCAGTACCCTCGGGACGCAAGGTAATTGAACGGTCACCCTTATCATTGAAAGTATACATTTCTTTTTGAACAACGTCGGTTGTTTCACCAACAGAACGGTCAAAAAGCTCGGTATATTCGAAAACAGGTGTTCTCATTTCGTGAAAGCCAAAAGTTTTTGCAGTATCAATCGCAGCCTGCTCGATATATTGTGATTTGTAGCTTTCAGAAGGTAAGGTGTCCTTTGTGCCTTTAATTGCTTGAATATTTAAAGCCATTTTAAATCTCCTAAAATGAAATAATAATTTAATAAAAACAAATAATATCGGGTAATTGAGATTAAACACAATTACCCGATATTTATACAACAAAACGCGAACAAAATCAAGTCCGTTCAAGAAAAAACAGACTGATTTAAGTTAATTCTTGGGATTAACAATATCACGCCAGTCAAGGTCGCCATTTTCAAGACTGTGAATGAGGGCTTCTGCAGTTGCAATATTTGTTGCAACGGGAATGTTATGAACATCGCAAAGTCTTAAAAGGTTAGCTTCGTTAGGCTCGCCCGGCTTCGGGTTAAGCGGGTCGCGGAACAAAAGCAACAGGTCAATTTCATCGCAAGCGATTCTTGAACCTATCTGCTGAGCACCGCCCTGAGAGCCACTGAGATATTTTTCTATATCAAGTCCTGTTGCCTCAGCAACAAGCTTACCTGTTGTACCTGTAGCGCAAAGGCTATGCTTACTTAAAATACCGCAATAAGCAATACAGAACTGTGTCATAAGTTCTTTCTTGGAGTCGTGCGCTATTAATGCTATATTCATTTAACCTCACTCCTTATTAGTATATAATAACAACTTTTCAATATTTTAACAGAAAAAGACAAATTTTTCAATAATTTGAAAGATATTTTTATTCCAAAAAAGAAAAATTATGAATTAAGCTTTGCAAAGTTCTCTTTGTTTGATTTATAAAGGTTTTTATAAACCTCGTAATATTTATCGTAGGCTTTCTTATTTTCCATATTAGGCTCAAAGGTTTTGCTTACGGGAATAAGTTTCTTTGCATCCTCAATGGATTTGCATTGACCAAGGCCTACTGCAATAAGCACAGCCGCACCCATTGCACCAACATTCTGAGGTGTGTCAACAGTTTCTATAACTTTACCCGTACAGTCTGCAAGAATCTGGCAGGTAAGGTCGGAAAGAGCGCCACCGCCTACAAAACGAACTTTTTCGGAAGATTTTACTTTCTTTTCCTCTGTTTCCAAGAACCAACGAAGGTGATAACAAACACCCTCAAGAACGGCTCTTATCATTTCGCTCTTGCCTGTTTCAAGGCTGATATTGAAGAACATACCGCGAGCATTGGGATCTTCAAAGGGGCAACGGTTACCGTGAAGCCAGGGGGTGAAAATAACACCGCCCGAACCTGCAGGAACATCCTTAACCGCGTCAGTCATATAGTCATAAAGACTTGTATATTTACCCTCGTAGCTATCGGTAATATTTTTCTTTTCAAGATAAATTCCGATTTCGTCAAGAGCAAGGTGATCCTTAACCCATTCAAGACATTTACCAGCAGTTTCAAGCTCGCCGAAGTAATTGTATCTGCCTTCTTCAGCACCAACAACCGCCGCAATCATAGCGGAAGCGTCAACAATGCTCTTATCAACAACGGTTGAAACCCAACCGGATGTACCGCTGTAAATATGAGTATCACCGAGAGCAACGGAGCCTGCGCCAACACCGATAAGAGAAGCATCTCCGCCACCGCCGAAAACGGCTGTACCGGGCATAAGACCCAATTCCTTTGCAGGTTGCTCTAAAAGCTCACCCACTTTTTCAGCAGATTTTTTGATTTTTGGAAGATGGTCGATATTAACACCGAGCATCTTGCACATAGCAGGACTGAATTCGTGTTTCTTAATATCATAAAGAAGAGTTGCGAAGGCAGAATCGTGAGTCATACAGAACTCGCCCGTCATTCTTGCAATAAAATACTCTTTAACATCAAGCCATTTATGTACCTTTTTGAAATTTTCAGGCTCATTTTTCTCAACCCATTTATATTTCCAGACAGGGTCTTTAACAGAAGCGGAAACCGCACCGGTAATCATAAGTGATTTAAGAAGCTTGGGTATAAATGCACCTGCAATCTGAGGACCGTAGGCAATCCCCTCTTTAAGCTCTTTTCTTGCTCTTTGGTCCATATAGCTCATTGCTCGGCGAACGGGCTTACCGTCCTTATCAACAAGAACAATACCCTGCATCTGTGAGCAGAAAGATATACCGCAAATATCTTTTGTATCAACATCGCACTTATCAAGAACCTTTTTAGTGGTTGAGCACATTGAATCCCACCATTCCTGAGGATCCTGCTCTGCACCGCCGTCAGGGAAAACATAAAGATTGTACCCTTCCGAAGCGGCAGAAATCAATTTTATAGTATTTCCCAACTCAAAAATACAGGTTTTAACACCTGTTGTTCCTATATCGTATGTAATAGCATATTTACTCATATCTATACCCTCCATAAGATAATCACAAAGTAACTTATTTTAATTATGCACTATTTTATGTGAATAATCAACAGTGCTAAATTAAAAAGTTGCACAAAATTTATGTACTATGCTTGTTTTTTTCCACAAATAAAAATTTTTAAAAAAATAGTAAAAAAATGCTTGACTTTTAAAATTATTCTGCTATAATTGTCAATGTTGTTCGAAGGACGAACAGTTCTTCGCAGTCGGTGTTGATGGCGTTGAGGGTCCACCCGTTCCCATCCCGAACACGGTAGTTAAGCTCAACAGCGCCGAAGATACTTAGTGGGAAGCCGCTTGGGAAAATAGGGCGATGCCGACACTACTTAGACCACCCAATAGGGTGGTCTTTTTTTGTTCAAAAAAGTGGAAAACTTGCACCCCCTCTTTTTTCATTAGAAACAAGAAGAGATAAACCGTCGGGTTTATCTCTTCTTTTTTTTATATTTTCACTTTGCGCTTTGCGTTTTGCACTTTGCACTTAATCAAAATAACACTCCACCCTATTTATCGGAACGCCCATAGAAGAAAATCTTTTCTCGTATTCGGTCATAACATTTCCATCCATATATTCCGAATTGTGCAAATCAAATGTAAGCTTTTCCATCCTCATACCAAAATTTTTGAATTCTTCCAATGAGAAATCGAAAAGACCTCTGTTATCGGTTTTAAAATGAATTGCTCCGTCTTTTTTGAGTATTTTTTTGTATATTTCAAGAAAGGTTCTGTAAGTAAGTCTGCGCTTTTCGTGACGTGATTTGGGCCAGGGGTCAGAGAAATTAAGATAAATCCTATCAATGCTTCCCTCAGGGAAAATCTCCGAAAGCTCCTTTGCATCAACACAGCAAACTCTCACATTATTAAGCCCTGAATTCTTTACTTTTTCCGCTGCAATAACAAGAACATCGGAAACCTTTTCAACTGCGAGGAAATTTACATCCGGCTCTTTCGCGGCAGTGCCCACAATAAAATCACCCTTACCGCAACCGATTTCAATTCTTATGGGATTATCGTTTCCGAAAAGAGTTTGGGAAGTGTTGCCCTCTGCTCTTAAATCCTTAATAACAATATTTCCGCAGGCTTCAAGTCTTTCTGCGCCGTGTTTTTTCTTATGTACTCTCATATTAACACCCGAAATTCAATTATAATAAACATACAATATTATACGGGCAACATTATTGTTTGTCAAATATACACTTGTTTTTTCTATACTATTTATGTATAATGGTTTCTATTATTTTTATAAGGAACGGTAAAATGGAAAATTCAAATAAAAACGAGTCTTTAGGTTTATCGCTTAACAAAAAGACCATGGCAACTATATCGGTTGTGCTTCTTCTTGTTTTAGCTTTTATCGGCGTTCTCACCCAAACTCTTCCCCGTGGCGAATATCAAATAATATCTCAGGACGGTCACGAGGCAATTGTTGACGGAACGTACACTGTATTAGAGGATTACAAAATGCCGATTTGGAAGATAATCCTCGCCCCTATTCTTTGCCTGGGCAGCAGTTATGCAGGAACAGGCGTTGCCATAATTGCAATAATCGTTCTTATCGGCGGAGCATTTCTCATACTCGACAAATGCGGTATTTTGAAATACATAATGGCAACTCTCATTAAAAAATACAGTAACAAAAAATACACCCTTATGGCAACGGTTATTTTCGTTTGTATGCTTTTAAGCTCTACGGCAGGTATTCTGGAAGAATCCATAACCCTTGTGCCTATTGCTGTTGCGGTATCGCTGGCTCTCGGGTGGGATTCAATGGTAGGACTCGGCTTGAGCCTTGTGTCAATCGCCTGGGGATTTACCGCCGCCACATTTAATCCATTCAATGTGGTGACTGTTCAAAAGCTTGCAGATTTGGAAGTTTTCTCTGGTCTCTGGCTTCGTTTAATTGTGTTTGTGGGTGTGTATCTCATACTCTTCTTTTTCCTTTATTTCTATGCAAAGAAAGTTGAAAAAGACCCTACAAAATCCCTTGTTTATGAATCCGATAAGGCTTTGAGAGAAAAATTCACAATGACTGATACGGAAGAGATATTAGCAAACAAAGATATCCGTAAAGGCACACGAGCTTTTGTTATCTGCATTTTAATTGATGCAATTTTCATAATTCTCGACTTCGTTTTCAATTTAGGCGGCGGACTCTCACTTCCGGCTATGGGAATTCTTTTCACAGTCGGCGGACTTCTGGCAGGTCATTTTTCCGGTTTAAAAGGTAAAAACCTCGGCACAAGCTTCTTTCAAGGGGCAAAAACAATTCTTCCTGCCGTTCCTCTTATAATTTTTGTTATTGCGATTTCCTATGTTCTTAACGAAGGAAAAATTATGCACACAATTCTTTATGAATTGAACAATGCTATGCACGGGGTTTCCCCTTATGCTGCGATATTCATCCTTTTTGCAGTTATTGCAATTCTTGAATTTTTCATCGGTAGCGGCACTGCAAAAGCATTCCTTATAATGCCCCTTGTGGCTCCCCTTTCCGACCTTGTGGGTATCACAAGGCAAAGCGTTGTTACAACCTTCTGCATTGCAGACGGCTTCACAAATCTCCTTTACCCAACAAGCGGTATTATGATTATTGCCATCGGTCTTATAGGTGTATCCTACGGCAAGTGGATTAAATGGTCCTGGAAGCTTTTTGTTGCAGAATTCGGTTTTTCAGCTCTTGTTATGATGTTAATGGTCGCAATAAATTATCAATAAAACTAAGCAACAAAACAAAAATTCCGAAAGCATAAAGCTTTCGGAATTTTTATTTTAATCTAAATCATCCTCATCTAAATCAGGTGCTCCGTAATCGGGTTCTGTGCTTTCAACTACTTTTTTACCCTCTTTGAAACCGTCTTCAACAACGATTGATTCATCAATCCAATCCTCGTCGTCATCGTCTTCATCAGTATATAAATCTTCATCCGGGTCTAAATCTGCGTTAAAATCACTTCTTCTCTTTGCAATAATAATCGCCGCAACAAGAATAACCGCAACTACAACGCCAACACCAATAAACAAAGGTAACTTTGATTTTGTTTCTTCTTCCTCGTCATTTTCGGGAACATCTTCAAAAGAGGCACTGATTGTAACCTCCCCTTTGGGCATAATAAAGCTCAAAAAGTCTGTCGGTTCGCCGTTTATGAGAATACTACCCTGAACAAGTCGTTTTCCCTCATCGGGAGTAACTGTTATAACAACAGGTTCGCCCATACTTGCCTTCTGGGGATTAACCTCCAAACGACCGCCTGCAGTTTTCTCTATCACTATATCGTAAACAACTGTACCCTCATCCGCACGCCACTTTGCATAAATGGTTATGGTTTTATCAGCTTTATCGGTTAAGAAATTCCAGGATTTTTTAAATTCAGAATCTGCATACCAACCTACAAAAACATAACCCTCACGTATAGGCTCTTCAGGTTCGGGAACATAACCCTTCTCCTGCATCATCGTTTTCAGGCGTCTTTGTCCATTGTTGCGTTCGAGGTAAACATAAAACGCTCCGTCAGGAAGAGTTTCGTCTGTGGTTTCTTCAGTTGTTTCTTCCTTAGTGGTGTTGTCATTTGCCTGAACATTGACATTTACATTGTTATTATCATTGTTGTCATTATATTCAGGTTCAACCACCGCCTCTGTTGTATGAGGCTTTGTGGGTTTTTTTGTAGGTTTTTGAGTTGGTTTTTGGGTTTCTTTTTCTGTTTCTTTTTCTGTTTTCTCTTCCTCGGTTTCCTTTTCTGTTTCTTCCGGAACAGATTCCTGCTGTGTTGTAGGCACCTCTGGCTGAATATTGAAATCAAAATCCAAATCACCGTTTTCTGCAAAAACAGTTAACGAACCGCAAAACAAACATAATGTCGCAATTACGCAAATAATAATCTTTGAAATCTTTTGTGTCATTTTTTTCCGCCTTAAATTTAGTAATAAATTTTAATAAGTAGAAGTCATATCTTCGTTTACAATCTCTTTAACCTCTTTAACAAAGGTTGAGCTTGCTATTTTTTCCTGGAGCATTTTGTAGAAAAGTTCTTCATCAACAGGAAGTGTTACCTTCTCACCTAACCAGGAAGAAAGGAACGCTGCATTGGAAATCATAAGACCGTTAATACCTTCCTGACCTGATGCTGTTAAAGGCTCACCGCGAAGAATCGCTCCTGAAAATTTATTCATAACCTCAGTATGCTGCTCGTTTCTTCCGTCAAGCTCTGCTTCAAAGGTTTCATAAGCAATACTTCCAAATCCTTCTTCAGCATTTTTGGTAAACTCCGAAACACTCTCTTCAAGCTCGTTAACAATAAGCTTACCGTTTTCGCAAATAAGCTTTGCCCTGTCAAGAGTGATTTCAAGACGGTTTGTTCCGGGACAATCACCTGTTGTTGTGATAAATGTACCTGTTGCGCCGTTGGGATATTCAGCATAAATCATAACATCGTCTTCAACCTCAATATTATGCCATTTACCCTCGTGGCAAACTGCTGTAATTTTTTCGGGCATACCGCAAATCCACTGCCAAAGGTCAAGCTGGTGGGGACATTGGTTAAGAAGAACGCCGCCGCCTTCACCGGACCAGGTTGCACGCCATCCGCCTGAATTATAATAAGTTTGAGTTCTGTACCAATCGGTAATAATCCAGGTTACACGGGTCATTTCACCGTATTTTCCGCTGTGAACAATTTCGTGAGCTTTTCTGTAAAGACAGTTTGTTCTCTGGTTGAACATTATACCGAAAATCTTATCACTTTTGTCTGCAACTGCATTCATTTCACGAACTTGTTTTGTATATACACCTGCAGGTTTTTCACTCATTGCGTGAAGACCTTTATTTAATGCCTCAATAATAAGGGGCGGATGGTCATAGTGGGGTGTTGCAACAAGAACTGCGTCAACCTCACCGGAATCCATAAGTGCGGATGCAGTATCAAATGTTTTGACCCCAGGAAGCTTCTCCTTTGCCCACTCAAGCCTATCAGGCTTAATATCTGCAACTGCAGTAATCTCGATTTCGGGCATCTTTCCTTCAAGAGCGTTTCTAATATGGCTTGAACCCATATTGCCGACACCAATAATACCTAAACGAACTTTTTGCATAATAAAATTCCTCCGTTTATATTGTTAAAATCTCACCATAATATATGTGAGGTGTTTTATATGAAAAATAATAAAAAACCAACAGAAAAAGCATTGGAACTTAATGAAAATTATAACATCGGTAAAATCAAAAGTGATGTCACCGGATCTTATACCGGATGCTCAGAAGAGTTCGACAGACCGATACAAGATCAAGACGATTTATGATTTCCTTTTAGTTTTTCTTTTTTTAGATTTTCCGTTTGTTGCAATGTGACTGCCTGTCATAACAAAAGCGGTAAACGCTGCGAAAAATCCTTGCACAAATATAAGCTGAACACAGTTTAGTGCTGAAATACCCGAAACAAATGCAAGAGCGCTGACAAGAGCAAGACCCACACCCATAGCACAGGTTTGGAATATGTTAAGAATATGCTTAACCGAACCCAAAGAAAGTGCAGAATTAATCGCCGCAAGGAACGAGTGGGTTTTGCCGTCATGCATTAAAAGCGCATCTGCCGCAGATGTAACACCTGCACAGTAATTTTTGTAAATATCACCCGAGACAGCAGAGAGCACCTTAATGCCGCTTTGGGGAAGAGAGAGCTTTCCTGAAACCATCTCATCGGTAATGTTTGCATCGTCTGAGCGAACGAGAAGAGAAAGGCTGTTTCTTTCAATTGATTTAAGAAGCCTTGCATTTTCATTGTTCACGTCATAAGAAACAATGAAAACTGCCGCCGCTTTGCCGTCAACTGAAAGATAAAGAGGATATCTGCCCTCGCACAAATGACGCTCAATAAGAGCCATATCAGGAATAGTCACATTATGATTTTTCAAAAGTTCGCCATTACCTACGAGAATTCTTCTGTTGAAAATCCAAGCAGAAAGACCTAATTTATCTTCATAGGTAAGAGAATCAACCGGAGGCAAAAGTGAGGTTTCACCAACAATTATACGTTTAAACAAATTGCCTAAAGGTCCGCCTGATTTTATAAGAAGTGACGCGGTATATAAAATAGCCTCGTCAATCTGAATGTCATAAAAAGGATGAATTCCGAAAACATTTCCGCCATCTTCGTCAAAAACGTCGGCGCTGTCGACGGCAATTGCATTTGCAGAGCTACATTCTCTGAATGCATCCCAACCTGCAAGCATACCGCCTTTTGCCAAAAGATTTTTTGAGGTTTTGGAAATAATCAGCGCATCAACAAGATACGAAAAATACGGTACGCTTATACATATAGCGGCTGTAAAAGCCGTAACTGCAGAAAGAGTGTCCTTTGTAATAAGAAGGGTTATTGCACCCACAAGCACAGATGCCGCGAAGCCTATAGGAACAAGGCGTTTGTTAACGTCATCCGAGGGATAGAACTTTTGAGAAAGCTCAATAAATCTTCTGGGAAAGCTTGTTTTTTGAGATGCCAAAACACTTGGGTCGTCTAAAAGAAGACCTCTGCCGATTTCAAAGGCAGTCTGTTTTTTCTCAATTTTACCTATTGAATAAAGCTCATTATTTGCAATATATTCAAAGTTATCTGTTATTCTTTTATATTCAAAATATTCTGCAGTTCTGTTAAATGCCAAGGGCAAAACTGCCGCGGCCGAAAGAAGTGAAAGACCATTTTCAAAAGGTTCCGCAGAAGAAAACAGAAAAATGATATTCTGCAAAAATGCTGCAAAAACACAAACCACCGAACCGGTGTTTCTGCCGAATTTAAAGCCCTTAAAGGAACGAATTCCGTCTAAAAGTGCATTAAAATTAGTAATAAAAGTAATAACCAACACCGCTAAAGATGCAATAAGAACACCTTTTTCTGTTTCGGGAAAGTTTTTTGCAAATATAGAAAGAGCAACTAAAGCACCGAAACAAACGAAGCTTGCAACTGTACCAATAAAAGCGGAATTTTTATTTTTCTTTAAATAATAAGCGACTTTAAACTTATCGTCTTCTGTGCGGTACTCATCTGTTCCGTATCTTTTGGGAACTTCTTCTTTCTCCTCCCCCGATATATCACTTGTTATGGTAAAAGTGCTTGCTTTTACCTTTCTTTTTTTAATAAGCTCTTCTTCAACCTCGCGTTCGTCAACTATGTTAACCTCTGCAGTATGAAAGCCCTCAAAAGAAAGCTGAGAATCGTCATATTCATCGGGAAGCTCTTGTTCGTGAGCATTACCGTCAGTAACTGCCAATGAACGAAGTCCTATTGTACGGGTTTTTGCTTGATTGTTTTTTTCCTCATCGGAAATTTCTTCTTTAATATCGCCGAAAACAACTGTTTTATCAGTTGCGTTGTCCTCTGCTATCTTACTGTCAGGAACAAGAGTTGGAACAGGAGAAAGGTCAGCTGTATTTTCAAAACTGCTTTTTTGCTTTACAAAACCGCTTCTCTCATATTTCTGCTCTTCCTCGGGAATAAACTGATGCTCTGCAGTTTTTTCAAGATTCTGAATTGGTCTGTTGAAAAAACGATCTCTGTATTTCTCGCTGACAAAAGCACCGTAAACCTGGGGCTCACCGCTACCCTCTGAACGTTCGACTTTTTCTGAAATTATTTGATGTTCAATCTCTTCATTTCTGACAGGGCGCGGATTTATTGCCTCCGCCTTTTTCACAGGCACAGACTCCTCTGCCACTACATCTTCCCTAGGAAGCATACCGCTGTCCTGAAGAAGCTCGTCTATTTCTTCGAGGGACCATTTTCTCGGTGTTTTTTCAGCCATTTTTCTCTAATCCTTTGTATAAATATCTCTTATATATCTCTTTGCTTTGAAATTTCGTACATCAAAATACCTGCCGCTACAGAAGCGTTAAGGGAATTTATTTTTCCTTTCATGGGCATTGAAAGGACCACATCACATTTTTCTTTTACGAGTCTTCCTACGCCTTTACCCTCTGAACCGATTACAAGTGCAACAGCACCTTTAAGGTTCGCAGAATAGAAGGTTTCGCCGTCCATATCGGCACAGTAAACCCAAACACCACATTCTTTAAGCTCTTCAAGAGCTTGGGGAATATTTGTAACTCTTGCAACATGCATAAATTCTACCGCACCTGCGGAAGTTTTAGAAACTGCAAAGCTCAAAGGAGCACTTCGCCTTTTGGGAACAATTACGCCGTGAGCACCTGCGGCTTCCGCAGTTCTTATAATTGCACCCAAATTATGAGGGTCCTCAATTTCATCACATACAATTATAAATGGTGCTTCGCCTTTTTCCTCTGCCAAAGCGAAAATATCTTCAACAGTTGAATAAGCCTTAACAGCTCCAACTGCAACAATCCCCTGATGGTTTCCGTGACCGCACATGAAGTCAAGCTTTTTACGGTCAACCTCTTTAACGGGAACATCTGCATTTTTCGCATCGGAAAGAATTTTCGGAATTGAGCCGGTACGCTCACCCCTTGCCACCATAATACTATCAAGAGGACGACCTGCTTTAATAGCCTCGCTAACGGAGTTTCTTCCGAAAATTATATCTTTATCAGGTTGATTATCATTATCTCTTCTGAAATCATCCCTATCATCAAAATCTCTTTTATTTTTCTTAAAATTATCTTCTTTTCTATCTTTATACATAAAATTTCCTTATTATAATCGGACGCTTAGCGTCTCCTTCATTCCGCATTCTGCATTCCGCATTGACAAAATTATACCGTAGGAATAATTTTGCCCTTCCCACCCATATAAGGTCTTAAAGCTTCGGGAATATTTACGCTGCCGTCTGCATTAAGGTTGTTTTCAAGGAACGCAATAAGCATTCTGGGAGGAGCAACAACTGTGTTGTTAAGTGTATGGGGGAAGTATTTTTTGTCCTTACCGCCTGCACGGATTTTAAGTCTTCTTGCCTGAGCATCGGAAAGGTTCGAGCAAGAACCAACTTCGAAATATTTCTGCTGACGGGGACTCCATGCCTCAACGTCAATAGATTTAACCTTAAGATCTGCAAGGTCACCTGAGCAGCATTCAAGAGTTCTTACAGGAATATCAAGAGAACGGAAAAGGTCAACTGTATTTTTCCAGAGCTGGTCGAACCAATAGGGGCTGTCCTCGGGCTTACAAACAACAATCATTTCCTGCTTTTCAAACTGATGAATTCTGTAAACACCACGTTCTTCAATACCGTGAGCACCTTTTTCCTTACGGAAGCAGGGTGAATAGCTTGTAAGAGTCTGGGGAAGCTTTTCTTCGGGAATGATAGTGTCAATAAATTTACCAATCATAGAGTGTTCGCTTGTACCGATAAGATAAAGGTCTTCACCCTCGATTTTATACATCATTGCATCCATTTCAGCAAAGCTCATAACGCCTGTCACAACATTGCTTCTGATCATAAAGGGCGGAATGTAATAGGTAAAGCCTCTGTCAATCATAAAATCTCTCGCATAGGAGATAACTGCAGAATGAAGTCTTGCAATATCACCGCAAAGGTAATAGAAGCCGTTACCAGCAACACGACCTGCGCTATCAAGGTCAATACCTTCAAAGCGTTCCATAATTTCTCTGTGATAAGGAATTTCAAAATCGGGCACAAGAGGTTCGCCATAACGCTCTACCTCAACATTTTCGCTATCGTCTTTACCAATCGGTACAGAGGGGTCAATAATATTAGGAATATTCATCATAATATCATTAACCTTCTTTGAAAGCTCTTCTTCTGCTTTTTCAAGCTCTGCAAGACGAGCAGCATCCTCAGAAACCTTCTTTTTCATTTCCTCAGCTTCATCTCTCTTACCCTGAGCCATAAGAGCGCCAATCATTTTGCTGTTTTTATTTCTTGAAGCACGGAGGTTGTCTGCTTCGCCCTTTACTTTTCTGCTTTCAGCATCAAGAGCGATAACCTCGTCAACAAGACCAACTTTTTTGTCCTGGAATTTATTTTTAATATTCTGTTTAACAATTTCGGGATTTTCTCTTAAAAATTTAATATCAATCATTTTCTTATCCTTCTTCCTTATTTTCCTGATTATTCGTTATCAAAAATCTTCAAAAGCTTCTTAAGGTCTGCATCATCGAAAAATTCTATTTCAAGAGCGCCTTTTTTAGAAGACTTTGTTATTTTTACTTTTCTTCCGAGAACCTCTGAAAGAGCAAGCTCTGCTTCGTCGTAATAGGGATTACGTTTCTTAGCCTTCTTTGTCTTCGGAGCTTCTTTTGCCATATTTCTTGCAATTCTTTCGGTTTCTCTTACGGAAAGGTCATTTGCTATAACAAGCTTTGCAAGGTCGATTTTCATTTTATCATCTTCAAGACCCAAAATCGCTCTTGCGTGACCCATAGAAAGACTGCCGCTTGAAACCATTTCCTGAACATCCTCAGGCAAATTGAGAAGCCTTAAAGCATTTGCAATTGAGGGTCGGGATTTGCCAACGATTTCTGCAATTTTTTCTTGAGTATAACCGAATTTATCGCTCAACTCTTTATAGCCGTTTGCTTCTTCAAGAGGATTCAGGTTTTCTCTCTGCAGGTTTTCAACGAGAGCAAGCTCTGCAACCTGGGAATCCGTTAAATCGCGGATTACAACGGGAACTTCCGTTAAACCTGCCATTCGGGAAGCTCTCCAACGTCTTTCACCTGCAACCAACTGATAGCCACCGTCGGGCATTGGTCTTACAAGCAAAGGTTGAAGCACACCATGTTGAGCAATACTATCGGAAAGCTCTGCTAACGCCTCTTCATCAAATTGTTTTCGGGGCTGGTCGCGATTAGGTTCAATATCAAGCAATTTAACCTTAGTCGTGCTGTTACCCGTAGAAATATCTTCAACGGAGTTATCGGCAAAAATTGCATCGAAACCTCTGCCGAGTCCGGATTTTTTAACTGCCATTTTTTATCTCCTTATAATTGAGTCCTTATATTTGACTTCTCAAAAATTCTTCTGCAAGTAGCATATAGCTTTCGCTACCTCTTGAGCCTCTGTCATAATAGATAACAGGTTCGCCGAAAGAAGGAGCTTCCGAAAGTCTTACGTTACGGGGAATAACCGTTGCATAAACTTTTTTCGGAAAGAAGTTTTTAACCTCTGCAACAACCTGTTGAGTGAGATTAAGTCTTCCGTCGTACATTGTGAGAAGAACACCTTCAAGTTCTATTAACGGATTGTAAAGTCTTTTTATTGTTCTCACCGTTGCCATAAGCTGTGAAAGACCTTCAAGAGCGTAATATTCACATTGAATGGGAACGAGGAAACTGTCGGATGCTGTGAGAGCATTGAGAGTTATAAGGCCCAAGGACGGCGGACAGTCAAAGAAAATGAAATCGTAATTCGACTGAATAGGTGCTAACGCATTTTTCAGAACTGCCTCGCGTTTTTCGATAACTGCAAGCTCAAGCTCCGCACCTGCAAGATTTATATTTGAGGGAATTATATCAACACCTTGAAACTTTGTTGTTATAACAGCCGATGCCGCAGTAGCCGAGCCGATTAAAATTTCATAAGAGGTTGCCGCAAGGTTTTTACGGGAAATTCCGTAACCGCTTGTGGTATTGCCCTGAGGGTCGATATCAACAAGCAAAACTCTTTTGCCGAGCGCACCCAAAGCCGCCGCAAGATTTACGGCACTTGTGGTCTTACCAACGCCACCCTTTTGGTTAACAATGGAAATAATTTTTGCCATTTAAACTGTCCTTCCGTATGTTCTGTGCCTAAAGCACCCAATACACCTAATTATACATATTGAAGTATAACATATATACATTAAAAATGGAATAGAAAACAAACAAAAAATTGCACAAATTCAAAAATAAAATTCCCCTCTCGACCCTTGACTAATAAAATATAAAATGCTATACTTTTTTAGTAAAAGTTTACGTGGATAGGTTTAAATACCTCTTCACTTTTCACTATTAACTCTTAACTTAAAATACGGGGGCGTAGCTCAGCTGGGAGAGCGTTTGACTGGCAGTCAAGAGGTCATGGGTTCGATCCCCACCGTCTCCACCAACGAAAAAACCACTTCTTCGGAAGTGGTTTTTTCGTTTATTATTATGATTACATTTTCATTTGGTTTAAACAGAAAGAATATTTTTGGTTAAAGATTATTCTGCAATTACTTCCCATTCGCTGAGATTACCCTGAATACTTCCGATGCTGAGTTTACCGTCGGTAAGCGTAACTTTTGCAAGCACATCGGGTATGACAAGGGGGAAAGTAATATTTTTACATATCGGATTAAAACTCAGCTTTTTGTTTCCATAGTCGATTTTAAGTCCCGATGCAGCTAAAAGTGTACTCCAGCTCGACATAGGTCTGGTGTAGTGGTGTCCACATTCCCAATGATCCCAGAAGTGACCGAGCCTTAACTGATTGCTGTGAATTGAATCAACTACGGTGTCCGATATTTCGGTTTTTCCGACAGCAAGAGCAAGAGCAGAGAAGGCATAACCTATACCTGTCCACACGGCGATAGTCTGACAGTTGTTGTACGTATCGATGCTTGTCCTTCTGTTTTCGGGTACGGTAGCGTTGACAAGTCCCTGCTCATCATCAAAATTATTTTTGAAAATAAACTCAATTACCGAACGTACTCTCTCATCGGGCAGATTGCCGTCAAGACCGATCATTCGCAGGAACCATTCGCCGTCAAGCTGGTCTGTCATAAGCGATTCGTCAGTTTCATCGTTGTTTCTCCAGAGGTTATAATACTCGCCGTTCCAGAGCTTTTCTTCAAGAGCTTTTTTGCCGTTAAGGAGTATATTGCTCCATTGGTCAGAGCAGGATTTATCACCGACTCTTTCGGCAATGAGCACAGCAGCTTTCAGAGCAGCCAGCCAAAGGACGGAAATATATACGGGTGTTCCCGAGAAATTCCAGGCGTCATAGGTGTTACGCTTGGTATCGTAATCGGGCAGACCATCGTTATCCGTGTCGAGCAATCTCGTGGAATCCATCGCTTTTTTTACATTGTCCCAAAGCGATAAAAGATAATCCTTATCACCCGTAAAGAGGTAGTCACGAAGCACCATCAGAACAAACTGCATATTTATATCGACACGGGCAAAGCCGTTGTCTGAGCATTTCATATCGGGCTTGAAGGAGTGATGTACTCTGCCATCCTCTCGTTGGTACTCAGCCCCCATTTTCATCTGCTTTTTCTGCAAGTCGGGAAAAAGGCTGATAAGTGAAAAAGATGCGTGGTAGGTTATATCGGTAGTATGAAGTCCGCAGTAGCCAAGTCCCTCCCACAGACCGAATTTTCCGTTTTTATGATAAACTGAGCATTTTATCAGGGGTGAAAGATTTGACGACCACGCATCGGGATAGATTGAGGGTAAATCGGTTGAGTAAAGAAGTTTGGAGAAAGCGGTGGCGGTTTTAAAAATGCTGTTATAGCCTTCTTCAAGAAATCTGTTTGCGTCCAGAGAGTTTTTATAAAGATTTTCGTAATAATGGCCGAGCATTTCGCCGTCCTTTGCAGTGAGATTCGGAAAATACCAGGTAAGAATAAAGCGGGTGTTTTTCTTTTCACCGGGTTTAAGAGTTACCTTAGAGCAAAGAGCACAGCCGCCGAAATTCTTGCCTCTTCTCTCATTGCGGTTGTAGCAGTTGTCAAGAAAAAAGATTTTATTCTCTTTTGAATCCAAAAAGTCGGGCTTGCAGTATAAAATCCGGCTGAGAATGGAAGCAACATAGGGATACTTTTTGAATTTCTCGCAAAGGGTATCAAGCTCGGCATCGCTCAATGAAGTTAAATCCTCGGGCAAGGGTTCGGGTTTTGTTCCGATGTCGGTATCGGGAAGACTGCCCTTTTCTCTGAAACCGAACAGAACGGATTCCTGCGTTATACCCAGTCTTGAATC
>JAZSNR010000003.1:0-16631 GCA_045536495.1 Acutalibacteraceae bacterium
AAAGACAGTTCTTAAAAATGTTTCCCTCTATGCTAAACCCGGTCAGAAAATCGCTTTCGTTGGCTCAACGGGTGCAGGTAAAACTACAATTACCAACCTTATTAACCGCTTTTATGACATTCAGGAGGGTAAAATCACCTACGACGGTATAAACATTAAGAAAATCAAGAAAGACGATTTACGCCGTTCTCTTGCAATGGTTCTTCAGGACACACACCTTTTCACAGGCACTGTTGAAGAAAACATCCGATATGGTAAGCTTGATGCAACACACGAGGACATTGTAAAAGCCGCAAAAATCGCCAATGCAGACAGCTTTATCACTCGTCTTCCCGATGGCTACAACACAATGCTCACCGGCGACGGCTCCAACCTTTCTCAAGGTCAGCGTCAGCTTCTTGCAATCGCACGCGCGGCAGTTGCAGACCCACCCGTTCTCATTCTTGACGAGGCGACTAGCTCCATTGACACCCGTACCGAAAGACTTATTGAAAAAGGTATGGATAAGCTAATGGAAGGCAAAACCGTTTTTGTTATTGCCCACAGACTTTCAACTGTTCGAAACTCAAATGCAATTATGGTTCTCGAAAACGGTGAAATCATAGAAAAAGGCGACCACGATACTCTTTTAGAAGAAAAAGGAAAATATTACAAGCTTTACACAGGTCAGTTTGAATTGTCGTAATGATAATAAAACCACTTGCATAGTCTTATGCAGGTGGTTTTTGTAAATTGTTACAAAAATTAATATTTTGTAACAATTGTTGTGTTTTTTGAAAATATGATTATAATGATATGATACAAGGCAAATACATAAACTAAATTATTAATCGTTATTGCGTGGTATATATAATGGAATATATTATAAAATCTGAAAAAGGTTTGGAACGGCTGAAAAAAATCCGAGCCTTTCTGCTAAGCGAAAAATGGATGACAATTCTTTTTGTCATTGCCGGAGCCTTCGCTTGTCTTCATTCATATTTCCCCAAAGAACAGTTTCACATTTGGGGTACTGTTGTTTTGACTTATATTACAGGCGTGGTTTTTGTTCTTTCCGGTGACATTTTTACAATGCTCCTTCCTGCATTGTTCACCTATTGTGTTGCTATACGGTGCTATAACTCTTTAGAAGCCTTTTCGAACATCTGGTGGCTTGTAATACCATTAGTTCCCATGGCACTTTTTAATATTATTGCATACTTCAAAAAGCCCACTATCAAAGGCTCTCAATTTGTGCCCATGCTGGCAGTTTCCGTTGCAATAACCATTGGCGGTATGGGAGTTATTTCCGCCAAGGATTATTTTGCAGGTTCTTCAATTTACCATATGCTTGGTCTGGGCTTCGGTATGTTGCTCCTATACTGCTTTTTCTATTCAAAAATCAACACAAGCAAGGACTATTCTCTTATTGAAAAGCTGACAGACATTATGGTTGTTATCGGTCTTTTCCTTTCGTTTATGGTCCTTATGCATTATCTTATCAATATTAACACCGTAATTGACAAGGGCGGTATTTTCTACATAAGATGGCGTAATAACGCCTCAACAATGCTTATGATGGCAACACCCTTTGCCTTTCTTTTGGGTAATCGCAAATCTTCCGCTGTTATTCTGGCGTTTATTTTCTATGCCGCAACCCTCTTAACAGGTTCAAGAGGCGGTATGATTTTCGGTTCAATTGAGCTTGTTATGTGCATTGTTATGTTCATTCTTTACGATAAAAGACGTCGTTTGGCTTATATAATCATTTGCGGATGCTTTATTTTTGTTGCTCTTACCTATCTTCCCGAAATTACAAGCTTTTTAAACACCACAATTCAAAGAGTTTTCAAGGTGCTTAACGAATTCCTTTTAGGCGGAGCAGATACAGAAACCCGCGTTCGCCACTATGCTCGCGGTGTTGAGGATTTCCTTAATCACCCCATTTTAGGTACAGGTCTTGGAAACACCAAAAACCAGGATATTTTCCAAAATAAACCCGGCTCACTTTGCTGGTACCACTGCGAACCCATCCAGGTTGCCGGTAGCTTCGGTATTGTAGGTATTGTGGCTTTCGTTTACCAGTTTATAAAGCGTAATCTTTTGATATGGAAGCACGCAACCCTTTTCAATATGACAATTTTCCTTTCCTACATAAGCCTTGAGCTTATGTCATTAGTTAATCCTGGTATTTTCTGTCCTATGCCCTATCTCTTGCTTGTAGTAATATTTATGATTGTTGTCGAAAAATGCAACGATAATGAACCGCAGATAAAAGTTCCGATTTTAAAGAAATTCCGAGAGAAACAAAAAGCGAAAAAAGAAGTAATCGCAAAATAATTAATGACTGCATCTGATTTTCTTGAAAATCAGATGCAGTCATGTTTTTTATATTCTTATTGTTTCTTTAAGTCTTATATCACTTGATGCCGAGCCAATCATAATTTCAAAACCGCCGTCTTCAACAACCCATTCCAAATCCTTGTTAAGAAGTCTGAAACTTTCAAAATCAAGTTTAAATTCTACGGTTTTGGTTTCTCCCGCTTTAAGACTTATTCTTTCAAAGCCTTTAAGGAGTTTAAGGGGTGTAACAACAGATGACACAACATCATTTACATAAAGCTGTGTAACCTCGTCACCATCAACTTCACCGATATTTTTAACATCAAATGTAACTGTGTAATCGGTTTTACCCTGTTTTTCGATTTTAAGATTACTGTATTCAAAGCTTGTATAAGAAAGTCCGTAACCAAAAGCATAACGAGGACCTCTTTCACCCTCAAACATCATCTCCGTATGGTTGGGAAGAATTGAATAGTAGCAAGGGATTCTGTTTGTATCCGCCGGGAATGAAACGGGCACTCTGCCTGCAGGATTATTTTCGCCTAAAAGGGTTTCAACAATTGCCTTTGCACCAAATTCGCCGCCGAACCAGGAAACAAGAATTGCGTTTGAAACCTTAACTTCCTCTGTTAAATCAATTGCTCTGCCGTTTTCGAAAACAAGAATTAAGGGTTTACCTGTTTTTGCCACTTCAAGAATAAGCTCTCTCTGCTTTCCTGGAAGAACTAAATCAGAGCGGTCGTGACCTTCACCGGAAGTAAAATTGTTATCACCGCCTACGAAAATAACAAGGTCGCTTTGTTCTGCAACTTTAACTGCATCTTCGATGCTGCCGCTTTCGTCCTCATCATAAACCTCAATAAGATGGGGTTGACCATCTTCCATAGCAACCGCTTCAACACCTTTTGGAATACCACAACCTGAGCTTTGAAGAACTGTTACATCTTCGCCTAAAGCATTTTTAAGCTCTTCGCAAACAGAATTCACCGTATAACCATAGGGAACGGAAGAATAGCCGCCAACTCTCTGCCTTGCAGAAGAGGGACCAACAACAGCAATAGTTTTATATTCCTTTTTAAGAGGAAGAATACCGTCATTTTCAAGTAATGTCATTGCCTGACGAGCACCATCAAGAGCTATTTCCTTATGCTCGTCACATCTTATTACATCCTTATAACGCTCTTCATCTGTATAGGGATTTTCAAATAAACCGAGTTTAAATTTAAGTGTAAGAACATTTTTTACGGAGTTATTTATAAGCTCCTCGGAAACTCTGCCCTCTTTAATAAGCTTTAAAAGAGTGCTTTCCCAGAATTCAGGAGTATAGTCAAGGCAACCCTGCATATCAAGACCTGCATTAATTGAATCGCAAATAGCGTCAACGTGGTTTGCGGCAGTTCTGTGAGCGGTAACAAGTCTTGTAATTGAGCCCCAGTCCGCACGTACATAGCCTTTAAGACCATATCTGCCACGGAGAATATCAGTTAAATAGTATTTTGAACTGGCAACAACCTCGCCGTCAATACAGTTATAGCAGGACATAACATTGTAAGCCCCTGCTTTAGTTATGGCTTTTTCAAAAACGGGAAGATAGCACTGCTCAATTTCTCTTTTTCCCACTCTTGCATTTGCACAGTTAATTCCGTTTTCAGGCATACCGTGAACGCAATAGTGTTTAGGCTCAGTTAATACTGCATCATTTCTTGCGATTTCGCCGTTTTTCTGCTCACCGGTAATAATTGAATAGCCCATTTCAGCACATAAATATGTATCTTCTCCGAAGGTTTCCTCAACTCTTCCCCAACGGGGTTCTCTTGCAACATCAAGATTGGGAGCAAGGATTTCCTGCATACCTAATGCGCGAGTTTCCGCACCGATAGCTTTACCGGTTTTATTAACAAGCTCTCTGTTAAAGCTTGCGCCCAAAGCGAGAGGAACGGGAAAAATTGTAGCACCTGGGAAAGAAATTCCGTGAAGAGCTTCACCTGTAAATATACAAGGAATACCCAATCTTGTTTTTTCTACAAGATATTTCTGAAACTTGTTGAAAACTGCAGGAATTGTATAGGAATCGTGAATAAAGCCTATGCCTCTGTCACCAACTGTTTTCTCAAATTTTTCATATTCAACATCGGAGCTTTCGTGAATGCAGCAATGGTTCAATGTGCTGGGAACAGTTGCATATTCAACACCGCGTAAAATATCAATTTGGGCAACTTTTTCTTCTAAAGTCATTAAAGAGAGTAAATCTTCTGCTCTTTCCTCAGGAGAAAGAGCAGGATTTTTATATTTATAATCCATAGTACACCTATTATTTCTTAATCTTCATTGAGATATCAAATGCGGTTACTGAATGGGTAAGAGCACCGATTGAGAGAATATCTATTCCTAATTCTGCAACACTTTTGATTCTTTCTTTGGTAAGATTGCCTGAAGCCTCAAGAAGTGCTTTCCCGTCAACGATTTCAACTGCTCTCGCCATTGTTTCATTGTCCATATTATCAAGCATAATAATATCTGCACCAGCTGAAACTGCCTCTTCAACCTCTAAAAGAGTTCTTGTTTCTACCTCAATTTTTACTGTATGGCCGATTTTCTCGCGAAGAGCCATAACTGCAGGTGTAATACCGCCTTTTGCATCAATATGGTTGTCCTTGAGCATTGCACAGTCAGAAAGATTGTATCTGTGGTTTCTTCCTCCACCGCAGGTTACTGCATATTTCTGAAGAGAACGAATACCGGGAAGAGTTTTTCTGGTATCCGCAATTGTTGCTCTTGTGCCCTCGGTCTGCTTAACACATTCATTTGTAAGAGTGGCAATTCCGCTCATATGCTGAATAAGGTTAAGAGCAGTTCTTTCGCCTTTAAGAAGCTTAACTGTTTTTCCTTTAAATTCTGCAATAAGGTCGCCGTTTTTAACCTCGTCGCCGTCTTTTTTATAAAGAGTGTAACTGAAACTATCGTCAAGAAGCTGAAAAACTCGCATTGCAATATCTGCACCGCAAAGAACACCCTCTGCTTTAGCAACAAAAATAGCTTCACTTTCTGCATCTTCCGATAAAAGATAATCTGTTGCAACGTCGATATAGTTTATATCTTCCGTAATTGCATTTTTAATTAAATCATCAACATAAAACTGGGGTAAAATCATTTGTCAACCTCCTGAAGAATTATATAGGCTATAGTAGCAAGAGAAAGTGCCTCACAATAATCTGCGGTTACTGCAAATTTACCGTTTTTCAGCCTGTTAAGTATATTTTCAATTCGTTTTTTTGCTTGGGGAATTGCACCCTCATCGGGAATTACGAAATACGCTCTTTGCATAATATCGCGAATTTCTGTTCTGGTTCCTTTGGGAAGAGGTGCGCCCGTCCTGTCGGGCTCACTTTCTTCGGGAACATTTACTTTATAAAATCCTGCTTTGATACATTGGGTTATGTCTTCCGCCGCTTTTCTTCCGAAAACAAGAGCCTCTAAAAGAGAGTTACTTGCAAGACGGTTTTTGCCGTGAACTCCCGTGCAGGCACATTCACCTGCGGCATAAAGTCGGGGAAGGGTTGTTCTTGCATTAAGATCAACCTCAATACCGCCCATAAGATAGTGCTGACAGGGGAAAACAGGAATTAAATCCTTTGAAATATCAACACCCTGACTTAAACAACCTGCGTAAATTCCGGGAAAACGCTTTTTAAGATATTCTTCACCTTTATAACGAATATCAAGGTAGAAATTATTACTACCCAGTCGCCTTGACTCCATAATAACCGAACGGGAAACAACATCCCTGGGAGCAAGCTCAAGACGGCTGTCATATCTGTCCATAAATCGCTCTTTATTGCAGTTGAGAAGATATGCACCCTCGCCTCTTACTGCTTCGCTTATTAAAAACTGTTCTCTGTTTGCGCCGTTAAAAGCTGTTGGATGAAACTGAACATAGCTTAGATTTTTAATTGACGCACCCATTTCGTATGCAAGGCGGATTCCGTCACCTGTTGCAACCGAAGGATTGGTGGTATATTTGTAAACTCGACCGATACCGCCCGATGCCAGAAGCACAAAATCCGCATAAACGGTTTTGAACTCGTCACCCCTCATTATTTCAACCTTAAAGCCGTTTTTGATTCGACTCATTGAGGTTACCATTGTTTCGTCCGAAAGGGTAACATTGGGAATCTTTTCAACAGCAAGGACTAACTTGTCCACCATTTCTTTACCCGAGGTATCTTTATGGTGAACAATTCTTCTTCTGCAATGTCCACCCTCAAGGGTTTTTATAAGTTCGCCATTTTCATCCCGGTCATATTCTACGCCGTAATCAATAGTTTTGAGAACATCCCCCGGACCCTCTTCAACAAGCTGGGTTACTGCATCAACATCGTTTGCTCTGCCGCCTGCAATTAAAGTATCTTCAATATGCAAATCATAACTGTCATTTTCCAAATCAAGCACACAGGCAACACCGCCCTGGGCTAAAGAGCTGTTGGATTGATGCCTTTCCTTTTTGGAAAGCATAAGCACATCAACATCAGCAGGGAAATTCAGAGATGCATAAAGTCCCGCAAGTCCACTGCCGACGATAACTACGCTATAATGTTTTTTTAACTCGGAAAGATTCATTTTCTTACCCCAATTCAAGCATTCTGTTTATGCTTTTCAGCGCTTTTTTTCTCAAATCCTCGTCTAATTCTACTTTTTCGCCACCCTCACCGATAACTGCATTATAAACATCCTTGAGAGTGATTTTTTTCATATCTTCGCAGCAAAGCTTTTCGGGTGCAAGCTGAATAAATCTGTCACCGTTTTCTTCGTTAATAGCAAGGTAATCTACAACACCGCGCTCTGTTCCGATAATTACTTTTCCTTTTTGAGCTTTTGCATAGCTTATAATTTCACTTGTAGCGCCAACCATATCTGCAAGCTCAACAACCTCTTTGGGTGATTCGGGATGAACTGCAAAAACTGCATCGGGATGCTCTTCTTTACATTTCAAAACATCCTCTTTTGTAAGCTGAGCGTGAACAGGACAGTAGCCGTTCCAGAAAATGAATTTCTTTTCAGGTACACTCTTCTCAACGAATGAACCTAAATGCTGGTCGGGAATGAAAAGAATTTCATCCGCATCTAACTTTTTAACAATTTTTATAGCAGATGAGCTTGTAACACAAACATCACACTCTGCCTTTAAAGCGGCGGTGGTGTTGATATAAGCAACAACCTCCGTATCGGGGTTTTCTTCCTTGAATTTTCTTACTCTTTCGGGAGAAATCTGCTCTGCCATAGGGCAGGTTGCTGTGGGAACGGGAAGAACTGTTTCTGTTTCGGGAGAAAGAATTTTTACACTTTCCGCCATAAAACGAACTCCGCACATTACAACTCTTTTTGCTTTTATTTCTGCAGCTTTTTTGCTTAAAAAGAAACTATCACCCGTGATATCTGCAACATCAATAATATCGGGGTCCTGGTATGTGTGGGCAAGAATAACCGTATTGGTCGCTTTTTTCGCCTCAATGATTTTGTTTTTAAGTTCCTGTGTGTTCATTACATCACCTCAATAGATTTGTAATCAAACTATATCAGTTTAATTATAACACTATTTTGTGACTTGGCAATATAAAAAATTCCAAAAAAGTGTATATTACGGGTCTTGTTTATGTTAATAACACAGAACTTATTGTTAAATAATTATTTTAGTTGAAATGCTTTTTGTTTTAAGGTATTATATAAACAAGACTATACCAATTAAATTTGAGGAGGTTTTCCCCAATGAACAGTTACCTTGAAAAAGATTTCGAGCTTCTTAAAAATGCCGACAGCGAGCTTTTTGAAGCATTCGAAAAAGAGCAGGTTCGTCAAAGCAGAAATATTGAGCTTATTGCCAGCGAAAACTACACTTCTGCCGCTGTTATGGCTGCAAGCGGAAGTATTTTCACCAATAAATATGCCGAGGGTTATCCCTCTCGCAGATATTACGGCGGTTGCGAATACGTTGATATCGCAGAAGACCTTGCAATTGAAAGACTTAAAAAGCTTTTCGGTTGCGAATATGCAAATGTTCAGCCTCATTCAGGCTCTCAGGCAAACTTTGCAGTATACTTTGCACTTCTTCAGCCGGGCGACACAGTTCTCGGTATGAGCCTCGCAGACGGCGGACACCTTACTCACGGTTCACCCGTAAACGTAAGCGGTTCATATTTTGATTTCCAGAGCTACGGCGTTGATGAAAAAGGTTTCCTTGATTACGACGCTCTTGAAAAAAAAGCAAAAGAATGCAACCCTAAGCTTATTGTTGCAGGTGCTTCTGCTTATTCAAGAATTATTGATTTCAAGAAAATCCGCGAAATTGCAGATTCAGTAGGCGCACTCTTTATGGTTGATATGGCTCATATCGCAGGTCTTGTTGCCTCAGGTATGCACCCCTCTCCCGTGCCCTATGCTCATGTTGTTACCTCAACAACTCATAAAACTCTCCGCGGTCCTCGCGGTGGTATAATCCTCACAAACAATGAAGAAATTGCGAAGAAAGTAAACAAGGCAATCTTCCCCGGTATTCAGGGTGGTCCTCTTATGCACATTATCGCCGCAAAAGCAGTTTGCTTCGGTGAGGCACTTAAACCCGAATTCAAGGAATACGGTAAAAAGGTTGTTTCCAACTGTAAAGCTCTTGAAAATGCTCTCATTGCTCAAGGTGTTGACATCGTTTCAGGCGGTTCTGATAACCATCTTTTACTTCTTGATTTGAGAAGCCTTAGTATTACAGGTAAAGAGCTTGAGCATCGTCTTGACGAGGTTCACATTACAGTTAACAAAAACGCTATTCCCAATGACCCTGAAAAGCCCTTTGTAACAAGCGGTATCCGTATCGGTACAGCGGCAGTTACTTCAAGAGGCTTTGAGGCACAGGATATGATTGATATTGCAGAATACATAAAACTTGCCGCAACAGATTTTGAAAACAGCAAGGACTACATCATTGAAAACGTTGCAAGAATCTGCGATAAATACCCTTTATATAAAGACTAATTTTTTCAGGCAATCTTCATTTGAGGATTGCCTTTTTTATTGACAACAATTGCCATAAAATATATACTGTGTTTCATAGGCAGGTGTTATTTATGAGTGATAAAAAATTATATATCTTAACTTATGAGCACGGCGGTTACGTGCTTTGGAAAGACGAGGTTAAGCCCCGTTTGAAAAAGCTTTTTGAGTGGTTGGAGAAATACCCCACATTAAAAATAGGTCTTGACTATGAATCTTTCACCTTTGATGAATTTTCGAAGGAAGACCCTGAGGTAGTTGAGCTTATAGGAAAGCTTTTGGAAAAATACCCCGACAGAGTTGGTTTAGGTGCTACTACTTACGGTCAGCCTTTAGCTCTCACCATTTCCGAGGAGTCAAACGCACGTCAGCTTCTTTATGCTGTAAGAACAAACCTTGATTATTTCGGAAAAACTCCAAATGTTTATGCCATTTCAGAATTTGCCCTGCACAACCAGACACCCCAGTTGATTTCAAAATGCGGTTATGATGCTGCAATTCTCCGTTCTCACGTTATGGGCTATGGATACCCGAGAACCTTTGACTGCGCCTGGGGTAAATGGATTGGTAAAGACGGCACCTCAATCCCTGCTGTTCCCACATATGAAAAGCAAGGTCGCGGCTTCAACTGCACCACAGTTGACAACTGGATTTTCTCCCGTTATCCTGTTGACTCCGAACTATATTCTCCCGAAGACTTTGAAAAGATGTTCGAAAAATATGAACCTCTTTTAGCTTCAAGATATGACGATTTAACCCAGCCAATTGAAACTGTTATCGCTCATACTCAGGAAAAAGAAAATCATCAATATATTCTTCTTGAAGAAATCCCCGAAATTTACGGTGAAGCAGTTGAAGAACTTCCCACAACCGACAATGACTTCCACGTGCAGATGCCTTGGGGTTATTGCGGTAACGAAATTTTCAACGGTTGCCGTCAGGGTGAGGTCGAGGCAGTTCAAGGCGAAAAGCTCAATGCACTTTCAGTTATGTTGGGAGGTAAATCATTACAGGACCAATCAGAATATGCCTGGAAATATATTCTCGCCGCAGAGCATCACGATGTTACAATTTGCGGTCTTCTTGACCTTTCAAGAAGATTTATTCCAACTTCTCTTGAAGCATCAAAAGAAGTAAAAGATGAATCATTGAAGTTTATTGCTTCAAAATTCGCTCATAAAGACGGCGAAAGCTTACTTGTTGCAAACAACCATTCTTTCTCTATTGACGAGTGGGTTGAAATTAATGCAGAAAAAGATTTCTGCGTTTTCGACGGTGACAAAGAAATTGAAAGCGAAATTGTTACTGATGCAGATAGAAAAGTGCTTCGCGCTCATATTCAGTTGCCGCCTTTCACTGCAAAATCATACATACTTAAAGAAATTAGCAATTCTTCAAAATCGCTTTTCTGCTGGTCGGAAAATGACGGCATTCTCACAACTCCGAACTACGAAACCAAGCTGACAGAAAGTGGTATAGCATACATCAAAGATGTAAAAACAGAAAAAATCCTTTGTGACAACGGTAACGGTGTACTTTTCACAGGTTTTGTTGATGATGGGGAATATTCATCAAATGGTGTATGGGAAGTGAAAATCTCTTCTCTCTCTGCAACAGCAATCCAGAGAGGTAAAATCGGTTCAATACCTTATGAAGTACAGATGCAGTTCAACGGAAATGACAAGCGAATTGATTTTAAAACAAAATTTGATGTGCAAGGTCAGAAAGTGGGCAGAACCGATATTACTCACGGCAAACCTGCAACCCTTACAGTAAACGGACATCACCACGAAGACAAAATCTGCTTTGTTATGAACCCCTGCCTTTCAAAAGACAGAAAGATGTTCCGCGATTTGCCCTATTCAATTTCTGAATGGAACGGCGCTTTACGTAAAACCGAAAAATATTGGTATCCCGATGATAAAATTATTCTTGATGTTGATGTAAGCGCAGAAGAATCCTTTAACGCCACAACATATTACCACGGCATTTATTGGGTTTCTCTTAAAGACAACGAAAACGGCGTTGCCGTATTCAACAAAGGCTGTATGGGTGCGGCAGTTTCAGGAAACAGAGTTCATATTCCTCTAATTTACTCAAACGAATATCTCTGCGGCGACAGAATACTCAACGGTATTTTTGAAAATGAATTTTCTGTTCTTCCCTTTGAAAGCGAGCTTTCCGAATCAGAGCTTCATAAAAAAGCTCTTTCTTATGCTTATGCTCCTACCGTTTCTCTTCTTCCTCAAGGTAATGGTGAATTAAAAGAATTCTCCTATGCTGATTTCACCGCAGAAAAAGGGAAAGTAATTCTTACAGCTCTTTACCCCGAAGAAAATCATATTTTAGCCCGTTTCTGCAATTTCTCGGATATTGCAGAAACAATTGAATTCAATATGAATATCGGCAAAACAAAATGTGAAACAGATTTGTTGGGTAACGAATTACAAGCAGTAACCAACAGCATAACTTTCAAGCCTTGGGAAATCAAAACTCTTAAAATTGAAAAATAACAGACGCAAAAAGGTTGACCTCTAATCAGGTTAACCTTTTTTGTTTTCTGCTGTCATTTGAACTCCAAGGTTACAAAACATCCCTGAATTATTACAAATGACAAAATTCTATTGCTTTAGACCTTAAAATGTGTTAGTGTGAAACTGAACCACAAAAACAAAAAAGGAGTGGAAAATATGAAAAAATTTTTAAGTATGTTTTTAGCGGTACTTTTGATTTTCTCTGTAATGGCACCTATAACGGCATTTGCAGAAAACGGACCGTACCCAAATGATTTTGAAAATGTTGAAATTGAAGATGTTCTTTCACAGGATTTTCAAATGTCTGCGATTATGTTTATAGATTACAATGTAATCTTAGGTGTCCTTGGAGATATCCTTGAGGGTAACACTGAAAACATCAACATTGAAGAAGCAATAGGCCTTGTTTATCCTGCAGATGAAACAATGCCTTTACCTGAAATTTTTTCAGGTGCTTCATATGATTTGGAAACCAACACCCTTACACTTAAAAATGTAAAATCTAAAAATGCAATCCTTGGCGTTTTTGGTATGGGTGATGATTTTAAAATCAAGCTTGAGGGTTATAATGAATTCGCTGCCATTATGTCTATGGGTATGGAATGGGGCGGTTCGATTACCCTTATTGGTGATGGAGAGCTTGTTCTTGGCAGGAATGAAGAAGCTTTAATCTCAGGTTTATCAATTCAAGCAGATGAAACTGCCTCTTTTTTCCATGTTGAAGATAGTGTAAAACTCAAATTTTACAGTAATCCTGATTTTTTCCTTGATGCTGTTTCCATAGTTGGCTCAACAATAACAGACCCCTCTGAACTTATCAAATTAGGCGGAACTGTTGTAGCAGATGAACCTGATTTTAAAACATACATTATTAATACTTACGAACAGTTAGATGCTTACGATTTAGAATGGAACAATCTTGAATATTACGAGCTTGGCTTAAAAAAAGGCGACACTTACTATGTTGCTGACGAACATTTTGACGAAGAAACTTTCGAATACACAGGGGAATATGATGTTTACTCAATTTCCTACGATGAGCTTCTCGGATGCTACACAGCAACTCCCTATGCTGATGGTGAACCTGTATCTCTCGATGGTTTTACAATCCTTACAGAATATGAACCTATCTACGATGAAAGCCTCGGCTATTATGTAGGTTATACATATTATGCAGAAGAATTCGAAGGCACCTACAAAAATGTTTTTTATCCCTTTGAAAAAGAGCCCTTCGACCTTTGTGTTGATGAAAACGGAACAAAATACGGCTTCTGGCAATATACTTATGAATATGATGACGAAGCAGCAGAAACCGAAACCTATGTTTACAATTTTATAGAACACCCTACATACGGTCTCATTGCTGTTGCGGATGGAACCAAAACAACTTTAGACGGCTTAACTCCACTTATAATCGGCGAAAAAGAATATGCTGACAGCTATATTTCCTCTGATGTTATTATAAACAACGGCGGTGCTGTTGTTGAGCCAAAAACCATAAAAGGTATCAAAACAACAAACCATAAAGACGGTGTTAAAGTTTCCTGGACTGCTGATTCTTCTGCAGATAAATACCGTATTTACAGAAAAACATCTAAAAACGGCGATTGGAAAAAGCTTGGCACTATTGATGCCGATGAAACCTCTTTCATTGACAAAACCGCAAAAAGCGGTACAAAGTATTACTATACCGTAAGAGGCTACAATTATGTAGGTTGGGGTAGCTACAATGCAACAGGTGTTTCAATTACCCACGTCGGCTCACCCAAAGTTTCTGCAAAGAACATCTCAAAGGGTATTTACCTTAGTTGGTCAAAAATCGCAAAATCCGATAAATACAGAATTTACCGTCAGACAAACGGTTCATCAAAATGGACTTTAATCGACACTGTAAAAGGCACTTCTTTCACCGATAAAACCGCAAAGAGCGGTACAAAGTACAATTACAGAGTACGCGCTGTCACCGGCAGTACTGTAAGCGGCTACAACACTGTGGGAAGATATTACCTTTCAACGCCCACGCTTTCTTCTGTTAAAAACTCTTCCTCCGGTTCTACGGTAACCTGGAAAAAAGTAACCGGAGCAGCAGGCTACAAGGTTTACAGAAAAACAGGATCAGGTGATTGGAAGCTTATTGCCACAACCACCAATAATACAAAGTTCACCTATACTGACAAAACAGCAAAAAGCGGTAAAACATATTCTTACAGCGTTCAGGCTTACTACAGCAAAACAACCGGCACTTATAACACAACAGGCCTTAAGCTCAAGCGTCTTGCTACACCCCAAGTTGAAACAACTGTTTACACAAAAACAATTAAACTTTCTTGGGATAAAATAAGCGGTGCAAAAGAATATGCTGTTTACAGAAAAGCAAGCGGTGAATCCAAGTGGAAAAAAATCGCCACAACTTCAAAGCTTTATTATAAAGATACTGCTGTTAAGAACAACAAAACATATTCTTATCGTGTAAGAGCCATTAACGGAAAAACAACAAGTGCCTATAAAACAATTAAACAGCTTTTTCTTTCAACACCTAAACTTTCTTCTGTTAAAAACACACGTAACGGTGTAGAAATCAAATGGGGAAAAGTTAGCGGTGCCCAGAGCTACAAGGTTTACAGAAAAACAGGTTCAGGCAGTTGGAAACTTATTACCACAACTAAGAAAACCACCTACACCGATTCAACCGCAAAAAGCGGAACTGTTTATACCTATACGGTCAGAGCATATAACGACAGTGCAACAAGCTACTATAATAAAACCGGTCTTAAAATAAGATTTGTTGGTACTAACGCTTTTTATACTCCTTCTAATGTAAAAGATGGTGTTCAGTTGCGTTGGCACGATGCTGACAAAGTAGATAAATACTACATTTATCGAGAGGTTGACGGCACAAACACCAAAAAGCAAATCGCTGTTCTTGACCCTGATGATTTAAAAAGAGATGAATACGGCGTTCTTATGTATGTAGACAAAACCGCTAAAAACGGCGAAACCTACGCATACTACATGAGAGTCTGCTATAAAGGCACTTATAGTGGATATACCTGGTCAACAGGCAAATATGTTACCCGTATGGAAAGTGTTGATGTAACCTCAGCAACAGCTACCTCTGACGGCATAAAAATAAAGTGGGAAAAATCCCCTTATGCTACAGGTTACAGAATTTTGCGTAAAGAAAACGGTGTTGATAAAAACTATAAATATTATTCCGGCACCGATAACGGCAAAACGACTACATATACTGATAAAAATGTAGAATCCGGCAAAACCTATACCTATGCCATTGAGGCAGTCCATGATGAAAACAACGGAAAAGGCGGTTTTGCTGCTATAGGTGGCAGTAAATCGGCAAAAGCAAAATAAAACCTATACAAAAAACTCGATGAGTTCGTGAACTGAACTCATCGAGTTTTTACTTTTATTTATTCTTTTTCAGCTGTTACGGTTTCTTTTTCTTCAACTGCTTCTGCATTTTCTTTATCTTTTTTCTTTTCGAAAATACGGTAGTTTATTTTACCGATTTTTGTTGTAGGCAAAGCATCCGTAAATTCGATTTCCTTGAACTGTGCATTCTTTGCGATGTTCTTTTTGCAGAATTCTTTGATTTCTTTTTCAATTTCTGCAGTACGCTGAACACCGTTTTTAAGAACGATAACCGCCTTGGGAGCTTCCTCGCGGACTTTGTCCTTAATACCAACAACAACGCTTGATGCAACATATTTGCATTTGTTAAGAATGTTTTCAAGCTCTGTGGGGTAAATGTTGTAACCGTTGGAGATAATCATACGTTTAAGTCGTGATGTGAAGTGAAGAACACCGTCTTGGAGATAACCCAGGTCACCTGTATGAAGCCATTGTGTTCCGTCAGCGTGGGTTCTGATAGCGTTGTCGGTTTCTTCCTTGTCGTTAACGTAACCGAGCATTACAGTAGGACCGTTAACGCAAATTTCACCGATTTCACCGTCAGGAAGCTTTTCGTTGGTAACAGGATCGCAAACTCTGATATGAGTATCAGGATTAGGAATACCGATGTTGTCAATATCCTCTGCGCCGTATGCAGTAGCAGTAAAGAATGCTGTTGCTTCGGAAAGACCGTAACCGATTCTTATGTGCGCCTTTGAGCCGCAGGAACGGAAATAGTCAATAACCTTTGCGCGAAGGTCATCGCTCAAATAGTCACCGCCGCTGAGAATAACCTTAACGCTCTTAAAGCTGTCAGGACCAAGCTTCTTGTTGTTGGTAATCGCTTTAAGCATTGTGGGAACAGCAGGAACAATTGTGGGTTTTTTCTTCTTTATTGTTTCATTGAGCTTTTTAATATCAATTTTGGGAATAAGAATACATTTCATACCCAAGCAAAGAGGCGCGTGAATTGCAACGCAAAGACCGAAACCGTGGAAAATCGGAAGAGCTGACATCATAGATGCGCCCGGTCTTGCCTCAGGGCAAACTGCAATACATTGGATTGCAAGAGAATTGAAGCAAAGATTTGAAAGTACAATTCCTTTTGATTTACCAGTCGTACCGCCACTGTAAATAAGAACTGCCGCGTCATCTCTGTTTCTTGCAACAGAGGGTGAAGTTGTACTCATACCGGAAACGAATTTTTTCCAAGTAATTGTGTCAGAACTGTACTTCATCTGTTTTCTGCTCTTAATATTATAAAGAGTTTTTAAAACAGTGGGCATACTCATACTTACTTCGCAAACAACAATATTCTCAACACAAGCA
>JAZSNR010000077.1:0-2508 GCA_045536495.1 Acutalibacteraceae bacterium
TTGGTCTCCTGTCGGTGCATAGGGAGCCACCAATTCAAATTTATCCACGGTAAAACCTCCTTTTTCTAAATTTAGTATCGCTTCAAAAGGCCCCAAATTCGTCAAATGCGCATATTCCGTTTTTACTCAAAAACCGCTCAAAAACGGCTCATGACGAATCAGGTCATTTTTACGGAAAGTGCGAACTGCACGAACCGAATGAACGACATAAATCTTCAATATAACATTATATCACACTTTTAGATAAAATAAAAGAGGACGGCGGACTTTTTTACAAAAATCCAAAAACCGCCCTCTTTTGTTCCGTTAATTATCTTTCCCGCAGGATATCACAGCCTTTGCACACAACAAAAACCACTCGCCGTCAAACAAAGAGCTCGACATATCCGAAAAGAATGACTATGAATTTGACTATCAACACTTTAATGCATTAAAGGGCGATTGCAGATAGGATGCACTCGCCCTTCAAAATTCCAGTTATTGCTTTGCCGTGTCTTTCTACTCAATATATGTATATTCACCTATGATTTCATATTCATCATATCCCACACCATAATGAAGTTTCAACCCTTCAAGCTTGCTTACGTCCAAAACAGTCAGCGGATTAAAAGCAACCCCCAACGTCTTTAAATTCTTAAGGTGGTTAACCTCAAGTTCTGTAAGATTATTGTTTTCACAGTAAAGGGTTTCCAAACTGTCGCAACCTGTTGTAATCAAACTTTCCAGCTCGTTGCCCTTACAGTCAACACGAGTCAAAAATTTAAAATTACTCAAATCCAAACTTTTAATACGGTTGTCACTTAAACCCAACTGTTGCAAACGTATGCAATCGCTTATGTTCAATATCTCAAGTTCCGCCTGTTCACAGGTGAGTTCTCTCAGGTTGGCGCTTCCGCTCACATCGAGGCTTTTAAGAGGAGTGTTTGATATAGAAAGAGTTCTCAAAACATCCTTGCTTAAAACAAGTTCTTTCAACGGAGTATCAATTATGTATAAATTAGTAAGGCTCTTAAACTCACTCAAGTCAAGGCTTTCAATATTGACACCGATAATAGAAAGGTCTTTAAGAGTCTTAAAATTTTCTATACCCTTTAGGCTGCCTACGCTTTGGCCTTCCGGCAAATTGTAGCCAATATCTAAATGACACGTAGCTCTGATTTCAGCTTCGTTCAAATATCCGTCCTTGTTAAAATCCGCTTGTTCTGATACACAAGCTCTGAACATTTCATCCGGGAAAGCATTTTCGTCAATAAATAAGCTTTTCTGTTCGAAGCTGCTTGATTCATCGGTACTGCTCGTTTCATTGGTACTGCTTGATTCATTGATACCGCTTGATACATTGGTGCTGCTGTCATCAAGCGTAACATCCTCAGAGGTAATACCGCTTTCCGCAGGCAATCGTTTTTTCGGGTTGTCTTCACCGCAAGACATAAAAACCGATGAAACAATTAGTAATAATGCTGTAAATAAAATAATTCTTCTTTTCATAGATGTTCCTTATGATTCAATTCCGGCCAATTTCTTATACGCAGTAACATAACACAAGCCGCATAGTTCTGTTTATTTTTTGAACTCAAAGGCAAAATACGCTCCTAACGCAAATACACCAATGCACATGGCTTTTTGGCTTATTTGATTTTGTTGTACTCCTCCACCAAGTCCATAATCACTATGTTGTTTATTATATCATCGGTGATTTCAAATTCCTCGTCATAATGGTCAAAACATATTGTAAACACCTGATCGTCAAAAACAAACTCGACGGATGTTTTCTTGCAAAGAGCCTCAACCTCATAGTATTTATCCGTTGCTTGGTCAAAAATTTTTATAGTCTTTACCTCGGCATCAGAAAGATAGGGTTCTGAAAGATGTACCCCCCAAGCTTCACGGTACGAAGAAATGCCGTCGAGCATTTCTTCGTAGTATTCGTTGCTTTCAAATAACCTTTCCACGCGATAAAAAACTTTTATAGGATACATCTCTTGCTCGGGATCCCAGTAGTCATAATAAATCTCATACGACAATTGGCCTCTTTCTACCGGCACACATCCATAGTTATAAATCCTCTCGTCATAGAAGCACATTTCTGTACCGTTGTTTATTCTGACGCCGTAGAAGGTTGTTTCTGTAAAGGGTTTGTAAATTCTACTGGTAAAATAATAATCGTAAATGCCAATTGGATCCTCACTTGTATATCCAAAAGAAGTAAAAACTATTTCGCTTGTGCCTTCTATCCATTTTACAAACTCGGGAAAAGGCATGTTAACCGCAGACCCGTCAAAATCACTCGCAAAATCCAAATAATTGTTCGGATCATAATAATCATAATAAGTTCCGTGTATATATTTCGGTGTAAAATATGCTATAGCTTCCTCTTTTGTAAAGACCGGTTTTTCATCGCTCTCAGACGAAAGAGCGCTATCCGACAATTCTTCACTTCCTACACCGGAACATCCCGAAAGCTCTTGACACGATGCCTCCTCCGATGTTGTAGGGCTATCCGACACC
>JAZSNR010000007.1:0-16928 GCA_045536495.1 Acutalibacteraceae bacterium
TGGCACACAGAACGACATGGCTACGATCCGACTTCCTCAAGAACAGGCTGCAACCTTACTCCCGCTTCTTGTGCAGTTCTTGCAGAGCATCCCAATATTGTTGGTATTAAAGAGGCTTCTGGTAATATTTCTCAGATTGCAGAAATTGCCGCACTTACCAAAGGTGAATTCGATATCTATTCAGGTAACGACGACCAAATTGTTCCTCTTATGTCCTTGGGCGGAAAAGGTGTTATCTCCGTTCTTTCAAACATTCTTCCCAAGAAAACAGTTGAGCTTTGCGATAAATTCTTTGCAGGTGATTTAGAGGGTAGCCGTGCTCTTCAGCTTGAAATGCTTCCTCTTATTAACTCTCTTTTCTGTGAGGTTAACCCCATTCCTGCAAAAGCTGCAGTTGCAGCAATCGGTTTCGGTGAGAATTATGTAAGACTTCCTCTTACAACAATGGAACCCGAAAACGAAGCAAAAATGCTCAAACTTATGAGAGAACAGGGACTTAATGTTTAATTCGGTAACAGTCGCAGGTAACAATTATATGATAGCTAACAACTTATGTATTAAGAATGATACCTTGTATTTCGCAGGTCACAGCACAAAAGACTTAGCAGAGAAATACGGTTCACCCATTTATGTAATGGATGAACAAAAAATCAGAGAAAATTGCCGTAAATATGTAGGCGGTATGAAAAAATATTTCGGTGATAATGCAAAGCCCTTTTATGCAAGTAAGGCTTGTAGCTTTAAAAAGATTTATAATATTGTTGAGTCTGAGGGTATGGGCGTTGATGTGGTTTCAGTTGGTGAAATCTATACCGCTTTAAAAGCAGGCTACAATATGAAAAATGTTTGCTTCCATTCCAACAGCAAAAACGATTATGATATTAATTTTGCTATGGACTGTGGCGTTGGTTGCTTCGTTGTTGATAATATCGAGGAACTTGATGCAATTGATTGCTTTGCAGGGGAAAGAGGTATAAAACAAAAAATTCTTTTCCGTGTTACTCCTGGTATTGATACTCATACTTATGAAGCGGTTAATACAGGTAAGGTTGACTCCAAATTCGGTTTCCCCATTGAAACAGGTGCCGCAATGGAAATCACTAAATATGCTCTTACTAAAGAGAATATCGATCTTGCAGGCTTCCACTGTCATGTAGGTTCTCAGCTTTTCGAGTCTTCTGTATTTATTCGTTCAGCAGAAATTATGCTTGATTTCATTGCAGAGGTTAAAAACACTTTAGGTTATGAAGCAAAAGAGCTTGACCTTGGTGGCGGTTATGGTGTAAGATACACCGAAAACGACCCTATAATTGATATTGAAGATAATATCCGTCAGGTTGCGGAATATTTCAAAAAGAAATGCGCAGAGCTTAGCATAAACGAACCTGCGGTCAGTATGGAGCCCGGCAGAAGCATTGTTGCGGATGCAGGTATCACTCTTTACAGAGTTGGTAACGTAAAGAGAATTGAGGGCTACAAAAACTATGTTGCTATTGATGGCGGTATGACCGATAACCCCAGATACGCTCTTTACGAGTCTGAATATACCGTTGTTGCCGCAGATAAGGCAAACGAGCCTTGCGATTTCCTTTGCGACCTTGTTGGCAAATGCTGTGAAAGCGGAGATATTATTCAACCGAAAGTAATGCTTCCCGAAAGCATTAAAAGGGGCGACCTTGTAGCCGTTCTCACAACGGGCGCATATAATTTCTCGATGGCTTCAAATTACAACAGAATACCTCGTCTTCCCGTTATAATGGTAAACGGAAACGAAGATTACGTTGCAGTTAAAGGCGAAACCCTTGATGATATAATTAAAAATGATTTATAAAATAAACAACCGATTAAGAAAAGAAAATTTTCTTAATCGGTTGTAATTTTTTTATTTGAATTTTATTTTACTTTTTTCCAATGCTTTAATAATCATAATACCAATAATCAGACCTGCAATACCTTGCACTCCGTTTGGTGGTATATTTACCACTGAAGGTGCAAATCCGTATAAAAAGCCTTCAAAAACAAAGTAGCCAAGTATCATAAAAATTTCAGCAACAGCACCGCTGATAATTCTTGATGGCAGATTTCCCAGCTTTTTATGGAGCAGTTTAAATCCATAGAAGGCAATGAGTGCCATAATACCCTTAATAACAAAGGTTACAGGGGCATAGGTTGCGTAGCCTGAAAATATATCCGCAAATGCAGAGCCAAGACCTGCGGCAAGAAACGCGTATGCAGGAGAAAGCATCCAACCTGCCACTAATACAACACAGTCGCCCAGATTTATATATCCTTTGAGGGGAGAGGGTATTTTTATAATCATAGTTGCTATGCAAGCAAGTGCCGCAAAGAGCGCAGCTATAACAATTTTCTTGGTTTTTGTTTTCATTCCAATATGCACCTTTACAAGTTGATGGAATTAGTGTATATTAAATCTGACTATACAACAATTATCAAATCAGGAGTATTTTATATAACCAGATGAAATATACAGTTGACAAAGAAAAGCGTCCCATATATCTGCAAATTTATAAGCAGATAAGAGATGATATTATTTCTGAAAATTACCCGTTTAATGCAAAACTCCCATCTAAACGCAGTCTGGCAGAGGAAACAGGTGTCAGCACTATAACCGTAGAACATGCCTATGCTCTGCTTTGCGATGAAGGATATGTAGAAGCAAGAGAGCGAAGCGGATATGTTGTGATTTTCCGTAAGTCTGATGGATTTGCATCTTCAATTGAGCATCATACTGAACACATAGCACATTATAGCGAAAATACCAACACTTGTTTCCCTTTGTCTGTATTCAGTAAAACTATGCGTAAGGTGTTGACCGAACACGGAGAGTTATTACTTGAAAAATCTCCAAACTGCGGATGTTATGAATTGCGAGAGGCAATATGCCATTACCTTGCACGAAACCGAGGTATACAAGTTGATGTAGAGCAGATAGTTATTGGTTCCGGTTCTGAATATCTTTATGGACTTATTGTGGAATTGTTAGGAAGACATCGGACTTATGCCATTGAAACACCGTCTTATAAAAAGATTGAGCAGGTTTATAAAACAACCGAGATAGCTTATGACTCTCTTCCGTTAACAAGCTCAGGTATTGACAGCAAGGCGCTATCAGAAACAAAAGCAGATATACTGCATACAACGCCCTACCGAAGCTATCCAAGCGGAGTTACCGCTACCGCATCCAAACGACACGAATATATCCGTTGGTCTGAGCATAACGACCGCTATATAATAGAAGATGATTTTGAATCTGAGTTTGCAGTTTCCACCAAACCAACAGAAACATTGTTTGCACTCTCAAACAATGACAATGTCATCTATCTGAACACCTTTTCAAAAACAATCTCACCATCTCTGCGTATCGGGTATATGGTGCTACCAAAGCATCTGGTGAAAGTTTTTAATGAGAAGTTAGGCTTCTATTCCTGCACAGTTCCAACCTTTATGCAGTATGTTCTCACAGAACTTATAAATAATGGTGATTTTGAAAGGCATATCAACCGTGTCAGAAGAAATAAAAGAAAAGAATTAGCAGTGGATAAATAAAACCACCGATTAAGAAAACTTAATCGGTGGTAATTTTTCGTTATCAATTTACTTGTGCTAAATCTTTTCCCATTTTTCTGAAACGAGAGGGAGCAGTGTCTGCATCTTCAGTGATTTCCAAAGATTTTTCTGAAGAACAACAACCTATTATCAGTTCAAGAAGCAGGTTAACAGCAGGGCTTTCAGATACACCATAACTAAAATGAGCAGTAACATCGTTATAGGATAAAGAGCAGGTCCATAAATCAGTGATATTCGGTATAGTGTATTCAATATCCTCTTCGGTTAAAGTTAATATTTCGTCTATGTATTCTTCCATTATTTCTATTTGTCCATCGCTCAATTTTGTTTGAAATTTTTGCGGTTTTTCATTTTCTCTGACATATTCAGCTAAAACTCTGTTGTCCGGAGTAAGAACAAACATATAATTGTTATACAGCATAGGACCTACCATTGTAAATTGGATAACATATTCCTCTTCCTCAATGTTGAAATCATAAGCTTCTTTTTTGATTGCTGTATTGCAGGAGGTTAAAAGGAAAATAAACGAACAAACTAAACATAAAAAACTAATAAAAGATTTTTTCATATTTTTATCCCCTATATTCTATTTCTTCTCCGCTATAAACGCCCTGAAAAGTGGCAGGCAGGCGTTAAAAAAGGCTTTGTAGCTTTCGCAATAGCTTCTGTCTTCCTTTGAACGTTTGCATCCGCCTGCGCGGCATAGCGGATAAAATCTGCATTTTTTACATTCTTCGGGAATATATAAGCTTTCTCTTAAAAATTCAGTTGCTTTCTCACAATGGGCGAGGGTGTCAAAGTTTTCTGTTGGAGTGTTGATATTTCCAAGAAGCCATTCATCCGTGCAGTAAAAGTCGCAGGGGTAAATGTTGCCGTTACCCTCAACAACAAACTGGTGCATACAGTGACCGCACATACCGCATTGTTCTGTTGGGTTCCCGAGATATAAATGAACAAGGTTGTCAAAATAGCGGATGCTTGTGTAATTACCCTGCACATAATCTTTAACATAAGCATTAAAGCCGTGAATAAGAAAGTGCTTATACTGTTCAGTTGTCATATAAAGCTCGCTTTCTGTTTTGTTGCCAAAGGGACGAAGGCAGGGGATGAACTGTAAATATCTGAAACTGCGTTTTTTAAAATATCGAAGAATATCATCAATGTTTTCCGCGCATTTACCTGTAAGAACAGTAAGGATATTAAACTGCACACCGTTTTTAGTGAAAATATCTGCGGCTTTGATAATCTTATAAAAGGCATTCTGATTATTACTGTCAATTCGGAAAGCGTTGTTGTCAAAATCACCGTCCAGGCTTAAACCGATAAGGAAATCTTTTTCTTTAAAGAACTTTGCCCATTTTTCATCAATCAGAGTTCCGTTTGTCTGCAAACCATAATAAATTTTACTTTTCTTTATGTTCAGCTCGTCAACCTTTTTGCAGAAATATTCAAAATATTCAATACCTCTTATGGTCGGTTCACCGCCCTGAAAAGCGAAAGCAATGCTTTCTCCGTTGGCAAAATCCAATGCTTTTTCTATTAAATTATCAGTTGTTTCTTCCGAAATCATTCCAAAACTTTTAACATCTCTGTGGTCTGTAACATCGTGATAGAAACAATATTTGCACCGCATATTGCAAAGGGCAGATGCTGGTTTAATCATTATAGATAATGGGGGCATATTTTCACCTTTTTTGTGACATTCAGCCTCGGAAATTTTCCGAGGCTGAATGTCACTTGTTTTTATTTATAGTAATTCTCACTAATTCCGCGACGGTTGGATTTGAAGTTTTTCATAATTTCATCCATTTTTGCGCTCATTTCTTCTGCAACTGTGGGGTAAACAGATGAACGGTTAAGGTTTTCGCCTCTGTCGTCGCTTAAAATATGTAACCAGTTCTTTCTGTATTTGTCAAAGAAAGCGGAGTTGTCGTTCTGTATTCTCTGGAAATATTTGAAAGTGATGTTTTCGTTATCTGTAAGAACATCATATTTATAATCTTTATATTCTTCTCTTGCGAGAATGTCCTTTGTGGGAACGGTGTATTGAATTGCTTTGAGGTTTTCTCTCTTCATATGAAGAATGGGATAGTCTTCTGTGTGAATAACTGTGTCATTCTTAAGAAGAGGAACAATTGAAGTGCCGTCAATATCTCTGTCAAAGGGAAGGTAATTCTTTTCTCCGCCATTGCCTGTGATACCGCAAAGCTCAACAAGTGTGGGCATCAAGTCAACGAATGTTGCGCTGTTATGTCTTTCTTCGCCCTCTTTCCAAAGACCGCCGTTGTTACCCCAACGAATCATAAAGGGAACCTTCTGACCGCCTTCATAAGCGAGGTATTTACCGCCACGGTGTCCACCAACAGAGCCTTCAAGAGCAGGACCGTTATCACTTGTGAAAACAATGATTGTATCGTCCATAACGCCTAAATCTTCAAGCGTTGTGAAAAGCTCGCCTAAATAGTAGTCAAATTCAGTAACGCAGTCTGCATAAGTACCCATACCTGTTTCGCCGTTGAATTTGTCACCAACAAAAATAGGGGCGTGGGGCCAGGGAGTAGCGTAGTATGCGAAGAATGGTTCGTCGGAGTTTTCTACCTTATCTGTAATCCAATCTGTGATTTCCTCGTGAATCCATTCTGTTAACTGTCTTTGGTCTTTTTTGCCGTTTTCATCACGAAGCTCTTCAACACCGTGAACGATTTCAAATTCGCCGTTTTCTTCACTTACATGGTAGAAGGGTGCCATATCGTTAACATGGTGACTACCGTAGAAATAGTCAAAGCCTTGGTTTGTGGGAAGATATTCGCCGTAGTCACCTAAATGCCATTTACCGAAAGCACCGGTGTTATAACCTGCTGCTTTGAATGTTTCTGCAAGAGTGATTTCGTCACCAAGCATACCGTCGCAGTTGTTGCCCATTTCAATAGAGTTGAAAATACGGGTTTGTGCGAAGGGTGAGAATGTGTCATAAGTGGGGTAAATAACGTTATCTGCATAACCTCTGAAGGGGTATCTGCCTGTCATAAGAGCGAATCTTGCAGGAGAGCAAACAGAATAGCTTGAATAGAAATTATCGAAGTTAAGACCTTCTTCGCCGATTCTGTCCATATTGGGTGTGTCGTAAATTGCACCGTTGAGAGATGTGTCGCCATAACCCATATCGTCCATAAGAACAAAAAGAACATTAGGGCTTTTTGACTTTGCCTTGTCTACGCCGTCAAGGTAATCGTCGTGACCCTCCCAAAGTCTGTCAACATTGGGCTTTGCACGGAGATTCATTGTAAGAACATAGAAAACAGATGTACCTGCAAGAACAATGCTTAAAACTGATGTGAGGAATTTGTGTGCGCCTTTTTTCTCAAAGCTTTTCTTTGCAACAAGCACAAGAGCCAAAACAGCAAGTGCGCAGGGGAGAAGTAAAAGAATGTTACCGCCCAATCTTGTAAGGAATGAACCCTCACCGCTGAATAAGGGGTTCTCTGCACTTGCCCAACCTGTTTTACCGCTGGAGAAAGCACCGAAGCCTGCATCTGCGCCGAAAATCACAAAATAAAGGAAAATACCTACTGCGCTTGCACAATAGCCTGCAATGTTAAAAAGATAAACCTTCTTTTTTGCAACAATTCCGATGAAAATTAAAGCAGACATAATGCACATAAATCCAACGTTTACAACTGCAACTATGTTGAGTCGCAAAACAAGAAGTGCAACAGCAAGTCCTGCTCCGATTATTGCGGTAACAAGGGGAAGAATTTTTTTGCCTTTGTCAAAAGTAATACCGTTTTTCAAATCTAAAACCTCACTTTAAAGTGTTTTTATACAAGTTATATAATACAATATTTATACTATTTTGGCAATATAAAAACTGCCCTAAAATAGAGCAGTTTAGTTAGCATTATCAACAATTATACAGATAAGGAAAGAACGTATTCATTACCACTGAATATTTTGCTGATATCATCGGGGTTAATATGTGATTTTGCACGAATTGTGAAAAGGCAGTAGTATTTATCATTTTTCTTTTCAACAGAGCTTGAAATGAGGATATACTCATTTTCTTTGAAAAGATTTGTAACACTTTCAATGGCTTCAGGGTCATCCTTTAATTTCATACTTACTGCAGTAGTGCTTGTGTTTTCAACGGGGAGAATTTTGTGAATAACAATCTGAACAATGAGAAGAATGAGGGTTGCGTAAACTGCAATACCATACATTCCTGCGCCTGCCGCAAGACCGATACCTGCCGTTGTCCAAACACCTGCTGCGGTAGTAAGACCTTTAACAGTACCCTTGAAAACGATAATACCTGCACCAAGGAAAGAGATACCCGTAACAACCTGCGCTGCAAGACGAGAACCATCGAGGTTAACATGGTCTGCAAGGCCAACAATATCAAAGAAACCGTATTTACTTACAATCATTGTTAAAGCAGAACCTAAAGCAACGATAATATGAGTTCTGATACCAGCTTCTTTTTGTCTGAATGTTCTTTCAACACCAATTGCCGCACCGCAAATAACTGCTGTAACAAGACCTAAAAGGTAGGGGAAAAAGCTTTCAAGCTTGAAGGTGGTAATAAAAGTTTCAATAACTTCCATCAAGTCATAAGTAGGGGTGATATTAAGTAACATAATTTTCTCCTGAATCATTCTTTTATTTATCTTTATAGTATAATACATATTTTTGTTTGTGTCAAATAATGCAAAAAAGGGAAAATTCTTTTTGTCATAAACCCAAAGACACTGACATAGCATTTATTGAAGATTTTAAAAAGGTCTATGGAGGTAGATTTATGACAGATACAAGCATCTATAAGGATATTGAAACCCGAACAGGTGGCGATATTTATATCGGGGTAGTGGGACCCGTAAGAACGGGTAAATCCACATTTATAAAAAGGTTTATGGATACTCTTGTTTTACCTAATATGAACAGTGCATATAAGCGCGAGAGAGCGCAGGATGAATTACCCCAATCCGCCGCAGGCAGAACAATAATGACAACCGAGCCGAAATTTATACCCGAGGAAGCAGTTAAAGTTGATTTGCCCGATAACGCATCCCTCAATGTTCGCCTTATCGACTGCGTAGGCTACATCGTACCAAGTTCGTTGGGATATATTGAAGAAGATAAACCGAGAATGGTAAAAACTCCTTGGTATGACCACGAAATACCTTTTAATATGGCGGCGGAATTGGGCACTCAAAAGGTTATAACAGAACATTCCACCATAGGCTTACTTATTACAACTGACGGCAGTATCAGCGATATTCCCAGAGATGAATATGAAGAGGCAGAAGAAAGAGTTGTTGCAGAATTAAAAGCTATTAACAAGCCTTTTGTAACTCTTCTGAACTGCACTTATCCTCATTCCCAAGAGGCAATTGCTCTTTCATCACAGCTTACCGAAAAATACGGTGTTCCCGTTATACCCGTAAACTGTCTTGATATTGATGAAGATTTAATCCGAGAAATTCTCGGCGCGGTGCTTTTCCGTTTTCCTGTTCGTGAAATCGGCATTTCTTTGCCGGGCTGGGTTATGGGTCTTGACCGTGAGCATTGGTTGAGAAAATCTATTTGTAACTGTGTTAAAGACTGTTCCTCAAATATTAGTTGTGTGGGTGATGTGGGAACTATCGTAAAAGGTATTTGCGATAATGAAAATGTAATCACAGCGCAAATATCAAAGCTTGATTTGGGCAAGGGTTCTGCCGAGATTGAAGCAATACTTTCAGGGGAACTCATATACAAGATAATTGAAGAGAAAACCGCTATACAAATCGAAAACGAACAACAGCTTGTTGAGCGCTTGGAAGATCTTTCGCTTATTAAAAAGAAATACGACAAAATTAAAAATGCTCTTGACGAGGTGGAAGCAACGGGCTACGGAATTGTTATGCCCGATATTGACGAGCTGACTCTTAAAGAGCCTGAAATCGTAAAGCAGGGCGGAAGATACGGTGTGCGCCTTTCTGCATCTGCACCGTCAATTCATATGCTCAAAACCTGCATCGAAACTGAGGTTGCCCCCGTTGTTGGAACGGAAAGTCAGTCCGAAGAGCTTCTAAAATATCTTCTCACAGGGTTTGAAGAAGACCCCCATAAAATATGGGAGTCTGATATCTTCGGAAAATCTCTTAATGAGCTTGTTAATGAGGGACTTCGTAATAAGCTTTGCCATATGCCCGTTGACGCTCGCGGCAAAATTCAGGAAACTCTTGAAAGAATTATCAACGACGGTTGCAGCGGACTTATCTGCATTATTCTATAGGGTGAAATGAGTTATCCGAATCTGCCTAAAAGCGAATCTTTTTAAGTCTTTCCGGCGTTTCGGTCTCGAAAGGCGGCAGCCTATCTTCGCCCTCAACACCAAAAATGCAATAACGATTATAGTTAGTCGAAACAGTGTAAAAATACACTGTTTCGATAACAAATATTTCATTTGGTATCGAATTTTCTTTGAAAATTCGACTATAATCCTTTGAATGAATGTAGTGCAAAATTGTATTTATAAAATTCAATTTTGCTAAAAGCCGATAAAATCGGCTTTTACGAAACGCAAATGCGTTTCGGTAAACTACAATCATTATAAAAATCTTTGGCTTTTAGGTCGAAGATTTTATACAGTGCAGATTTTTGGTCAGCCAAGGCAAAAACGCAGCTAATCCTTTCGGATTGGCGAGTATTTTAACGCAGGATGAACGGAAATCCGCCTGTATAAAACACGGTTCGGATAATTCCTTTCACCCTAAATTATTCCTCTTCGCTTTTTAAAGCGCCATAGCTTCTGTCAACAAGTACAACTGCGTAAAGGTTGCCGTTACCGGCTTCGTTTACGCGGTTTTTAATTGTCGAAACAAGTTCCTCATCGGAATATTTATATTTCGGTGGAACGACAATGTCAAAAAGTACGTTCTTTGCTGTTTCGCCGAAAACAACGCGGAAGTCATGGAAGGTAATAATAGGGTCAATATCAAAAAGAATTTCTCTTACAATTTCTTTTAATTCGTTGGTTTCCTCGCAGTCTAAAACTGTAGGGTCAAGGTGAACAACAATGTGAATGTTGTCTTCTCTTAAAAAATCTCTTTCGATAGTGTCCATAATATCGTGGCAGGTGAGTACATCAATTTTTGCATCCATTTCAATATGTGCTGATGCAAAGTAACTTCCCGGTCCGTAGGAATGAACCATAAGGTCGTGAACACCTAAAACATTATCGTATGTAATAATTTTACTTTCAATCATTTCATACATTTCCTTTGAAGGCGCTTGCCCCAAAAGGGGACTTACGGTTTCTTTAACAAGACCGATGCCCGAAATGATAATGAATACTGCAACGCAGAAACCCATATAACCGTCAAGATTAAAGCCGGTGAAATGTGATATAACAGTTGCCAAGAGAACTGCAGAGGTAGCGATTACATCGTTTCTACTGTCTGCCGCAGTTGCTTCCAAGGCTTTGGATTTTATTCTTTTACCCAAAGATTTGTTGAAAAGAGAAAGCCAAAGCTTAACAAAAACAGAAACAGCGAGAATTATAACCGAAGTCCAATTAAAAATTATTTCCTCGGGATTAAATATTTTTGAAACTGATGTTTTTAAAATATCATATCCGATAATAAGCGTCAAAAAAGAAATAATAAGACCTGTTATGTATTCAATTCTCGCGTGGCCGTAAGGGTGGTCTTCGTCGGCAGGCTTTTCCGAAAGCCTGAAACCGATAAGCGTTACAATAGAAGACCCTGCGTCAGTCATATTATTTGTAGCATCGGCAGTAATAGAAACACTGTTTGTAACAGAGCCGATTATAAATTTCATAACGCTCAATAAAAGGTTGCATATAATACCGACAATTCCTGCAACTCTTCCGTAGGCTTCTCTGCCGTGGGGTGTGGAAGCATCTTTATCTTTTAAAAATAATTTTATAAGCAAATTTGTCATATATCTCACCTGTAAAATAATGTAAATTTCATTATATATTTATTTTATGAAAAGTCAATGAAATTTGCTACAGTAGACAAAAACTGTTATATGTGGTATGATGTTAAAAATAATAAAAATTATTTACCGAAAGGTTGGTATAAAAATGGATAAAACACTTGTTATTTTGGCAGCGGGTATGGGTAGCCGTTACGGCGGTCTTAAACAAATTGACCCTGTAGGTCCTAACAATTCAATTATTATCGACTATTCTATTTATGATGCAATTAAAGCCGGTTTCAATAAGGTTGTTTTTATTATTAAAAAGGAAAACGTGGAAATTTTCAAAGAGGTTATCGGCGATAAGGTTTCGAAACACGTTAAAGTTGAATATGTTTTCCAAGGTTTAGACTGCTTGCCTGAGGGCTTCTCTTGTCCCGAAGAACGAGTAAAACCCTGGGGTACTGCTCATGCAATTCTTTGTTGCAAGGGCGTTGTAAATGAGCCATTTGTTGTTGTCAATTCAGACGATTTCTATGGAAGCGGAGCTTATTCGATTCTTGCTGATTGGATTGAGAAGATAGACTTTTCAGGGGATAAATTTAAATTTGCAATGGCAGGTTATTACCTGAAAAACACTCTTACAGAAAACGGTACTGTTTCCCGCGGTATTTGCGATGTAAACGAAAAGGGTCAGCTTGATGACGTTATTGAAAGAACAAAAATTATGCGTGTTAACGGTAAGATTTCCTTTACCGAAGACGGAGAGAGCTGGACAGAGCTTCCCGAGGACAGCGTTGCTTCAATGAACTGTTGGTGCTTCCCTGCAGGAATACTCGATGAGATTGAAAAATATTTCATTGATTTCCTTAAAAATGAAGTTCCCTCTAATCCTCTTAAATCAGAGTTTTTCCTTCCTTTCCTTGTTCGCGATATGCTTAAAGAGGAAAAATGCACAGTTGATGTTCTCGAAACCCCTGATAAGTGGTTCGGTGTAACATATAAAGAGGATAAGCCTGATGTTGTAGCATCAATTTCCGCTCTTGTTGAAAATGGAAAATACCCCGAAAAACTTTGGTAATAAATAACAAAATGCACGTCAGTATGAATTGCTGACGTGCATTTTTTACTTTCTTTTTTCAATTTCTTTTAAATTAGCTTTGAATTCTTTTCTGATCCAAACAAATGATAAAACCCAGGCACCGATAACCGCAAGGAAAATATCAATTCTTCCCATGGGGAAAAGGGAAACTATTGTGAAGAATATCATTGTTCCGAGATTTTGAATTTTTAGTATCATTAAAAACCATTCGAGAACAATAATCATTCTGCAAAAGGGGAGAACGCAAACAACAGACCAGCATAAGCAAGCGGTTTGAGGTCCCCAATTTTTCGGAAGCTTCCACATCATCGGAACGTATTTGTCCGGGTCACCATAGTTGATATGAGCAAGATACCGCTTCATATCAGTTTCGTTTGTAACAGGCGGTTTGTATTTTATGAAAGCATAATAAGACATCAATACGTAACCGATAAAAGTAACAACATTAATTATAATCAATCCTGCCCAACCGAAATTCAAAGAATCGTATAAAGGGTTACCTTCCAGCAATAAGTTCGGAGTGGCAATATATGTGAATAAGAGGTCAAGTATAATAGTTAAAAGATATGCCGAACAGGATAAATAAAACATTTTCTTTTTTGATTTCATACTCTTCCACCCTTTCCTAATTTATTGTGCCACTCTTTTATTAAAAATTGTAATCGGGTTTTACAATTTTTCCTGTGTTTGCAGATTCAACAATAGCAAGACAAGCTGCAACTGTTTTTGCGCCCTCTTCTACGGGCGTCGGAACAGGAGTGCCGTTAACAATTGCATCTCCGAATACTTCAAATTCTTTAATGAAATTGTGATTGTTTACTTCAAGCTCAATAATTTCGGGTTTTTCTGGAGCTACGCCGTTTTCATCAACAACAAACAACTGCATTGTTGGGGAAGTGTTGTCGCAGATAACAGTACCCTTTGTGCCGTAAATAACGGTTCTCATTGTGTAGTCGCGTTTGCAGCCTGTTGAAACGTATACTTTACCTGCAACATCATTGGGGAATTTCATAATAGCGATTGTTGAGTCGTCGTATGTAACTGTGGGAAGAAGCTTGTGTGTGCCGTAAGCGAAAACTTCTTCAGGGTCACCTGCAAGCCAACGGAGAAGGTCAACTGCATGGCAACCGCCGCCGATGACGCCGTGACGGGCATTATCTGCTCTCCAGTTCTGCTTGTTGGAAACAATGTTCATATAGTCGTGAGCATATTCGCTTTCAACAAAATAAAGTTCACCAAGAGTACCATTGTCAATAAGCTCCTTTGTTTTAACAAAAGAGGGAGTGAAACGGCAAATCTGACCAACCATAAATATGCAATTTGATTTTCTTGCCGCTCTTACCATTTCTGTAATATCTTCTTTTGTAAGAGCAAGTGGCTTTTCGCATAAAACGTGTTTACCTGCTTCAAGCATTTCAAGGGCAACTTTTTTGTGCTGTTGGTCCGGAATACCGATTGAAACAGCGTTGATTTCAGGGTTGTTTATAATATCGTGGTAATCGAGAGTGCATTTCTCTTCGGGAATATTATATTTATCAGCTGCAAATTTAAGTGACTTTTCATCGCAGTCGCAAATTAAACCGATTTCCGCACCGTAAGCCAAAGCACCTTCAAGGTGGGCTCTGCCGAATTCAAGACCGATAATACCGGCAACTATTTTCTTTTCCATAAATATGTCTCCTTTTATGTTCATTAAGTAACATTTTAACATTTCTGTGAATAAATGCAATACCCATTTTCACACTGTAACACTTTTTTCATATGCTAATATCGGGAGGTAGAGCAATTATGACTACTCTTGATATGGTTTCAACAGGGGAGTTTGCCACGGTTACTGCTGTGAATACGCAACTCTCCTTAAAACAAAGATTATACGATATCGGTCTTGTGCCCGGTACAAAAATAAAAGTGGTTCATCAAAGTCCCTCGGGAAATCCTCGAGCTTATTTGGTGAGAGGAGCGGTTATTGCTTTGAGAAATTGCGATGCCGAGAAAATCACTGTGCGAGTTGAAAGCGATGGCTAGAAATGAAATTAAAATTGCCCTCGCAGGAAATCCTAATGTAGGGAAAAGCACGGTTTTTAATGCTTTAACAGGACTTAAACAACACACGGGAAACTGGACAGGAAAAACAGTTGATTTGGCGAAAGGCAAAACTGAGAGAAACGGCGTAGTTTATAATTTTGTTGATATTCCGGGAACATATTCTTTAAAGCCTCATTCAAAAGAAGAGGCGGTTGCAGGGGATTATATTTGCTTCGGTGATGCCGAAAAGGTTGCAGTTGTGTGCGATGCAACAAGCCTTGAAAGAAATTTGTACTTAGCTCTTCAAATTCTTGAAACAGGAGCGGATACTGTTGTCTGCATAAATCTTCTCGATGAAGCACGCAAAAAAGGTATTACAATCAATACCGCGTTATTGGAAAAAGAATTGGGTGTAAAGGTTGTGGGTATGACCGCCCGTGACGGTGACGGCATTGAAGAATTTTTAAATGTAATCGCAAAAAATGATAAAAGCAATCCCATTCAAATTAAATATAGCGAAAATATCGAAAATGCGGTGGAGTATATTGCTCCTGTACTGCACAAAAACAAAATAAAAAATGTTAATTGTCGTTGGCTTGCTTTGCGTCTTTTAGAAGATGAGGGTTCTGCAAAAACATTTTTGGAAAATAACGATAATTTAACCGAAAGTCAAAAAAATGATATTTTTGAAAGTGTTTCTATTGCTAGAGATTTTTTAGCAGAAAAGGGAGAGTTATGTGAAATAGGTGAAGAAATAGCATCAACTTTGTATGAAAAAGCATCGCAAATAGGTGAAGCAGTTACCTTGAAAACATCAAAAGATACGCCCTTAACAAAAGGTGAAAAAATATTCACAAAAAGGTTTTCTGCATATTTTGTAATGCTTTTAATGTTAAGCGTGATTTTTTATATTACAATTGCAGGAGCTAACTACCCATCTCAATGGTTATCAACCTTTTTCGGTTGGTGTGAAGCTCATCTTTTTGATTTTGCTGAAAAAGTAAATCTGCCTGAATTTTTGCAAGGGATGCTAATTTCAGGCGGTTTTCGTGTGCTTGGGTGGGTTGTTTCCGTTATGCTGCCACCAATGGCAATATTCTTTCCTTGTTTTACTCTTTTAGAGGATTTGGGCGTTTTACCGCGAGTTTCTTATGTTCTTGATAACAGCTTCAGAAAGGCGCAAGCCTGCGGAAAACAGGCTCTTACAACGTGTATGGGATATGGTTGTAATTGCGTCGGTATTTCGGGTGCACGAATTATTGATTCAAGGCGTGAACGGCTTATTGCAATTATAACAAACGCTCTCACTATTTGTAACGGCAGATTTCCTGCTATCATAACTTTAATATCAGTTTTTTTAGTGACCGGTAGCGGTGTAGTAAAAGGCTTTTACAGTGCATTTATACTTGCTTTAATAATTGTTTCAAGTCTTGCATTAACGCTTTTAGTTTCAAATATTCTTTCAAAAACATTGTTAAAAGGTGAGCCGTCACATTATATTCTTGAACTTCCGCCTTTCAGAAAGCCGCAGATATCAAAGGTGATAGTGAACTCTGTTTTGAACAGAACTCTGTTAGTTTTGTTCAGAGCTGTTGCAGTAGCATTTCCTGCAGGAATTGTTATATGGCTTCTTGCAAATATAAGGGTCAGCGGAACAAATATTTTAAGTTGGGTAAATGGCTTTTTTGAACCTTTAGGAAATTTTATGGGTATGGACGGAAAAACTCTTTCAGCATTTTTCTTAGGAATTCCTGCCAATGAAATAGTTTTGCCCATAGCTCTGATGTCCTATTTAAGAGCAGGAGAGGTAAGCAGTATAGAAAATACTGCTGTCATCGGAGAAATTCTTATGAATAACGGCTGGACGCAACTGACTGCTGTATGTTACATTATATTTTCCGTTGTTCATTTTCCTTGTGCAACAGCGCTTTTAACTGTATTTAAAGAAACAAAAAGTGCAAAATGGACATTGCTTGCATTTATAATCCCAACAGTTTTAGGTGTGGTTTTGTGCTGTGTTGTCAATCTTTTAGGGAAGTTATAAAATAATTTGATTTTTTTGAAAAAAACACTTGCTTTTTCGGTTTCTTTGTGGTAGTATTCTACTGCTAATGTGTTATCAAATACAAAGAGGTGAAATTATAAATGAAAGAAGGACTTCATCCCAAATACGGCGCAACACAGGTAAAGTGTGCATGCGGCGCAGTTCTTGAAACAGCATCCACAAAAGACGGTATGCGTGTTGATATCTGCTCAAAATGTCACCCCTTCTTTACCGGCAAGCAGAAGC
>JAZSNR010000027.1:0-66900 GCA_045536495.1 Acutalibacteraceae bacterium
TTCTTGACTATGCCTGCGAAAACGGACTTTGCGAGGATTCTGTTGTTTTCAGAGATTTAATGGATACTAAAATAATGGGCGCAATAACTCCCGCTCCTTCTGTTGTTATAAAAAAATTCTTCGAGCTTTATGAGGAAAGCCCCGAGGCTGCAACAAGATATTATTATCATATTTCAAGAAAATCCGATTATATCCGTGAATACAGAATTAAAAATGATGTTAAATGGGTAACTGATACTGATTACGGTGAAATTGATATAACAATCAATCTTTCAAAGCCGGAAAAGGATCCTAAAGCTATTGCGGCGGCTCTTAAAATGAAGCAGAGTTCTTACCCTCGGTGTATGCTTTGCCCCGAAAATGAGGGTTATGCAGGAAGAGTTAACCACCCTGCAAGGCAGAATCACCGTGTAATCCCACTTGAGCTTGAAAATGAAAATTGGTGCTTGCAGTATTCACCCTATGTTTATTATAACGAGCATTGTATCGTTTTCAGCGCAAGTCACACACCAATGAAAATAAGTGAAAAAGGCTTCCGCAGACTTTTTGCTTTTGTTAAAAAATTCCCTCACTATTTTGTGGGTTCAAATGCAGATTTGCCCATTGTTGGCGGTTCGGTTCTTACTCACGACCATTTTCAAGGCGGTAACTATGAATTTGCAATGGCAAAAGCACCAATAGAAACAAAGGTAACCTTTAAAGGTTATGAAGATATTGAGGCAGGTATTGTTAAATGGCCGATGTCCGTTCTTCGTCTTATTGGTGACGATACCGACAAAATTTGTGAGTTGAGCGGTAAAATTCTTGCAAAGTGGAGAGGCTACACAGACGAAGATGCTTTCATTTTCGCAGAAACCTACGGTACACCTCACAACACAATTACACCTATTGCAAGATTCAGAAACGGTAAATTTGAAATTGACCTTGTTTTGAGAAACAATATTACAACAAAAGAATATCCCGACGGTGTTTACCATCCTCATCCCCAGCATCACCACATTAAGAAAGAGAATATCGGTCTTATTGAGGTTATGGGTCTTGCGGTTCTTCCCTCAAGACTTAAAACAGAAATGGCAACTCTTAAGGATGCCATTATAAACGGCAAAGATATTACTGCTGATGAAACAATTGCAAAGCACGCAGAATGGGTTGAAGATATTAAGAAGAGCAACATCATTACCGAAGAAAACTGCGAAAAGGTTTTACAGGCAGAAATCGGTAAGGTGTTTGCAGATATTCTCGGTCAATGCGGTGTGTATGCCCGAAATGAAGAGGGTAAAGCACAATTCCTTAAATTTGTAGAAGCAGTTAACGAATGATATAACGGAGGAAAGAGATATGTTTGAAAAAATTAAATCCCAATTTCAGATTGGTAAAGTAGACGTTCAGCAGAATGCTTTTGACGGCAGAGGCTTTACCTTTGAACTTGAAGAAACAGAAAAATCCATTAAAGGTGTTTTGAAAGCAAAGGTTAATCTTACGATGAAATCCTTTGAAATTATCGGTGAAAAGGATTTTGACGATGATGATTTATTCTTTGCGAATGGCTATCAGGCTTGGACAACTTCCCGTGAATTTTGCAAGAATGACACCTTCAAAGGTCTTATCAAAGCAGCAAATATCAATAAATTCTTGAAGCACTTCGCAGGTCTTTCAGGTGACTACCATTTTGAAAGCTATGGCGAAGAGGGTAAATTCCACGGCTATACATATTGCTATTTCCGTGAAAAAGGCGAAAAGGAAATCAAGCTTTACGGCTCAAAAAGTGAGCGTCAGGGCTTTACAATTTTCGCCGTTGATATGAAAGACGATGAGTTTATTTTAAGAAAAGATGTTGAAGGTCTTGCTCTTGAAGCAGGGCAGGAATATGAAATCTTCGATATTGCTATTATTAAAGGTGATATGGACGATGTAATGGACAAATATTTCTTCGACTTCGTTGGCTGCAAGAAGCCGGCTATCGAGCATCTTTCCGGTTATACCTCTTGGTACAACTATTTTCAGAATATCAGCGAAGATATTATTCTTCGTGACCTTAACGGGCTTGACAGAGCAAGTGAAGAGGTTAATATTTTCCAGGTTGACGACGGCTATCAGCAGGCAGTTGGTGACTGGCTTCTTATTGACGAAAAGAAATTCCCCAACGGAATGAAATATATTGCAGATAAAATTCACGAAAAGGGATATAAAGCAGGTATCTGGCTTGCACCTTTCAGCGCTCAGGTTTCTTCAAAGCTTGCAAAGGAACATCCAGATTGGCTTCTTACTCACAACCGAAACGGCAAAAAAATGCTTGGTTGTCAGGGTTGGGGCGGTGCTTACACCATTGATATTTATATCCCTGAGGTAAGAGAATATATCAAAAAAGTTTTCAACGAGGTTCTCAATGTCTGGGGCTTTGATATGGTTAAGCTTGATTTCCTTTACAGCCAGTGTATTGAGCCCAGAAACGGCAAAACCCGTGGTGAAATTATGTGCGACGGTGTTGACCTTCTTCGTGAGGCTTGCGGTGATAAATGGATTCTCGGTTGCGGTGTTCCGATAGGTGCTTGTATGGGCATATTTGATGCTTGCCGTATCAGCTGCGATGCAAATAAGGACTGGTCCTTCAAGCTTTCAAATGGTTTAAGCCAGACTGCTCTTCTCGGTCTTGTAAGGGTTAATCAGGAAAGTCCTTCATCACAGAATGCAATTATCAACACTGTTTTCCGTAACCACCTTGACGGCAGAGCTTTCTGCAACGACCCCGATGTATTCTTCCTTCGTGATTTCAATTTGGGTTATACTTGGGAACAGAAGCTTCTTCACGGCAAAATCAATACTGTTTGCGGTAATGTTCTTTTCGTTTCTGATAATGCAGGGGATTTTGATGATGAAAGAATTGGCTATCTTAAGGAATTCTTTAGAGATAAAGATTATAAGGTGAATATGGCAGAGTTTATTGACGATGATGTTATACGCCTTGATTTCTCTGAAAACGGCGAAGAAAAAAGTCTTACATTTAACCTTAAAACAGGCGACAGTAATGTAAAAGAAGTTCTGTAATTTGATTATAAAAATGCAATTTTACAGAATATTTTTAAAATATTATTGAATATTTATACAAAACGTGATACTATATCTCATTATATTTGAATTTGAAGGAGTAAAATATGGGAACAAGTACAATTTTAATTTTGATAACCATTGTTTGCTATCTCGGGATGATGATTGCAATTGGTGCAAAATTTTCAAAGAAAAACAAAGATACATCGGATTTCTATCTTGGTGGTAGAAAATTAGGACCTTTCGTAACAGCAATGAGTGCGGAAGCATCCGATATGAGCAGCTGGCTTCTTATGGGTCTTCCCGGTGTTGCTCTTATTGCAGGTTTGGCAGAGGCTTCATGGACTGCAATAGGTCTTGCGGTAGGTACATATATCAACTGGCTTGTAGTTGCAAAAAAAATACGTTTGTATTCAAGTAAAATTGATGCAGTTACATTGCCTGAGTTCTTCTCAAAAAGATTCGGTGACAATGCGGGTATATTGAAATTTATCGCTGCAGCGGTTATTATAGTATTCTTTATTCCTTACACAGCATCAGGCTTCTCTGCTTGCGGTAAGCTTTTCGAATCAATTTTCGGAATTCCTTATATGACAGCAATGATTGTCAGCGGTATCGTTATTGTTTTATATACTGCTTTGGGCGGTTTCCTCGCAGCATCAACAACAGACTTTATTCAGTCAATTGTTATGACAATTGCGCTTGTTGTTGTTCTCGGATTCGGCATTAATTATGCAGGCGGTTGGGAACAGGTTGCTGAGAATGCAGAAAACCTTGCAGGTTATCTCAACTTTACAATCACTCATGGTGCAGGAAGCGTCAGCGAAGCGATTGCAGGCACAGCAGGTACAAAGCCTTACGGTGCGCTCACAATTGCATCAACTTTGGCTTGGGGGCTTGGTTATTTCGGTATGCCCCACATTCTTCTCAGATTTATGGCAATTGAAAAAGTTGAAAAAATTAAACTTGCAAGAAGAGTAGCTTCTATCTGGGTTGTTATTTCAATGGCAGTTGCAATAGTTATCGGTGTTGTAGGCTACGGCGTTGTTAAGAGCGGTGTTGTTACAGGTCTTGAAGACAGCGAAAGAATAATTATTGAAATTGCAAAGGTTATCAGCGGCGAAGGTTGGATTTTCGCGATTGTTGCAGGTATCATTCTTTCAGGTATTCTTGCTTCTATTATGTCAACTGCTGATTCACAGCTTCTCGCAGCATCTTCAAGTATTTCCGAAGATATTTTCAAGGCTGTTAAGCTTAATGTTTCCGGCAAAAAGAAAATGTTGGTTGCACGAATTTCTGTTATTGTTATAGCGATCATCGCTATGTTTATTGCAAAAGATCCCAACAGCAAGGTTTTTGAAATCGTTTCATTTGCTTGGGCAGGTTTCGGTGCAACATTCGGTGCTGTTGTTCTTTGCGCACTTTTCTTCAAACGTACAAACAAATGGGGCGCTCTTGCAGGTATGGTAAGCGGTGCTGTTATGGTATTCGTTTGGAAATTTGTTATCAGCGGTTTCGGCGGTGCATTCGCAATTTACGAGCTCCTTCCCGCGTTCATCATTTCACTTGTGCTTACAGTTGTTGTTTCTCTTGTCACTCCCGCTCCTTCAAAGGAAGTTCAGGAAACATTCGATGCTGTTAAAGCAGAAAAATAATCGATATTGAATAAAAAACAGCCTTCCGCAAAGGAAGGTTGTTTTTTTAATTCAATATTGTATTCATTTTATCAGGATTTCTTGTTGTTATATTATCTGGTGCAAGGTGGAGTATTTCATACATTTCTTTTTCGTTATTTACTGTCCAGATTGAAACTAATAAATCATTTTCGTGGAAAATATCAACAAGCTCTTTTGTTGCGTTATCTTTGTTGAAATTGATTCCTATTGCGCCGCTTTGTTTTACTTCTTCAACAAGGCTTCGAAGATATTCAGGTGTTTGTTTTTTTGGATTTTCAACATTAACATTCAAATAGTAAGGAACTTCGGGACTGTCTTTTTTCACGGCTTCCACATCTTCCTTGAAAATGCCTGTATAAAAAATTCTGTCTGAAATGCCGTGGCTTTCTGCAAGGTTAACCACCTCTTTAAGATTAGCAACACTTTTAGCATCAACGTTTACTTTTAAATTTTCGTATTCGCTGACTTTTTTGAATGCCTGGTTGAGAGTTATCTCGTTGCCTGTCGGTTTATCGTGGGCTAAAACTGCGGTTCCGTCCTCCAAAAAATTCAAATCAAATTCAACTATATCTGCACCGTATTTTGCGCCGGTTTCAATTGCTTCTAAAGAATTATCTTTTGTATCAACACAACCTGTATGCGCTGTGTATGTGAAATTTTTTGGCAAATTAAAAGGTTTGTTTTTCAATTCTGTCAACTCCTTTTGGTTGATTATTGCCAACGCAATTAAAATAAGAATAGCAACAAAAAGAACGCAAATAATACTTAATACTATTTTCTTTTTCATTTTACCACCTCTGATGAAAATAAATATATCACACTTTTTGGCTTTTGACTACAAAAAAGGAATATTTTATCAGGTCTAGAATAATTTTATACTTGACTTTTTTAGTTTTTTACGGAGTGAACAAAAAAACAGTTTTTTTCTTTATTTATTTTGCTTTCTTTTGCATTGCCAAGTGTAATTTTATGTTGTATAATAATGAGGAAATGTAGATTAGGGGAAGTTTGGTCAAAATTGGTCAAATTATCTCCACCACTTTTTAAAGGGGATTATGATAGTGATTCAAAAATACGATGGATGGAAAGGTTTCGAAAGCGGAACCTGGACAAGAGAAATCAACGTAAGAAGCTTTATTAAACATAATTTCACACCCTATGACGGAAACGAGAAGTTTCTTGTTGGCCCCACAAAAGCAACACTTGATTTATGGGATCAGGTTCTCGAGCTTTCCAAGCAGGAGCGAGAAGCAGGCGGCGTTCTCGATATGGATACAAAGGTAATTTCAACAATTACCTCTCACGATCCCGGCTATCTCAATAAGGATTTGGAGAAAATTGTCGGCTTGCAGACGGACAAGCCCTTAAAACGCGCCCTTATGCCCTATGGCGGTATTCGTATGGCCGAAAAGGCTTGTAAGGATAACGGCTATGAAATAGACCCTGAAATCAAAGAGTTTTTTACTACTCACAGAAAGACTCATAACGCAGGTGTTTTCGATGCCTACACTCCGGAAATGAGAGCTTGCCGTTCAAGCCACATTATTACAGGTCTTCCCGATGCTTACGGCAGAGGAAGAATTATCGGTGACTACAGAAGAGTTGCCCTCTACGGCGTTGACAGGCTTATTGAAGATAAAATGGAGCAGAAGGAAACAACCCGTACTGCAATGTATTCTCAGGTTATTCAGGAACGTGAAGAGCTTGCAGAGCAGATTCGTGCCCTCGAAGACCTTAAAAAGATGGCGATGAGCTACGGCTTTGATATTTCTCAACCTGCTCGCGATACAAAGGAAGCAATTCAATGGTTGTATTTCGGCTACCTTGCAGCAGTTAAGGAGCAAAACGGTGCAGCAATGTCCTTGGGCAGAACCTCAACCTTCCTTGATATTTACTCCGAAAGAGATATTAAAAACGGTGTTTATACAGAAGAGGAAATTCAGGAAATGATTGACCATTTCATTATGAAGCTCCGTCTTATTAAATTTGCAAGAACACCTGAATATAATGCTCTTTTCTCAGGTGATCCCCAGTGGGTTACAGAGTCCATCGGCGGTATGGCTATTGACGGACGTCACATGGTAACAAAAATGTCTTTCCGTTATCTTCATACCCTTGAAAATCTCGGTGCGGCGCCTGAACCCAACCTTACGGTTCTTTGGTCAACCCGTCTTCCTGAAAATTTCAAGCGCTTCTGTGCGAAAATTTCTATTGAGACATCTTCCGTTCAGTACGAGAACGATGACCTTATGCGTTTTCACCACGGTGACGATTATGCAATTGCTTGTTGCGTTTCTTCAATGAAATTGGGAAAAGAAATGCAGTTCTTCGGCGCAAGAGCAAACCTTGCAAAATGCCTTCTTTATGCTATCAACGGCGGTGTGGATGAAATTTCAGGCAAGCAGATTGCTCCTAAATATCGTCCCATAACAAGCGAATACCTTGATTATAGCGAGGTTATGGAAAAATATGATGCAATGATGGAGTGGCTTGCAGGTGTTTATGTTAACACTCTTAATATAATCCACTATATGCACGATAAATACTGCTACGAAAAAATTCAGATGGCTCTCCACGATAAAAAGGTAACCCGTTGGTTTGCAACAGGTATTGCAGGACTTTCCGTTGTTGCGGATTCTCTTTCTGCGATTAAATATGCCCGCGTTAAAACAATTCGTAACGAAGATGGTCTTGTTGTGGATTACGAGGTTGAGGGAGATTTCCCCAAATACGGTAACGATGACGACCTTGTTGACGATATCGCTTACGATATTGTTCACCGCTTTATGACTCACATTAAAAAGAATCATACCTACCGTGACGGTATTCCAACAACATCAATTCTTACTATCACATCAAATGTTGTTTACGGTAAAAATACGGGTGCCACTCCCGACGGACGCAAGAAAGGCGAGGCTTTCGCTCCCGGTGCTAATCCTATGCACCGCCGTGACACCAAAGGTGCGGTTTCATCACTTGCATCTGTTGCAAAGCTTCCCTTTGTTGATGCTCAGGACGGTATTTCAAACACATTCTCTATCATTCCGGGTGCTCTCGGTAAGGATGACCAAATCTTTGCAGGAGATATTGAGGTTAACCTTGACTGCACTACGGATGCTTGCGTGAGTCCGACGCTGTTTGAAGGATTAGATGCTGAAGAAGAGTAATATTCGATTTGTACCACCCACCGCTAACGCGGTCCCCCCCTCCTTTTTGCTAAAGCAAAAAAGAGGGATAGCTAAGGTAAACAATTTAATTTTATTAGGAGGAAATACAATGGCAGCAACACAGAACCAGATAGATAACCTTGTTTCCCTTCTTGACGGATATGTTCAAAAGGGTGGACATCACCTTAATGTTAACGTTTTTTCAAAAGAAACATTACTTGATGCCCAGAAACATCCCGAAAAATATCCTCAACTTACAGTTAGGGTAAGCGGTTATGCTGTTAACTTTATCAAGCTCACTAAAGAACAGCAGGACGAGGTTATTTCAAGAACATTCCACGATAAAATATAATGACAGGTTTTATTCATTCCAAGGAAAGCTTTGGCACAGTTGATGGTCCGGGCATAAGATATGTTCTTTTTATGCAGGGCTGTCCTATGCGATGCCTTTATTGCCATAATCCAGATACATGGAAAACCGATGAGGGCACTGAAATAACTGTTGAAGAAATTATTGAAGAGTTTAATAAAAACCGCGCTTTTTATTCTAAAGGTGGCATAACCGTCAGCGGAGGAGAGCCTCTTCTGCAGTTGCCTTTTATAACAGAGCTTTTCAGAAAATGCAAGGAAGAAAATATTCACACTTGTATTGATACTTCGGGTATCACCTATGAAGAAGATGCAGAGTATCTTAAAAAACTGGATTTTCTTTTAGAATATACAGACCTTGTTATGCTTGATATAAAGCATATTGAAAGTGAAAATCACAAGGCGTTGACAGGGCATAGGAATGAAAATGTTCTTGCCTTTGCAAAGTACCTTGAAGAAAAAAACATTCCTCTTTGGATAAGGCATGTTGTTGTAGAAGGGTATACCAATAAAAAGGAAGATTTAATTAAATTAGGCGAATTTATCGGAGAACTTAAAAATCTTAAAGGTCTTGATGTTTTACCCTATCATACAATGGGAGTTAATAAGTATAAAGAATTAGGTATTCCTTATAAATTAGAAGGAATTCCGGCTCTGCCGAAATCTGAAGCTCAAAAGGCAAAGGAATATATATTATATGGTATAAGAAAAAGCCGTCAACCGATTGGTTGATGGCATTTTTTATGGCAAGTTGGAAGTGGTAAGTTTCGGGTCTGCGACGCTATTATAATGCAAAATGCAAAGTTCAAAATGATAAAAGATATCAGGTGTCAGTCGCCAGGATGTAAAAGTAATGCGCATTATATCCCTCTTTTTTGCTTGCAAAAAGGAGGGGGGACCACCGCAGGTGGTGGGTGGTACAATGTAGGGGACGGATTCATCTGAATCCTGATGTTTTTTCGGTTAGTGTGATATTGAATGTTAGGTTTCGGAAAAGTTTCGTTTGACGTTCTGTAATTTTACGTAAAAAGTAACAATATCGAGGCTCATTTGTTGTGCAAACCGTCGAAATTAAATAAAAAGCAAAAAAAGTGTTTACAAAATATGGATGTTGTGCTATTATGTGAGTGTAACAAAGGTACGGAACATTCCCGAAAGGGTGTGAACGTAACTTTGGTACATAGTAAACGGTATTACGGTGAGGGTGAAAGACACTTACCTGTAATATTAAAAAAATATTTTTTTAAAGGAGTTGTTCGTAAATGTTTAAATTTATGAAGAGCAAAAAGGGTTTCACCCTCGTTGAATTAATGATCGTTGTTGTTATCATGGCTATCCTCGTTGCAGTTGCAGTTCCGATTTTCTCAGCTGTTACAAAGAACGCAAGAATCAAAACTTGTGCTTCCAACCGTCGTGAAATCGTTTCTCAGATCACAAACTATGCAATGTCAAAAACTGTCAACTTGGAAGGTAGTGCTCAAATCAGTTCAACAGAAGATAGTGGTAAAGTTGATAGTTGTGACTTTATGGCAACAACAGAGTTAGCTGGTCTCTTCCAGGAAGTTCCCTATTGCCCCGGTAACGGTACATACACAATCAAATGTCTTGAAGGTACTGGCGAAGAAGCAGGTTCTGTAAGAGTTGAAGTTACTTGCGCAGGCGGTCAGGATGCTGGCGAACACGTATAATTAACTTAGTGATAAAAACTCTCGGAGAAATCCGGGAGTTTTTTCTTTATGCTGAAATTCTCAAAAATGTATTTTTTTTACAAAAAAGTATTTACTTTATAATTATTGTGTGCTATAATTTGTACGGTAAGGTTTCGTTTTTTTTACGCGAGATATGGAGGAAAAGAAATGTTTAATATTATGAAAAATAAAAAAGGCTTCACCTTGGTTGAGCTTATGATTGTTGTTGTTATTATGGCTATTCTCGTTGCAGTTGCAGTTCCTGTATTTTCTGCAGTTACAAAAAATGCAAGAATAAAAACTTGCGCCGGCAACAGAAGGGAGATTGTTTCCCAGCTCAATAACTACACTATGGGTTCAGTTGATGGAACACAGCATTTTGAAGATATGTCTTTTACAATTGAATCAGACGGTGACAAGGGAACTGTTGGTGCTACAATTTCCGGGATTACCGAAGGAAATATTAAAAAACTTTTCCACGAATTGCCTTATTGCCCTGCAGGTGACCCTGAGGCAATCGTAACCTATGAAGTTACGGTTACGAAGGTTTCCAGCGACAACGGTGAGCCTTATGCCGTGGTTGAAGTTGAATGTGACGCTGCTGAAGAGCATAATTAAAATTGGTTTTAACAAGGCTTCCTTTCAGGAAGCTTTGTTTTTTATTTTTCTAATTTATATAAAATATTGCTTTTGCAAAATAAATATGTTAAAATTATAGGGATAAAAAATGAGGTGATGTAACGTGTTATACAAATATTTGTCTTCTGAAAAAGGCTTTACAATGATGGAAATTTTTACAGTTGTTATTATTTTAGGCATTTTGACCGGTGTAACTGTTCCGCTGTTCAGCAGTTCTTTGAAAAAACAAAGAATAAGTGACTGCAAAAATCAGGCTATGATTATTGAAACAACAGTTAAACAAGGGTTGTTCGGAATGTTGGATAACGGTAAAAAGCAGACCATGAAAGTAAATGGTGTGGACGAAGTCAGAATTAATTTCGCTATGGATGAAGCTCTTGCGTATAAAAAGCAATACACGGACAAAAATAGCGTTATTCATGATGCATTTATGCTTACTTATGATAATTGCTTTACATTAGGAGCTTTGCGCGGCGGTTATAGACCGACGGGTATAGCAGATTATGATGAGGGTTGCCAACAAGGCTACTATTTGAAAAAGGAAAGGCTTGAAGACAAACCTTTTTATGCTTATTTAGATAATGAGAAAATACCGGTTTGCCCCTTTGCAGACGAAAATAATAGTCAAGGCTATTATTATTATGTACTCGAAGACGGTACAGTAGTTTGTTCCGGTAAAGAATGTAACGAAGCCAGGTAAGTTGCTTCTTTGGAGAAAATTATGAAAATAAACGAAAACTATATTTTAAAAACTGTTGCAGGTATGCCCGTCGTTGTTCCTGTTGGTGATGCTGTGAATAATATTCACGGAATGATTACTCTTAACGGTCCTGCAGAGATTATTTGGAAAGCTCTTGAAAACGGCAAAAGCTACGAAGAAATTGTTGCCGAAATCAAGGCGGAATATGATGCTCCCGAGGATGTTATAAAAACTGATTTGGATGCATTTCTTGAGAAGTTGAAAAAATACAGTATTTTGGAGTAATACTTTGAAAATTAAAGTTGCTGATTTAGTTGTTGAAGCTGAAATTTACTACGATTTTTTGTTGTCGCGTCTCGGACCTTATTTGTGCGATGAAAAAGAAAAGACTGATATAAAAATTAATATTCCGAAAGAATTTTATATAGACAGTCATAAAAGAAATCCTCAAATGACTTTGGGCGAATGCGAGTGCCTTTGGAGCGGTGGTTATTTTTATGAACAGCTTACCCGATTTGGCGGAGTAATGCTACACGCATCCTGTGTTGAATACGAGGGTAAGGCGTATTTGTTTTCTGCTCGCTCGGGAACAGGAAAATCTACCCATACTCATTTATGGCTAAAACATTTACCGGGTTCGCGTATTATTAATGACGATAAGCCGGCTATCAGATGCATTGACGGTGTTTATTATGCTTACGGCACTCCCTGGAGCGGTAAGACAGATGAAAGTGTCAATATCGGTGTTCCCATCGCCGGTATTGCTTTCCTTTCAAGAGGAGAAAACAGTATAAAGAGAATTCCCGGAATAAAAGCTTTAAAGCTATTTATGGATCAAACCGTAAGACCCCGTGATAAAGCTCTTATGGGTAATATGCTTGAAATCTTAAACGGGGTTCTGACAGATATTCCTATTTACGAAATGTCCTGTGATATGTCGGAAGAGGCAGTTAAAACTGCCTATAACGGAATGAAAGGTTAATTAAAATGGCTAGAAAAAGAAAAGAAAAGAAAAACAAAAAAGGCAAAAAGATTGCGCTTATAGTCCTTTGTGTTTTACTTGTGCTTTGCATCGGACTTTTTGCGGTTGGTTTTAATTATTATCAAAGCCTGAAAGATGCTCCGCCTCCTGTGGAAGATACTCTTACTTATGACTTTGACGATGAAACTCTGCCTGAAGCTTTGGAGGATGACCCTGATTTTGATAAAATTTTTGAGGGTAATGCAACAGAGTTTAAAGCCGCTCTTCGCGAATGGGCGACCAACGGCGGAGACATAATGTACAGTAAGGACGTTTTGAATGTTCTTTGTGTTGGCGTTGATACCCGAAATAAAAATACAATTTCAGGTCTTTCGGACTCTATGATTCTTGTTTCCATAAATCAAAAATTGGGGACAATAACCATGACTTCGATAATGCGAGATAGCTTCGCTTATCTCGAATCTCCCGATGGAGTGGGAAGTTTTAATAAGATTAACTCTGCTTTCCCTTTTTACGGAATAGATAACCTTATCAGTACCATTCAAAACCATTTTAAAATTCGTATTGATGGCTATGCAATGATTAACTTTTCGTTCTTTAAAGCGGTTATTGATGAATTGGGCGGAGTTACTGTTCCTGTTCAGCAGTATGAGGCCAATTTTATGAACCAGGGTTACGATTTCGGTATCGTTGCAGGTGATGCTGTTACTTTGAACGGTGATGAAGCACTTGTTTTTTGCAGAAGCAGAAGATGGGATTCCGATGGTGACGTTAGCCGAACAAGAAGACAACGACAGGTTATGGTAGGCCTTCTTCAAAAAGCGGCAACAATCCAGACTTCTGAAATTACAGGCTATATTAAGACGTTTTTACCATATTTGAAAACCAGCTATGAGGAAACTGAAATTATTTCACTTGCAACAAAAGCAGTTGTTGGCGGTTGGGCTAATTTCGATGTTCAGCAAATTGTAATGCCGGACGAGGCTTCCAGAGAGGCTCATTCAGGGGATGTCTGGTACTGGGCGGTTGATTACCCTCTTGCAGCACAAACTCTTCAAAAAACTATTTACGGATATTCCAATATTGATTTAGAAGAGGATAGAGTTTCACCTCTCGATATAAATTAACAAAAAAAAATAACGGCACAGAGTTCGGTTAAGAATTCTGTGCCCTTTGTTATTTTATTAAATCAATATTCGGGAATTTCGATTGTAACTTCTCTGCCAAGGTCGGAAGAACGAGCAATACCGTCGATAATTGCCTGATTGTAGATAATCTGGCTTGAGGGAACGGGTGCAGGAAGATTGAATTCAATAGCGTCAATGAATGAACGGATTTTCTTATCGAAGTTGTCGCCGTCATTGTCGCATTCGGGAATAACTGTTTCAACACATTCGCCTGCAATATTGTGGTAAATTGTCATAGGACCGCCGATTGAGCCGTTCCAGCATTCTGTTGAGGGGATTCTGAGACCGCCTTCTGTACCCATAATGATTGTGTCACCGGGAGTGTCGCAATGCATTGCCCATGCAATACGGAAGTCGAGAACGATGTCACCTTCAAGACGAACATAAGCAGCTGCAAAGTCGTCAACACCGAAAACCTCTGTGTATTCGGGTTTCTGGAGGTATTCAGGCTTTTTGCCGAAAAGACCTGCTTTGAAGCCTGTAACTGTGAGGGGCTTCGGATAACCGATAGCATTGAGAACCATATCAAGAGAATAGCAACCGATATCGCCGAGCGCGCCGAGACCCGCTGTATCTTCCTGAATGAAGGAGGTGCCGAAGGGAGTGGGGATACCCATTCTTCTGCCGCCACCGGTCTGAATGTAATAGATTTTACCAAGAACACCGCTTTCGCAGATTTTCTTAACCATTTTCATATTCTCGTCAAAACGGGGCTGGAAACCGATTGAAAGGATTTTACCGCTTTCCTTTTCAGCCTTGCAGATTTCAACAGCTTCTTCAAGAGTAACGCACATGGGTTTTTCGAGAAGAACGTGAACACCGTGCTGGAGAGCGTAAATAGCACAAGGAGCGTGCTGACGGTTATATGTACAAATTGAAACTGCATCAAGGTCTTTTTCATTGTCGATAAGCTCTTTATCGCTTAAATAGTAGTTGCCTTCAACACCGTTCTGCTTTGCAAAAGCTTCTGCCTTGCCGGGAACAAGGTCAGCAAAAGCAACAACCTCAACATCTTCGCATTTTAAGTAGCTTTTAAGGTGAGCTTCAGCAATCCAACCGCAACCGATAATGCCGACTTTGATTTTCTTGCCGTCATAAACCTTTTTTTCTGTTTGCTTTTCTTTGAAAGCATCAAGAATGTTTGACATAATATACCTCCGTTCCGCTTTTGCGGGTCTTATATTATTACATATAATATAGTATAAGATTACCACATTACGAAAATTCTTTCAATAATCAGGACGTTTTTTTCGTGAAAAACAGCCTCAAAAACTGCACAAAATCTATGTTCTGTATATGGTGCAAATTACCAAATGCTGTTATTGAGTAAAAAAATGAGTGCACAAAACGACGTAACATTCATACTTTGTTCACATTTATACAACACCAAAACCACAAGAATGAGTTATTATATATATGCCAATACAATACGAAGGAAATAAAAATTTCTCGTTCAAGAAAAGACCACCGCAAAGACACGGTGGTCTTTTCTTGTGTTTGGATTTTATCTGTTTGTAATATTTATAATATTGCTTTTTAATGCGTGGTATTGTATTATTATAATTGAGGTGTTGGTATGGTTATCTACCCCGAATCTTTCAGCGTTAAGCCTGATACGGAAGCAACCGTGGGATTCAGAAATCTTTTTAATACATCTGCACAAACCGCAGTTAACAAAAACCTTACTCTTCCAAAGGGTAGGTATGTTTTTATGAGCAAAAATGCAGAGGAAAGAGAAATTTTAATTTCAAATACAGTGGCAGTTGATGAGTATAAAAAGGGCGAAAAGCCCAATATAAGAAAAATCGGTTTTGCTATTGAAAATGTCAAAAATATGGAAATCGACTGTAATGATTCCGTGTTTATTATTGATGGCAATATGACAAATGTTTTTATAAACAATTGCGAAAATATTGTTCTTAAAAATTTGACAATAGTTACGGTTAAGCCTAATGTTCACAAGCTGACCGTTGTGAAAGCATCGCCCTTTTACGTTACCTTTAAAATTGATGAATCAAGCAACTTTAAAGAGGAAAACGGCGAATATTATTGGTATGGCACTGATTATAAAATGAATTTCACCGATTTTAAAAACAGCGGATGGTGGATGCCTACTGCAAAACCCGACAACTATTACCATATTAAACGGAGCGGTGCACATCCTTTTCAAGGGGCTTCAAATATTCGTCAGGTATCGGACAGAGTTTTTAATGTCAGATATCTGCTTCCCAAAAATTACGTAGAAGGTCAAGTTTTTTATGTTTTCCCGGTTATTCGCGACCAGGTGGGAATTCTTATTGATTCTTCTAAGAAAATAACATTAAAAAATGTTAAACAGCATTACAATCCTGCCCTTGCTCTTATTGCCCAGAATACAGAGGGCATAACCTTGGAAAATCTTGATTTTTCACCTCTAAAGGACAGTGAGGTGGATTTCTGTTCCCATGCGGATTTCCTTCAGTTCAGTATGTGCAGAGGGAAGATTAGTGTTAAAGACAGCAATTTTGACGGAGCAGGGGACGATGTTTGTAATGTTCACGGAATACATTTTAAAATAACCGAGAGTAACAAAGATAAATTAACCGTGAAATTTCCTCACCCTCAAAGCTATGGCTTTTCTTGTATAAAAGAGGGGGATGTAATTGCCTTTGTCGATCCGAAAACACTGGTTGAAGTTGGCAGAACTAAAGTTTTAAAAGCAAAGCTTCGGGATAAGTACTACTATGATATTACAACTGCTACTTATGATGCACCTTTAGGAGTTGGCGGTGTAATAGAAAATGTTTCTGCTAATCCTGATTTCGAATTCAGCGGAAATACAATAAATCGAATTGTTACAAGAGGTGTTCTTGCAACAACACGCGGAAAAATAAGAATTGAAAATAATAAATTTTTAAATACGGGTATGAGCGGTGTTCTCATTTCAGATGATGCATCAAGCTGGTATGAAAGCGGTCCTGTTTGCGATGTGCAAATTCGCGGAAATGCTTTTATGAACTGCGAAGAAGATGCAATTCTTATTAAACCTGAAAACAAAAAATATAACGGACCTGTTCACAGAAATATATTAATTGAAAATAATCTTTTTGTTTTGAATGATACCCATGCGGTAAATATTTCCTGTAGTTCGGATATTGTTTTACGAGGGAATACCTATGCAGGAAATCCTAAAAATAATAAATGGGTGGTTGCCGACAAAGTTGAGAATATCGTGACGGACGAACCGAAGTAAAATGAAAAACCGTCCTATAGGACGGTTTTCACTTTTATTTTACCTTGAAAGACTGGCAACAAGTTGCATCAACTGATTTTGCTTCGCAATTACAAGCGCCTACTTCAATAGCGTTTTTTGTGCAATAGTTTGCATCTTTAGCATGGTAAACGCAAGAATCAACTGTGCAACCGATGCTGTTGTTTTTCTGTTCGTTCATAATTCCAACCTCCTATTAATATAGGTATACGAAATTAATCCGTTACCTATATTATTATGGGTAGATTTTTTAAAAATAATCAGAGGTATTAAAATGAAAAAAGAAAATGTGATTAAAAGCTGTTATTCTGTTTTGAGAAAAACTACACCTTTAAATTTTGATTGCGGAAAAATTTGCAACGGCAAATGCTGTAAAGGTGATGAAAAAACGGGAATGTTACTTTTTCCCGGTGAAGAAAACCTTATTGATACTAATATAAATATAATAGAAAATGAACAAGGTGATAAATTGGCGGTTTGTAATGGCAGTTGCGACAGAAATCGCCGTCCGCTGTCCTGCAGGATTTATCCGCTGTTTCCTGTTCTTTGGGAGGAAGATGGAAAGTCTGGAGTAAAAATTGTTTTTGATTTCAGAGCTGACTGTCCATTGTCAGAAGGGGAATATGATTTTAACAGAAGGTTTGTTAAAGCGGTAAAAAGAGTTGGTAAATATCTTCTCATGAATGAAGAAACAGCCGCTTATTATAAAGAGCTTTCCAATATGCATAAGGAGCATTTTGAATTAATAAAAAAATTTCAAGAAAATTTTAAAAAAAGTGTTGACAAAAGTTTAACCGTCTGATATATTATAACTGTAAATAGTAATCGTTACTATTTAGAAATAGCGAAAGGAGATGGTTATATGAGGAGCTCCCGGCAGAGAGATGCGGTTCTTGATATTTTGAAGGTTTCTTGCGACCACCCTACCGCAGACGTTATTTACGAACGAGTTAAGGAAAAAATCCCAAATATCAGTTTAGGAACTGTTTACAGGAATTTGGGTCAGCTTCATGACGAAGGTCTTATAACCGTCATCGAAAGCAGCGACAAAAAGGTTCATTACGAAGGAAACCTTCAGGACCACATTCATTTTTTGTGTAAGAAATGCGATGTTATTACAGACATTTTTTGTAAAAATGAAGTTCCCAAGGTTTTTGATAATTTAGGTCATCTGGTTGAATCCCAGAAAACAGTTTATTACGGAATCTGCAAAGATTGCCGCGATAATATATAAAAATGTATTTAATTAAAAGTTTATTTAAAGGAGTTTATTATTATGAAAAAATGGAAATGCTTAGTATGCGGTCAGATCGTTGAAGGCGAAAATCCCCCTGCAGCTTGCCCTCTTTGCAAAGCTCCCGCAGAAAAATTTGTTGAAGTAGTAGAAGAAGAAATGACTTGGGCAGCAGAGCATGTTCTCGGCGTTGCTAAAGGTGTTAGCGAAGAAATTATTGAAGGTCTCCGCGCAAACTTCAACGGCGAATGCACAGAGGTTGGTATGTACCTTGCAATGGCAAGAGTTGCTCACAGAGAAGGCTACCCCGAAATCGGTCTTTACTGGGAAAAAGCTGCTTATGAAGAGGCAGAACACGCTGCAAAATTTGCAGAGCTTCTCGGCGAAATGGTAACAGATTCCACAAAGAAAAACCTTGAAATGAGAGTTGAAGCAGAAAACGGTGCAACACTCGGCAAATTTGAGCTTGCTAAGATGGCTAAGGAGCAGAACCTTGACGCTATCCACGATACAGTTCATGAGATGGCTCGTGACGAAGCAAGACACGGCAAGGCATTCGAAGGTCTTCTTAAGAGATATTTTGGTGAATAATTGATTTCTATTTCCCTATAATATATAAAAAAGAGTAGGAGTGAGATCAATGAAGTTTGAATGTCCTTGCGGTTATGTCTATGACCCTGTAAAAGGCGACCCCGACAACGGCGTTGCTCCCGGCACTGCTTGGGAAGATGTACCTGAAGATTGGGTTTGTCCCATATGCAGTCTTGGAAAAGAAGTCTTTTACGAGGTTTAATATATAAACAAGCCGACGGAGCTGCGGTTTCGTCGGCTTTCGTGGAATAAAAATTGATTTACATATTTTGGGAGAATTGGAAAATGGATAAAACAGCACTCTTTAATTTATCTTATGGTGTTTATGTTGTTACAACTTGGGTTAACGGTAAAGCAACGGGCTGTACCGCTAATTCTGCTATGCAAATCACTTCCGCACCTGCAACCGTTGCAGTATCAATAAATCATGATAATTTTACAAATGAATGTATCAAAGATACGGGAGTGTTCGCAATCAATATTCTTGGAGAGAATATTGATCCGATGGTTATAGGCTCATTCGGTTTCAGAAGCGGAAGAGATACGGATAAGTTTGAGGGTATTGAACCCCTTGTGAAAGGTTATCTTCCTATTTTACCCGATGCTATGAGTTATATAACCTGCAAGGTTATTGATACAATGGAAACGGCTACACATACTGTCTTCTTAGGTGAGGTTACAGATGCAGGAAATCTTAAAAAAGATACTCCTATGACATATTCTTACTATCACAATGTAATTAAAGGCACATCACCTAAAAATGCTCCCACTTATAGTGGTGAATAAAGATTATCGGTACAACTGATCAGGCTATCAGTTGCACCGTTTTTTATTCTTCAATTAAATCGATAAACATATTCTTTTTTAACTCTTCTCGTGGTAGGAACGGTGCAAGGTCCTCTAAAGGCGGACTTACGATTGTTCCGTCGGGAAGTTTTTTTGCGCTGCTTTTTGGTTCCCAAACTTGTTCTGTATCAGTGAAAATTTCACAGAATAAAGGCCCGTCAACAGAAAGAGCTTCTTCTACAACAGCTTTCATTTCTGCATTGCTTTTTGCTGAATAATATTTATAACCAAAAGCCTCTGCAATTTTTTTGAATTCAGGGAAAGAAAGGTCATTTGACTCGGGACCTATACCAACCTTTGAATGTTCGCTGAATAAGTTGTTTTGGGTCAAACGTATTGAGTGGTAGCCGTTATTATTTATGAGGAATATTTTGATGGGCAGTTTATTTGTGATTATAGTCTGCAATTCTTGCAGATTCATCATTATACTGCCATCGCCCTCAAGGCAAATTGTGGGTTTTCTTTCACTGCTTATACATAATCCGATAGCTGCAGGAAGACCGTAGCCCATACTTGCAATAGCGCTGTTAATAATAAAACGACTGCCTTTTTGAATGTTATAGCATTGATTTCCTACAACGCAACAAGCACCGTTTGAAACTGCAGTTAAACTGTTTTCGGGAAGTTTTGAACTTAAGTAGTCAACAAATGCATAGACATTGGCGGTTGTGCCGTTTTCCTTATAGTGGCGGGGAAGAACAACAGGGTAGTCTTTTTTCCAGCTTTGGCAGGTTTCAATCCAATTGGGATTTGTGTTTAAGGCTTTATCAATGTTATTGTCAAGCTGCTCAAGAAAATCTTTTGCATCTGCCCAGATTGACATATCAACATGGATTGTGTGTTTTTTCATTTCAGCGCGGTCGATATCAACCATAATGACTTTCGCTTCGCGTGCCCAGGTTTTCCAATTATAACCTACTTGTCTTATAGAAATACGTGTACCGACAGCAAGAATTAAATCTGCATTTTGAATTGCCCAGTTGCCCGGTCTGTCGCCCATATTACCTGCTCTTCCGCAATAAAGAGGATGGTCGTTTTCTATAAGGTCAACGGCATTCCAATAAGTGACAACAGGGATGTTCAGCTTTTCTGAAACTTTTCTGAAATTTTCATAGCCATCGGAAAGTCTTATTCCGTTACCTGCATATAAAACAGGACGTTTGGCATTTTTTATTTCATTGAGAACAGAAATAATTGTATTATTATCAATTTCAGGGGGGAGAAGCTTATCGTCTTCTTCGGAAGAGTAACCTTTAAGTTCTTCGGTTTCAATAAGTGCACCCTGAAAGTTAACGGGAATATCAATCCAAACAGGTCCAGGTCTGCCGTTTGTGGCAAGGTGCCAAGCCTTTTCAAGAATATAGCGAATATCGTTGGGGTCTTCTACCATTACCGCATACTTTGTCATAGGCTCAACTGATTTAACAATATCATATTCCTGGTCGCCTACTGCGCGTAAGGTGAGTCCGTCAGTGAATTGCATTGCGTATCGTGCAGTAGTGTCGTAGCGTACCTGACCGCTTATTATAAACATAGGTATTGAATCAAGCCAACCGCCTACAACACCTGTCAGAGCGTTAGTTCCGCCGGGGCCTGTTGTTACACATACAGCGGCGATTTTGTTGTTGAGGCGTGCATAGCTTTCGGCGGCAATTGCACAGGCTTGTTCATGATGGTTATATGTAACTGTCATTTTTTCATTATGACCGAGTGCATCGTTTAAGTGCATAGCTCCGCCACCGACTACACTGAAACAGTCGGTAACACCTTTATTAACAAGAAATTCTGCCACGTAATCTGCAAGTCTGATTTTCATATAAGATTACCTTTATTCGTCAAAATTAAGTCGCTCTTCTTCAACAACAAGAGGTCGGTTCATAAGGCGGGTGTTCATATTCATTATGTATTCGCCCAGAAAACCAAGGAAGAAAAGCTGGAGAGAACACAAGAAACTTAAAATTATAATAGTTGGGGCAGTACCGCCGGGGAAACGATCCCACCAAACAAGCTTCATTGCCAGATATAAAATGCCAACGAAAAAGCTTAATATAGCGGCGGAAAATCCAACAAAGGTAGCTATTCGAAGTCCTGCTTTTGTATATGACGTAAAGCTGAGCATAGCCGCATCATAAAGAGTAAAGAAATTGTTGTGAGTTTTACCTGCGGCACGTTTTTGCTGGGTGTATTCAATGTCCTTACGTTTATAGCCCAATTCTGCAACAATGCCACGTATAAACGGTGTGGGGTCTTTTAAATCTCTCAAAACATCAACGAAGCTTTTATCGTAAAGAGCAAAACCTGTGAAATGCTCTATTTGCTCAACTGATGAGAGCTTTTTGATAACTTTATAATAGCAGGTTCTGAAAAATCGCATTATTTTATTTTCTTTACTTGCGCTTTTTATACCGCAGACAATTTTGTAACCATTTTCCCATTCCTTAACGAATTTAGGAATCATTTCAACAGGGTCTTGGAAATCTGCGCAAATGGGAATTACACAATCACCGCTTGACTGCAAAATAGCATAATAAGGAGAATTGAATTGACCAAAGTTTTTTGCGTTCAAAATTGCTTTGACTTTTTTATTGTTTTTGCAAATCTCCCGAACAAGAACACGGGTGTTATCTGTTGAACAGTTATCTATTATAAGAATTTCATAGTCGTATTGGGGCAAAGAATTAACAATTTCCTTTTCAACTGCTTTGCAAATGCCTACAATATTTTCTTGCTCGTTGTAGCAGGGAATAACAATTCCGATTTTCTTTTTGTCCACAGTAATACCTCTTTCACACAAGGTTATTTTCTTTAATATACTTTATAGTTTCTTCGATACCGTGCTTAAACTCGGTTTTAGGAACGAATCCCGTATCCTTTATTAGATTTTCAATATCTGCACAAAGATACATCGGTTGATTCGGGAAATAATCAATAGCACCGAAGTTGCATTTTGATGTTGTATGGATAGCTTTTGCCATTTGTAAAATATAGTCTTTTAAAGGTTTTGTTTTACCGCTTCCTATGGGGTATATTGAACCGTCAATACCATTTTCTGCAATAGCTAAAAGTGCTTTTGCAACATCGCCACTGTATATGTAGTCCCATTGCTGCTCTGCAGGAGTGAAATTACAGTCCTCGTTTTTGAGCATTTTTAAAAGTGTGCTCATAACCATTGTATAAGGTGCATCACCGGGACCGTAAACGGAAAGAATTCTGCACCAATTATGGCGCAAGCCTAACTTTTTACAAAGCTCACGGCTCTCTCTTCCTGCAGCGAGTTTTGCTTTTCCGTAGGCGGAAACAGGATTTTCAGGAGAGTTAAAAGAAACCTTTTGACCGTTTTCCAATGTTCCGTTTTCTGCCTGACTGCCTGTACCTACGAATACAGAACAACCTAATTTATGAGAAAGCTCAACAGCATCAAGAGTGTACTTGATGTTCTTCTCTTGCAGAGAAAGGTCGTTTCTTTCCTCGCCGTATGTTCCTGACCAACCTAAATGGAAAAAATCATCATATTTTTCCTTAGGTGCATTGAATTGGCTTAATTTATCAAGAGAGCAAAGCTCGATTTTTACAAGAGGGTGAGAGGGGAGCTTTTCAATTCTTCCGTTCTCTCGTGCAAGAACAAGAGTTTCGATGTTTCGGGAAACAAGCTCCTTTATAAGCGCAGCTCCTACAACTCCCGTTGCACCTGTTACAACGGCTCGTTTGATATTTTTCATATTATTTAACCGCTTCAATTATAGTTTTTGCCATATATTCTAACATTTTCTCTGTCATTCCCGGGTAAACACCAATCCAGAATGAATTGTTCATAACCTGGTCTGTGACGGTAAGGTCGCCTACCACTCTGTAACCTTCGCCGGATTTTCTCATTTCATCAAATACGGGTTGTCTTATAATATTACCGGAAAAGAGCATACGGGTCTGAACGCCGTTTTCTTCGCAATACTGAACAACTTTGTTTTTAGAAACTCCATCCTTACAGGTAATCATAAAACCAAACCATGATGGGTCACTGCTTTCACAAGGCTCGGGGAGAATCAATTTGTCTTCTACACATTTAAGTAATTTCTTCAGAATGTTAAAATTATCTTTTCTTTTTTCAACAAATGAGGGGAATTTATCTAACTGGGCGCAGCCGATAGATGCTTGCATTTCAGTTGCTTTAAGGTTAAATCCGAAATGGCTGTAAACATATTTATGGTCGTAGCCCAGAGGTAATTCGCCATATTGTCTGTCAAAGCGGTGACCGCAAAGGTTGTCCGTACCTGACGGACAAGAGCAATCTCTACCCCAATCACGCATTGAGCGGACGATTTTATGTAAAAGAGGATTTTTGGTGTAAACCGCACCACCTTCGCCCATTGTCATATGGTGGGGAGGGTAGAAGCTTGAAGTGCCGATATCGCCTACTGTTCCGGTAAAATAGGTTTCACCGTCAATAGTATAGGTGCTTCCTAATGCATCACAGTTGTCTTCAATAAGCCATAAATTGTTTTCTTCGCAGAAGGTTTTTACGGCTTTAAGGTCAAAGGGATTGCCGAGAGTATGAGCAATCATAACTGCTTTTGTTTTATTGCTTAAAGCATCTTGGAGCTTTGTTACATCAATATTATATTGAGGAATTGTGATGTCAACAAAAACCGGAATTGCACCGTATTGGATTATGGGAGTAATTGTTGTCGGGAAACCTGCGGCAACAGTTATGATTTCATCTCCGCGTTTTACAGCTCTGTCTTTTAAAAGAGGCGAAGTAAGCGCCCAAAAAGCAAGAAGATTTGCAGAAGAGCCGGAGTTTACCAGGGAAACATATTTTGTTCCCAAATATTCACCGAGCTTTTTTTCGAATTCTTCACAGTATCTTCCTGATGTAAGCCAGAAATCAAGGGCAGCGTCAGTGAGATTTTTCATTTCCTCAGCATCAAAAACTCTGCCTGCGTAAGAAATTCTGTCACCCTCTTTATAGGGGGCTTTCTGCATAAAATTATTGTAATATTCTTCTACCAAAGAAAGAATTTTTTCTTTTGCTTGTTCTTTAGTAAGATTTTCTAACATTTTTATTCCTCTGTTTCGAAAAATTCTTCAATTTGTTTTGTCATAATATCCGGGATGTTTCCGTTTTCGGCAAAAACCTTTGTCCATTCAACTGTTTTATCAACAGCCATTTCAACATTCCAGACAGGCTTCCAGCCAAAAACAGATTTGATTTTATCTGTATTAAGTCTTAAGAAAGATGCTTCGTGAGGTGCATTTTCTTCGCAGACATTAATCCACCTTAAGCCGTTACCCCAAGATGAACAGAACATTGTTGCAAGGTCGCCTGTTGTGCGGCAATCGCATTCATCAGGCCCAACATTGTAATAACCTTGTGTTTCAGGGTTTTGGTACTGCATTTGAGCAATAGTCATATAAACCGAAAGAGGTTCAAGAACATGTTGGAACGGACGGGTTGAATAAGGATTTCTGATTATAATATCTTCTTTTTTCATCGCCGCGCGGACACAGTCGGGAATGAGTCGGTCATTGGCAAAATCGCCACCGCCGATAACATTGCCTGCTCTTGCAGTAGAAACGGCAACATTGCTGTTATCAAAAAAGGATTTTTTATAGCTATGAGTTACAAGCTCGGAGCAGGATTTGCTGTTGGAATAAGGGTCAAAGCCGTCAAGTGGCATATCTTCCGTAAATGCGATATTTGTATCGCAATTTTCATATACCTTGTCCGTTGTTACATTTAAAAAGGAGCGGACGATATCTGTTTTTCTTATACATTCGCACACATTGACAGTTCCCATAACATTTGTTTCATAGGTGTATAAAGGGTCCTTGTAGCTATCGCGGACAATTGGCTGAGCTGCAAGGTGAAAAACGATTTCAGGTTGCTCTTTTTCGAAAACCGACAAAAGAGTTTGAAAATCACGAATATCTGCTATGTAGGATTTTATTGAGTTTTCTAGACCCGAAAGCTCATAAAGGGACGGCTCTGTAGGGGGAGTGAGGGCATAGCCCACAACATCTGCACCCATATCAGTTAAAATCTTACAAAGCCAAGTGCCCTTGAAACCGGTGTGTCCTGTAACAAGAATTTTTTTGCCGTTATAAAAAGAGTTTTTCATACTTACCATACCTTCCAGGGTGCTTTGCCGGTGTTCCATAAATTATCTAATTCAAGTTTTTCGCGCAAGGTGTCAACAGGCTTCCAGAAGCCGTTATGTAAATATGCGTTCAACTGTCCGTCTTTGGCAAGGTTTTCGACAGGTGCTTTTTCAAAGGAAGTGCTGTCACCCTCAATGTAGTCAAGAACCTGAGGTTCAAGCACCATAAAGCCTGCATTAACAAGGCTTCCGTCCATATCGTTTTTCTCGCGGAAAGAGGAAATATTGTTGTTTTCATCAATATCAAGGCAACCGAAACGCTGACCGATGGAAACGGCGGTAAGGGTTGCAAGCTGACCCTTTTGCTTGTGGAATTCAACAAGCTCGGGAATATTGACATCTGCAACACCGTCGCCGTAGGTAAGCATAAAGGTTTCATCGCCGATGAAATCTTTAACTCTCTTAACACGGCCACCTGTCATAGTGTCAAGCCCCGTGTCAACAACAGTAACCTTCCAGGGTTCAGCGTGTTCGGAATGAATTGTCAACTGATTTGATTTTGTGAAATCAAAGGTAATATCGGAATGGTGCAAAAAGTAGTTCGCAAAATACTCCTTAATGGCATATTGCTTATAGCCTGCACAGATAATGAATTCATTAAAACCGTAATGAGAATAGGTTTTCATAATATGCCAGAGAATAGGGAATCCGCCAACCTCAACCAATGGCTTTGGCTTGTTCTGACTTTCCTCGCTGATACGAGTACCGTAACCACCTGCAAGAATAACAACCTTCATATTTTCACATCCCAATATAATGTTTAAATTACAATATAATTATACAAAAATATAATAACATACTTTGTTTGTAAAATAAAGGGGTATAAAGGAATTATATTGTATTTTTTACTGTTGTTTTGATGCTTTTAAGCCCCCTTTTTTGTTGACATAGTATAGTGTGAAATGGTATAATTTTAATGGTATTTTATAGTATTGTGGGAAGGATTGTTATAAATGTATGGCCAAAACAACTTTATCTCAATATTGATATCATGCTATAATTATCAAGACTATGTTAAGCGTTGTCTTGATTCTTGTAAACATCAAAGCTTTCAGGATTTTGAAATAATAATTGTTGATGATGCTTCTACAGATAACTCCGCAAAAGTTATAGAAAATTATATAAAAGAAAATGAGAATTTAAATATAAAATTTATTCGCTTAGAAAAAAATGGCGGACCTGCTGTTGCAAAAGGGACGGCATTGAGTAATGCAACAGGTGAATATGTAATTTTTGTGGATTGCGATGATTGGATGGACGAGAATTGTCTTGGAATTTTGACAGAACGAGCAAGAAGAACAAGTGCTGATAAAATCAGAGCGCAAGTAAGAACAGTTGAAGAAGATACAGGAAAAATTATAAGAGAAAGAAAAATCCCCGAAGCTACAAATACCTGGGCTGAGGGTATGATGGCGGCTACAATATTGAATTTAGATTTTTTAAAGAAGTTTAACATTTCTTTTTTGCCTGATAGAAAAGTTTCAGATGATTTGTATTTTATTGCACAAGTGAATGCATTTGCAGAAAATACCGAGTATATCAGAGAAACGGTTTACAATATCTCTTATAAAACTATGTCGGATTCAGGTGTCGGAAATTTTGATAAAACCAAAAAACTTGAATATGCATACCATACCAACGAAAAGGTAAAAGCCATTTATGATAAACTTGATTCGGAAAATAAAATCGGTTGCGAATACCTTTTTGCTAAGCAATATTTCTTCTTGCTTTTGCAATTTAGCAGAATACTTAATTTTGAAGATATTAAAGATTATCACAAAGAATTAAGAACAACAATAGACCTATTTTTTCCTGAATTTTATAATAATAAAAATATTAAGCTTTTTCCTAATGGTGACCCGCTATTGTTTAGATTGGTTATGAAAATATGCGCTTTGGCAGAAAAAACGAAATTGATGGTGCCTATGCTTAAGGTTTACTGGTTTTTGGCAAGGAAATTTAATTTTATTACAAGATAAAATTTAGTTTTAGAGAAATTAGAGTGAAGATTATGGATAATAAAAAACCATTAATAAGTGTTATAATTCCGGTTTATAATGCGGAGAAATATTTAAATAGATGCATAGATTCGGTTTTAAATCAAAGTTATAGGAATCTCGAAATAATACTTGTTAATGATGGCTCAACCGACTCATCTTTTTCAATATGTAACGATTATTCTAAAGAGGACAAGAGAATTAAGGTCATAAATAAAACAAATGAAGGTGCGGCTCAAGCTCGCAATACAGGCTTGGATTGTGTCAGGGGAGAGTACATCGCGTTTGTTGATTCAGATGATTTTATAAGTTCACAAACTATAGAAAGACTTTATAGTGGAGCAACAGAAAATGACTGTGATATAGCTGTTTGCGGATATTGGACTTGTTATGAAAATCAAAATATTAATTTAAATAAAAAAAACAAAAAAATAAAAAATGCTGTTCTTTGTGGAAATGATACTTTGAAGTTATTTGGTTGGGAAAATCAAGTTTCAGCAAACAGCATTTGGGCAAAACTATACAAATCAGAGCTTTTTGAAGACATTAGATTCCCTGAATTCAGGACGGCAGAAGATTTATTTGTTGCATTCAGGTTGTACCATAAAGCAAACAAAATATATGTTACAAATGAACAGATGTATTATTATATTTGCAGACAGGGAAGTCTGATGCATGGTAAAAAGTTGAATACAACTGATACTGTTTTGGTATGCGATAAGTTAATTGAATATTGCTGTTCAAATGTTGAAGATGAAGTTCAAAAAGAAAAAATGATTGCATTGCTTTTAAAAATAAAAGCAGATACAATTTTAGAAGATTATTATTATTCAGTTAAAAGAAGATTGGATAAGTCAGAGTTGAAATATATAAAAGAAATGTATTGTAAAATTCAACCCCAACTTAAAAAAAAGAATATCTTAAGACCACAATACAGGGTTTTTGAATTGAATCCTTTTTTGTTTTGTGTTTGCGTAGAAATATATTATACTTTGATTGGTAGAAATAAAAATTAATAAAGTATAGTGTGGAAAATTGGAGGTAAAATGAATTCTGATAGGTTGAAAAATGGTGTGCTTTCTACCTATACAACATATTTTATTCAGTTTGTTGTTGGTATGATTTTTACGCCCGTTCTTATAAAATCATTAGGACAAAGCAGTTATGGTGTTTATCAGATTGCCATGTCTGTTGTTGCGTATATTACTATTCTGAATTTTGGTATTCCTCATACATATATGCGCTTCTTTGCTGTGGAAAAAAGCAAAGGTGAAAGCAACAAAGTAAAGCAACTTAATGCAACATATTTGCTTGTTATGGGCGTTATTGCTTTAATAATTTTTACAGTCGGTTTGGCGATTTCTTTAGCTGTAGATAAATTTCTTAGAGTAAATTTATCTCAGGATGAATTGGTTTTATGCAGAAACGCCATTGTCTTATTATCAATAAATGCGGCAATCACAGTTTTATCATCTGCTTTTGAGGCTTATTTTTTAGCTTTTGAGAGATTCAGTCTTAATAAAATTGTAAACTGCATTCAATATGTTTTTACCTCATTGTTTTCGTTGGTAGCCCTTAAAATGGGGTTCGGCTTATATTCAATCATAATGATTACTATAGCCGTTACTTTGATTAAGCTTATATTTACAATGGGCTATAGCGTTAAAAAATTAGAGATGAGAGCTTCTTTTACAGGATTTGATTCTCGTGTTTTGAAGGCTATGCTCATATATTCATCTTTTTTGTTTGTGAATCTTATTGCAGACCAGATGAACTGGAGTGTAGACAGGCTTTTATTGGGCGCAATGGTAGGTTCTGAAAGTGCGGCTGTTTATGGCGTTTCAAGTCAGATTCACAGTATGTATATGCAGTTGATGATTGCCATATCTGCAGTTTTTATAACAAAAATTAATAATATGGTTGCTCAGAAAGAAGATTGTGCGCTTTCTGACTTGTTTATAAATGTAGGAAAAATTCAGTTTGTATTAGCAGGACTTGTCAATATTGGGTTTATCTTTTTTGGGAAGCATTTTATTGCTTTATGGGCAGGAGCTGGCTATGAAAACTCATATTGGGTTTGCATAATTCTTATGATTTCTTCAACTGTTCTTTATATTCAGAACATAGGAACAGAAATTCAACGAGCAAAAAACAAGCATAAGCAAAGGGCGTTGTTATATATCGGAATGTGCTTTTTGAATTTGATTCTCAGTATCGTTCTTATAAACAAATATAATGAAATTGGTGCGGCTTTAGGTACTGCTGCTTCTGTTGTTATTGGCGATGGAATAGTGATGAATATTTATTATAAAAAGAAAATGAACTTGGACATTTGCAGATTCTGGAAAGAAATGCTTAAAATATCAATTGCTTTTGTTCCTTCGATTATTTATGGCGGAATGTTCCTTCTATTTAATAACTGCAAAACATTCTGGGATTGTATTCCTTCTATGGCAATAATGGTGTTAGTATATTGCTTATCTTGCTTTTTTGTTTTACTCAATAAATCACAAAGGGACGAAATAAGTTTAAAAATAAAAGGCTTTATCAAGAGGTGACTAATAAAATGAATCTTGGAGAAAAGTTAACAGTTTTAGTGTGCTCTTGTGATGCTTATGAAGATTTATGGTATCCGTTTTTTAAGTTGTTTAATAAGTACTGGGAAAAATGTCCTTGTAGAATTATATTGAATACCGAAACAAAGAAATATGAATATGAGAATCTGAATATAGAGTGCTTTTCTTTTTATGAAGACAATAAGGTGAAATATGGGGAACGATTTTTGAGGCATATGGAAGAAATCAAAACCCCATATACATTAATTTTGTTGGATGATTTTTTTATAAGAGAAAAGGTTGATGAGAATAGATTAAGAGAAATAGTTTCCTGGATGGAAGCCGATGAGAGTATTGCAACATTTAATTTTGATGCAGTCAAGGATGAGTATAATATAAAAAGTGAATACGATGGCTTTGTTAAGAGGTCAAAAATTGCGCCATATAAATTAAATATGCAAGCGGGAGTCTGGCGTACAGATTATTTAAGAAAGTTATGGAGAAAGAATGACTCTCCTTGGACTTGGGAAATTTATGGCAACAGCAGAACTTTTGACGATAAATACAAGTTTTATTGCTTACAGTCGTTAAATGATACTCCCATAAATTACGGATATGATGAAAATGGAATGGGAGTTTTCAGAGGTCAATGGTGCGGAGATATTCCTCCTCTTTTTGAAACAGAAGAAATTTCAATGGATTTCTCCCAAAGAGGATTTTATTCTCCTGAAAAAGAGCAAAAATCAATACAGGGGAATAATATATTTGAAATAGTTATAAAGGCACTATCAGGGTTTAAAAACAAATATTTTATTATTTGGTTTCTGGTTGCTTTTTATAAAGTGGTTTGTATGAAATTAAATAAGCCTTTAAAATATGAGGATTACACCCAATTCATAAATAAGGTTTTGAAAAAATGGTGAATTTATGAGTAATAGAGAAATGAAATTTAAACCTATATGGCTTGTTGCCCCTGCAATTGTGGTGGTATGGCTTATGGGAATGTATTATTACAGAGAGGTTTTTCCTTTCGGTACAGGCAGTATACTCGGGTATGATTTGTATAACGGCAGTGTGCCTGTATGGTACCATATATATGATGCATGGCATAGCGGGGATTTATCTGCATTGTTTTATGATTTCACAACTGCAGGTGGGTTTGTATGGAATTGGTTACTTTCAATTCTTCAACCAAGAAATCTGTTTTTGCTTTTATGGCCCCGTGAATATTTTGCAGATGCGGTTTCGGTGTTCTTCGTTTTCGAAATGGCATTGATTGCTTTATCGGCATCTTTCAGTTTCTCTAAAATATTTCCTAAATTGGCAGATAGCTGGCTTGTACTTATCTCGCTTATGTATACTTTCAGCGGGTATAACTTAGTCCTTTTTACCAATATGGACTGGCTTGACACGGTGCTTCTTTATCCGCTTCTTATAGTGTCAACCTTGAATCTTTTTAAAAATAAAAGTAAAATACCATTTTTAGTAATATTAAGCTATTTGTTTCTTTTTGGTACATATATGGCGTTTTTTGTCATGGTTTCCCTGATAATTTTCGGCGGATTTTATATTTTCCTCATTGAAAAGAAAAGCAATCGCAAAAATGCAATTTTATCTTTAGGCATCGGAGCAGGAGTATCACTTGTTGCAGGGGCAAGGACTGTTTATAACTTCGCTTCAAGCATTTTCGGAAGTGCGAGAATGGACACAGGTTCGTTCAGTTATGACAGCGTCACAGGTAAGGCGGAAACTGTCGGTGGCTATTGGGGTATATTAAATACAGAAAATCAGATAGATATAGCCGCAGTATTTATGTTTATGGGTATGGCTTTGGCTATTGCTTCTCTTATAGTTCTCTGGGTTCACTTTAAAAAGCATAAAGAAAGCAGAAAATATATCTTGTTTTTTACAATTGTTGTTTTCCTTTTAATGCTTCAGATTGTGGTGAAATCAGTAATGCTGTTGTGGCATGGTGGCTCATTCCAGATGTTCCCCTTCAGAAACGGCTATATGGTAGCTTTTTTCTGTTGTTGTATAATTGGTTATTATTATAGCGAGTTTGAAGATAAGGAAGGTGTTGATTTAAAGGGTTCCGTTCTTAATTTCATTACTATAATACCTGCGTTTGTTGCAGGTTTAATAGCCGTTTGTTATGTTGGTGTTTATTATGAGATGCTCAGGGATACCTTTGATATTCTTAATCTTTCCATAAATTTTCAGACCAATACAATGAGATATCCGTATATGTGTTTATCTCTTGCTTTAATTGCATGTTTATTGCTTATCAAGCTCATAAAAATCAAAAATGTCAGAAGAACTTTATCAATGGCTATTGTTGTTGCTATGATTGGCGTGAATTCTTTGGCGTTGATTGGGTATCGGACAGCATTTCAGGATTCAACAACATACGAAAAAGAGAAAAGAGTAATTGAAAATGTTGCGGTCAGAGATGTGCTTTGCAGAGTTAATAATGATGATGGCTCGTTGATGACTAACTATGGTTATGTTGCCGGTGTTTCAACCTTGGCAAACTGGACTCATTCTTTAAGCAGTGGACATTTAAAGGCGTTTACTGATTTAGGCTTTGAAACCTATTTCACATCTGTTACCGGTATTGGGGGAACTGTTTTTTCAGAAGCTTTGATGCGGGTTACTCACACCACATCGGAAATGAAGATGAATAATCAGTTATATGAAAAATATGCCGAGGATGAGACGGGTATTGATTTTTATAAAAACAGATACACTCTTCCTGTTGGTTTAGTTTTTGATGAAGAAATAAAAGCAGTTAATGCTGATGATTTCCAAAACACATTCGAATACCAAAATGCAATATATAAGTCTATAGCACAGGACGGAGAGTTGTTTGAAAAGGTATCTTATGCAGATGTTTCTGAAAGAATAAAAACACAAGAATTTTATTTTAACGCTGATAAAGAGGATGGAAGCGGTAAAGAACTAAGGCACGAAGAAAAAGAGGTTTGCACAGCTACATATACTATTGATATCGGTGCTAAAAGTGTTTTATATTTTGCAGGTGGCGAAAAAAATCAAAAGCCTGATTTTACAGAGCTTAAAATCAATGGAAAAAAATTCAAAGACTTTTGTGATGGTACATTCAGTAATGCTCCCATTGAATTAGGCGTTTATGAAAATGAAACAGTGAAAATTGCTGTGAAATTTTCCCCTGATGCTAAAGCGACCGATAGTATAGTTTTCTACTCTATGGATTTAGGGAAGTTAGAAACTCTTTGTTCTCTTTATAAAGACAAGCAATACAAGATTGAGGAAACAACAATAAGCTTTGAAACCGAAGGTGAAAAAGGACAGCTTGCATTCGTTCCGATTTCGTACGATGAGAATTGGGTTTGCACTGTTAACGGTGAAAAAACAGAGCCTATATGTTTGGTAGGTAACTTTATTGGTGTAGAGCTTGCTCAGGGCGCAAACCAAATTGTTATGGAATATTCAACTACTTCCTTGTGGGTTACAACGATAGAAATATTTGCTGCTTTCTTCCTTGGTTTAGGGCTTGTTGTTTTAATTGATAAAAAGATTAAAATACCAAAAATAATTTATACATTGGCGTTTATCGCATTTGTTATTATTTTTGTTGGTGGTATGGTAGTTTTATATGCTTTACCTGTTGGTTGGTCTGTTATAAAAGAAATTATTGCATTGACACTCTAAAGGATGTTGTTTTTGAAAAATATAGTTCTTATAGGTATGCCGGGTGCAGGGAAAAGCACCATTGGCGTTATACTTGCAAAATCTTTGCTTTTTGATTTCTGCGATACGGACTTGAGTATTCAGAAAAGCACATGCAAAAGCCTTTCTCAAATTATAAATGAAGAGGGTATAGATGATTTTATAAAGCTTGAAGAGGAAATAATATGTAGTGAAGCTTTTGCTGATTGCGTTGTTGCAACGGGCGGAAGTGCTGTTTACGGCGAAAAGGCTATGGAAAAGCTAAAAGAAAACGGAATAATTGTTTATCTTAAAGTTAGTCCTGCAGAGCTGGAAAAAAGAATAAAAAATATACATACCCGGGGAATTGCCATGAAAGAGGGGACAACCATTTCGGCTCTTTACGAAGAAAGAGCGCCTCTTTATGAAAAATATGCAGACATAACAATTGAGTGCGACGGTAAAACTGCCGAAGAATGTGTTGACTTAATAATGAACAAGATATAAAAAATCACCTACTGAGGAAATTTAACTCGGTAGGTGATTTCTTTATTTGTTTTCTTTTTCTTGATTATCCAAAGCATACTTACAACATTGTAGAACAAGTAAATTGAATGATATGTTATTTTCTGCGGCGGTTTGATTCAATTTTTCAAAAAGTGGCTCGGTAAATCGAATTGTTCTTGATATATTTGCTGATTTGAATTCGTTTTCGATTTTAAACATAATATCAACTCCTATTACAATATTATGCTCAAAATACACTATATTTATATAACCATTAATGGTTGCATAAATGATTGCGTTGTGCTATTATCGTTTGGGAGGTTGATTTTATGAATAATAATTTAAAAGAATTGGAGTTATTTAAGAAAATGTACTATTGCTTATTTAATGCGATAACCGATTCTGAAAAATACAAAACAAAAGAAGAAATGATAGAATTTTTAAAGAGTAAGCAACTTGAAACGGAAGAAATATATATAAGTTTTGGGGAGAATCTTGATTTGAGTGAACGATTTTGATACAATTATTTCGGTGATTTTATGGATAATAAAAATTTTGTTCCACAATGGATTTTAGATAGCAAAACCGCACCCGATGAAGTTAACAAGGATGTTGATAAAATTGTTGGCGGTTATGTTGCCGCCTTTATGAAAAGGGGTTTTACCCAAAGCGAAATTGGCGAGCTTCTCGTTCCTGCATTTACTCTTCCTTTGGAAGAGGTTGAGAAGAGAATTGACTGCGTTCTTTCCTGCGGGGAAAGTCCTAAGAATGAACAAATGCGTATTCTTTGCGCACGACTTGCTTCAAGAGGGTTTCTGTTTTCAAATGATAACAATGACCCTTGCGATATACTTGATTTCATTAAAGATAAATATGGTAAGAGCGTTGCTTCTGAAACACTTTTGGTGTTTCCTGAAATTCTTTCTGTCTGGAAAAAAGCGGATGTAAGAGATAAGGAAGAATATAAAAACGATAAAAGACAAGCAGAGTTTATTCTGAATGAAATAGCAAGTATATTTCCGGAAATATAAAAATTCTCCTCAACTAAAAAGTTGGGGAGAATAATTTTTTATTTCATAAGTTCGTCTGCAAGAGCTTCTAATTGTTTGATGTTTTCTTCATTCATTGCAGATTTTATTGTTACTGTTGTATCGGTGTAGGTAATGTCCTTGCATTTTTCAAGCATACCTTTAATAACCTTTGCGGCGGTGGGGAACCAAGTGCCGTTTTCGATTATACCGATTGTGCGCTTTTGGTATTGCCTTTCTCTTAATTCGTCAACAAACGTTCTCATAAATGGGAAAATATCTGAGTTATAGGTGGTTGTTGCAAGAACAATTTTGCCGTAACGGAAAGCGTCTTCAACCGCTTCTGCCATATCGTCTCGTGCAAGGTCTGTAACAGTAACCTTGGGACAACCTTTTTCTTTTAAAATGTCTGCAAGCTTTAATACTGCTTTCTTTGTGTTGCCGTAAACGGATGTGTATGCAATCACAACGCCCTCGCTTTCAACATCATAGGACGACCAGGTATTGTAAAGGTTGAGATAATAACCGAGATTTTCCGTGAGGATAGGTCCGTGAAGAGGACAGATTTTTTCGATTTCAAGTGTTGCGGCTTTTTTGAGAAGGTTCTGAACAGGTGCGCCGTATTTACCAACAATACCGAAATAGTAGCGTCTTGCTTCACATGCCCAGTCTTCCTCAACATCAAGTGCTCCGAATTTGCCGAAACCGTCTGCAGAGAAAAGAATTTTATCTTTTGAGTCATAGGTAACGATAACCTCGGGCCAATGTACCATTGAAGCGGTAATGAATGTAAGCACACGACCGCCTAAATCAAGAGTATCATTTTCACCAACGATAATCTGTCTTTCTTCGTAATCTGTTCCGAAAAAGTTTTTCATCATAGCAAACGCCTGTTTTGATGCGACGATTTTTGTTTCGGTATAGGTCTGCATAAAGATGTTAATGCTTGCAGAATGGTCAGGCTCCATATGCTGAACAATAATATAATCAGGTGCATTGCCATTCATTGCCTCTTTGATATTAGCCATCCACTGACTGTAAAAGTTAATATCAACACTGTCCAAAACTGCAGTTTTTTCGCCTTTTACAATGTAAGAATTGTATGCCATACCGTTGGGAACAACATACTGTCCCTCAAACAAATCAATATCGTGGTCGTTTACACCAACATAAATAACTGAATCTGTAATTTTCATATTTTTTCTCCGTTTTTTTAAGTTATTAACTTATATGATACACTTTTTTGAGACTTTTTTCAATGGTAAACTGTTGTAAAGATTTTTGTTTATGATATAATTTTTTCAATAGGAGTTGATTTTATGACAAATAAAGAGAAAATGCACTCAGGGTTAATTTACTACCCCAGCGGTGACGATATTATGGTTGAGCAGTTAGGCTATGTTAATAAGCTTTATGATTTTAATATGACAAGACCCACCGAGCTCGATAAAAGAGCAGAAATGCTCAAGGAAATGTTTGCGGAAATTGGTGAGGATTGCTACATAGAACCGCCGTTCCACGCTAACTGGGGCGGTCATCACGTTCATTTTGGTAACTCAGTTTACGCGAATTTCGGTCTTACAATGGTTGACGATACCCATATTTATGTAGGGGATTACACGATGTTCGGACCAAATGTTGTTGTGGCAACTGCAGGGCATCCTATTTTACCTGAGCTTCGCGAAAAAGCATATCAATATAATATGCCTGTTCACATCGGCAGAAACTGTTGGATTGGCGCAGGAGCGATAATTTTGCCGGGTGTTACAATCGGTGATAATACGGTTATCGGTGCGGGTAGCGTAGTAACAAAAGACATACCCTCTAATGTTGTTGCAGTGGGAAATCCCTGCAAGGTGCTTCGCGAGATTAGCGAACACGACAGAGAGTTTTATTTTAGGGATAGAAAGATAGATTACGAAAGTTTTTAAAAAACAAGTTCACCGAAATCTCGGTGAACTTGCTTTTATTCTATAGTTTCAATATCATACGGTGTTGTCTGGTAAACGAAGTAGTTCAACCAGTTGGAATAGAGAAGATTTGCGTGAGAACGCCAGGTATTTAAGGGTTGCTTTGTTATATCGTCATTGGGAAAATAGTTATTCGGCATTTTGATATCAAGCCCGGCATCCTTGTCACGAAGATACTCGTTTTTTAGAGTTTCCGTGTCGTATTCCGAGTGACCTGTAACAAAAATCTGTTTACCGTTTTCTGTTGTAACGATATAAACGCCTGCTTCATCTGAAGAAGCAAGGATTTTAAGCTCGGGAACTTTTTCAATCTCTTCTCTGCTTACAGTTGTATAGCGAGAGTGGGGGACTTTAAATTCATCATCAAAGCCTCTTAAGAGAATTGACTGCTTATAATCTGCAGTGTGTTTATAAACACCCGAAACTTTTTCAGGGAGCAGGTATTTCTTTACTCCGTAATGGTAATAAAGACCTGCCTGAGCACCCCAGCAAATATGGAATGTGCTTGTAACGTGGGTTTTTGACCATTCCATTATTTCGCAAAGCTCTTTCCAATAGCTAACCTCTTCGAATTCCATTTTTTCAACGGGGGCGCCTGTGATAATAAGTCCGTCAAACTTTCTGTGTTTAACATCATCAAAGGTTTTATAGAACGCTAAAAGGTATTCTTTTGGGGTGTGTTTCGGGACATGGGATTTTGTGTGAATAAGCTCAAATTCTACCTGCAAGGGAGAGTTACCCAAAAGTCGAGAAAGCTGAGTTTCTGTTACCGTTTTATTCGGCATGAGGTTGAGAACCAAAATTTTCAACGGACGAATATCTTGAGTAATTGCGCGAGTGTCAGTCATAACGAATATATTCTCTTTTTCGAGAATTTCTACTGCCGGTAGCTCGCTGTTAAGTTTAATGGGCATTCCTCATACCTCCTTTACTAATTGTAGGGGACGGTCTTGACCGTCCCGTTTTATTATTCGCCAAGTGCTTGCTGAATGTCTGCAATAAGATCTTCGGCATTTTCGAGACCACAGGAAAGGCGAACAAGGTTTGCGGTAATTCCGCAAGCTTCAAGCTCTGCATCGTTCATCTGACGGTGTGTTGCGCTTGCAGGGTGCAAACAACAGCTTCTTGCATCAGCAACGTGAGTTTCAATAGCGATAAGTTTAAGCTTTTTCATAAACTCTTCTGCGGCTTTTCTTCCGCCTTTAACACCGAATGAAACAACACCGCAAGTGCCGTTGGGAAGATATTTCTGTGCAAGCTCATAATACTTATCGTTTTCAAGACCTGCATAAGTAACCCATTCGATTTTATCATTTGCTTCAAGGAATTTTGCAACTGCAAGACCGTTTTCGCAATGACGTTTCATACGAACGTGAAGGCTTTCAAGACCCAGGTTGAGATAGAAAGCATTCTGGGGAGATTGGATTGAACCGAAATCTCTCATAAGCTGTGCAGTAGCCTTTGTAATGAATGCGCCCTCTTTGCCGAAACGCTCTGCATAGGTGATGCCGTGGTAACTGTCATCGGGAGTGCAAAGTCCGGGGAATTTGTCGGCGTGAGCCATCCAGTCGAATTTACCTGAATCAACGATGCATCCGCCAACAGCGGCACCGTGACCGTCCATATATTTTGTTGTTGAATGGGTAACAATATCTGCACCCCATTCAAAAGGGCGGCAACCTACGGGAGTTGCAAAGGTGTTGTCGATAATAAGCGGAACGCCGTGAGCGTGAGCCGCATTTGCGAATTTTTCAATATCAAGAACAGTAAGAGCAGGGTTTGCGATTGTTTCGCCGAAAACTGCTTTTGTGTTGGGGCGGAAAGCAGCATTGAGCTCTTCCTCTGTGCAGTCGGGAGAAACGAATGTGAAATCAATACCCATTCTCTTCATTGTGACTGCGAAAAGGTTATATGTTCCGCCGTAAATTGTGGAAGAAGAAACAACGTGGTCACCGCAGGAAGCGATGTTGAAAATTGCATAGAAGGATGCCGCCTGGCCTGAAGAGGTAAGCATTGCGGCAGTACCACCCTCAAGTTCAGCTATTTTTGCTGCAACGGAATCATTGGTAGGATTCTGCAAACGTGTGTAGAAATAGCCGTTTGCTTCAAGGTCGAAGAGCTTGCCCATATCTTCGCTTGTTGCATATTTAAAGGTTGTGCTCTGGATAATGGGAATCTGGCGAGGTTCACCGTTACCGGGAGTGTAGCCACCCTGAACACATTTTGTTTCTATTTTGTAGTCACTCATTTTAATCAGCCTTTCGAATGTTGTTTTTTTAAAATTAATCTGTAAGGAAAATGCACCAATAGAATGTATGGCCGTCTTTAGTGTATGCCCCTACGCCGAATTTTTTGAAATTTTTACTGCAAAGAGCTTTTTTGCTCTGTTCGATTTTTACAAGCTCGTCAAAGGTTTCTTTGTAGCCGAAAGCGGCGGGGATTATTATTTTATCTGCAAATGTATAGCTTATGCCTTTTTCATCAAGAAGCTTGTAGTAATATGAACCGTCTTCACGGGTGAAAGCAGTGCCTGTTTTGGTGGCGTATTCTTCCGCGGCTTCTCTTGCGGCATCGCAAAGGTCCTTGGAAAGCTTTAATGTGCTGCTGCCTTCATTAATTCGCATTTCATTTACTTTTTTGAGGAATAGGTCGGAGTTTTCATCAAATTCATAGCCTTCCATCTGGCGTTTGAGCTCCTGACCGGCGGCAGTTCTTAAAATAAGACGGGCATCTTTAGTGGTGATGGAGTTGTCGTCGTCCATATCAGTGGCTTCAAAATCCATTCCGATAAGTTTATCACTGTGAATTCCTACGGCAACGGAAAGTGCAAGTATTGCATCCTGAGTTGTAACATAGGAATCGTTATTTATATCACCGTAATATCTTTTAATTTCTACTGCCCAAAAGGGCATAGCGGTTAAAACTATGACGGCAGCTATAACAACTGCGGAAACTATTATTTTAAAAGCTTTTTTCATAGAACCACCTTTCCTAAAGGTATAATAACCTATTTTATCGTATTGACAATTTATTATACAATATATAAAAAGAAAATGCAACGAATAATTTGTGAATTATTCGTTGCATTTTCTTTTGGAGTGTAGGGGACGGTCTTGACCGTCTCGTCCAACAATTCGCCACAATAACTTTCGGGCGGGTCAAGACCCGCCCCTACGTTTTATTCTCCGATCAGATTACATTCAATGAGATTTTTACCATTGAATCTGAATCCTTTAGCTTCAAAGGGTGTGAAAATGATTTCAAACTCTTTGCCGTTTATAGAAAGATTAGTGCTTTCAGCATTTTCAGAAGAGTTGAAAATGCGAAGAAGATATTCTTCATTATTCCACTTTTTATAAGAAGAAAGAAGAATTTTGTTGTTGCTTATTTTGAACTCTGTTTCGCATTTTTCGCCGTTGCCTGAGGGGAAGAAGGAGAGGGCGTAGGGCGGTTGGTTGAAAACTTCCGCATCTGAGTCAATAGTGTCAAATTCGGGGGTTAGTCTGTAAGAGAAATCTCTTTCGCCCATATCAATGTGATTGTGGAATCTGTCATCGTCTGTGATGGGTCTGTCGTTTATGGGGTGGGCAGAATAAATAGGAGTTCTCATAAGAGTTATATTGAGAATATTGTCTTTTGCGCTACCGCCGTAGGTACTGTTGTTGATAACTGCGAAAGCGGTGTCATTTTCTTTAAATGCGCACCATTTCTGATATGTAACTTCCTTTTCCTCTTCAAGAAGCTCTTCCTTGCCGAAGGCAGTTTGACCTATGAATTTCGGGTTTTCAAAGTTTGTATCAAAGGAAAGTTTGTAAAGAGTGTTAACATCGTTTGCAAGAATTTTTACATCTGTATCAATGTAAACATCTTCTTTTGGGAGTGAATAAGTGATAATCGCAAAAGAATTACGGTTTTTGAAGGTTGCCTGGATTTTGGCTCTTACATCGCCGTTTTCGATGACGTGAACATTCTCACAATCTGCATTGGGGTAACCTGCAAATTTATTTGCTTCTTCTTTTAAAAGGAGAGTGAATTCGCCGATTTTATCATAAAAACCGTCGTTTGTCATACCCCAGGGGTCTTCGTTGTCTTTATAAACAAGGATTTTACCACTGTTTTCTTTTAAAAGATTTTTGCCCTCAAGCTCATATTTATCAATAAGTCCTGTTGATTTATTAATAAGAACAGAGGTTTTTTTGTTTTCAAAAACGAAATGAGTATCGGTTTCTTTTAAAGGTGCAATAGGTCTTTTATCGATTTTTTCAACATGCAATTTGCAATCAAAACGATTGATGCTCATTGGCTTTAATTCTGCTCTGAAGCAAATTCGCTTTCTCCAGTCCATTGTTAAACTGCTTGATTCTTTTTCGTTCTGGCAAGGGAGGTAGCTTCCTTTTTCATCGCGGATTTTAACAAGGGTTGTTTCGCCCTCGTTCCAATTCTGGTCGGCAAGCTGAAATTCTGCCTGAATTTCTCTTGTAATGGGGTAGGGGTGAGGGTTGAAAACAATAACGGGAATTTCACCCTCAATTGCTTTTTCCTGACCCTCGCAAAGCTTGAAGAATGCTTTTGCTGTAAGGCGGGCAACGATTTCTCTGCCGTAACCTAAAAGGCGGAGGATTTCATTCTCGCCGTCTTTTATCATTGTGCCCGGGAGAATATCGTGGAACTGGCTGAAAAGAAGTGCTTTTTCTGCGGATTTAAGCTCTTTTTCGTCATAGTCCACACCGCTTAATGCAAGCATTTTTTCGCAGGTGACCAGCTCGTTTTCAAGGGCTCTGTAATTCTTTTTGATTTGCGCCATTGTGGTATAGCAACCTACCATACAATGAACAAGAGATTTGGAGTAAGTGTTAAGCTCTTTAGTATCAACCTCGGAAAAATAGTTTTCGCAATAAGAATGTTCTACAATTATTTCGGGGTGAGTTTTGATATATTCTTCAATGTTATCAAGGTCAATTTTTGATGGTCCGCCACCATGATTGCCAACACCCCATAACATAAGGTTTGCGCCATCGTGGGCATCTTCTAAAATTCTGTCAATTTTTTTGGTAACTTCGCCTCTTGCGCAGTTATAACCGCCCCACATTGAATGACCTATAATTTCGCTGCCGTCATAGCCATTCCAGATGAAATCGGTATCGTCACCTACAATGTTGTGAGGGCGCATAAACAAATAGGAATCGTAACCGCTTTTTTTGAGAATCTGAACAAGACCGCGAGTGTGGCCAAAGGGATCAAAGTTTATTGCGGTGGTGGGCTTAACACCGAATTTTTCTTTAAAATAACGGTTTCCTATTTCAATCTGACGCAAAAACCCTTCAGCAGAAGGCATTGTGCAGTCGGGCTGGAGATACCATCCGCCCATAATACGCCATTTACCTTTTTTAACAAGCTCTTGAATTCTTTTGAAAAGCTCGGGCTCGTTTTCCTCAACCCATTCATAAAGAACGGATTCGTTGTGATTGAAAATGAAATTATCATATTTTTCACAAAAATCAGCGGCAACGCGGAAGGTGGAAATAGCTTCAGCTATGCCTTCGTTTTTTGCCCAAAGCCAGATTGGGTCAAGGTGAGCGTTGCATAATAAATGGATTTTTTTCATATGGGTTGCTCCTGAAAGATTTATAATATAATTGGTATTATAGCAAATAAAATTATAGTGTTCAAGGATAAAGTTAGATAGACTTCGCAAACAGAAGGCAATTGAAACAAAGCAAAAAGGATATCCTTACGGATATCCTTTTTACTTGGCGCAGAAGGAGAAACTCGCAAGGCTCTGCCTTGCGTTCGCTACGCGAACAACCGATTGTGTTCGGCTTCGCCGAGGGAGTTCGAGTCTCTCAACAGACTAATTGAAGTAAAACAAAAAAGATACCCTTACGGATATCTTCTTCGTTTGGCGCAGAAGGAGAGACTCGAACTCTCGCGCCGGTTTCCCGACCTACGCCCTTAGCAGGGGCGCCTCGTCACCAACTTGAGTACTTCTGCATTGGTAACTGAAAATCAGTTATTAAATTGTCCTCAAAAGAGGTGGCGCAGAGAGTGGGATTCGAACCCACGGTACGTTGCCGTACGACGGTTTTCAAGACCGTTCCGTTATAACCACTTCGGTATCTCTGCATATGTTAGCCTTGATATATTATCACACTCAAAAGAAAAAGTCAACAGTTTTTTAATTATGTTTATAAAAAACTTTTTCCAAAAATTTTCGAATAAAGTATTGACATTCGGGAATTGTAAGAGTATAATAACGTTCGTCCTAGCGGGATAGTGTAACGGTAGCACGACAGACTCTGACTCTGTTTGTTGGGGTTCGAATCCCTATCCCGCTGCCAAAAACAAAACCACCCAATCGGGTGGTTTTTGTTTTTTTGTTAAGATTATATAGGGATTCGAACCAGGAGGGAGCAAAACTCGTTTTGCGGAAGAAAACAGTCCGGTGGACTGTTTTCGCCGACGTGGGCAACGAGCGAAGCGAGGCGAGAGGCGCAGAGCGCCGAAAAAATCCCTATCCCGCTGCCAAAAATCCTCGTACGATAGTACGGGGATTTTATTTTTTCACTCTTCACTCTTCGCTTTTCACTTTTTTCTTGTTGCTCGGATTTTTGGCAAATAATAGTGAACAGTGAAGAAGTTTTTTGCATAATTTTAACATTCATTCACAAACTATTTACAAAAAACTTTGCAAAAGTGGTTGACAAATGCTACCAGGGGGAGTATATTATTAACAGAGTTAGCACTCGGCTTTGGAGAGTGCTAACGGGTGCTAAAAGCAAAAAAGAGGTGAGGTCGTGGCAGAACTTACAGGGCGCAAGCAACAGATTCTTGCAATTATAATCGAACGCTTTATTGCCACGGGCGAACCTGTTGGCTCAAAAGCTATATGCGCTGAAATGGGCAATGCGGTTTCTTCCGCTACCATTCGTAATGATATGGCGGATTTGGTTGAAATGGGTCTTTTAGAACAGCCTCACACATCCGCAGGTCGAGTACCATCTCAACTTGGTTATAGATATTATGTTGATAATTTAATGACTGCTTATGAATTAGGTATAGAAGAGCAGGAACGAATCAAAATATGGTTACAGTCCTTTTCAGGCGAACCTGATAAGCTCCTTGAAAAAGCAGGGAGCATTTTAGCGGAGCTTACGGACTGCGTTGCAGTTTCCTCTTCACCTGCAGATGCAGATGCAAAGATAAAGCGGATTGAGCTTGTTCCTTTAAGCAGTCATACTGCTATGATAGTTCTCCTTGCAACCTCGGGTATTCTTAAAAGCTCGGTTGTAAGAAGTGACGCAGAAATAAATGTTGATATCGCGGAGGTTTTCTATAACATCTGTCAGAATTATTTTATCGGTAAATCCGTTTCTGATATAAATGTAATGTTTATTCAAACTCTTGTTGCTTCCCTTGGGGACAGAGTTTTTATAATGTCACCTTTCTTGTGTGCTATCGCGGACCTTTGCGAAGCGGTTAAAACAACAGAGCTTCATTTAAAAGGTCAGTCAAACATACTTAATCACGAAGAGCTTTCCGAAGATGCTTTCAGACTTATGGATTTTCTTCACAGAGGAACACCTCTTGAAAATATGCTTGGTTCACATAAGAAACAGTTAAATGTGGCAATCGGAACAGAAAATCTTTACAGAGAATTGAAGAATTCTTCAACGATTTTCTCAAAGTATTCCGTAGGTGACAAGGACAGCGGTTCAATCGGTATAATCGGTCCTACGAGAATTGATTATGCAAGACTTATACCGAGTATAAAATATTTAGCATCGGTTATCGGAAATCTCCTTTCGGAGACTTTAGAGGAGGGTTAAAAATGGCGAATGAAGAAAACAAGGCAGTAGAAACCGAAGAAGCTGCCGAAGTGAAAAAAGAAACAAAAAAAGAAAAGAAAGCAAAGAAAAATGCAGAGGTTGATGCTCTCAAGGCAGAAATTGAGAAGCTCACAACTGACCTTGCGGCTCTTAAAGATTCACATCTTCGCACTCTTGCAGAATACGACAACTACAGAAAACGCTCTCAAAGAGAAAAGGAAGCAACCTACGGTGATGCGAAAGCGAATACACTTAAAGCACTTCTTCCCGTAATTGATAATTTCGACAGAGCTCTGGAGAACTCAACCGATGATATTGAGGTTTACAGAAAAGGCGTTGAAATGACAGTTGCTCAGCTTAAAGAAATTCTCAAGAATATGGAAGTTGAGAGCTTCGGCGAGGTTGGGGACGAATTTGACCCCAATATTCACAGTGCGGTTATGATTGTTGAAAATGATGAGCTTCCCGAAAACTCCGTTGCGGCGGTTTTTGAAAAAGGTTATAAAATGGGTGACAGAATATTGCGCTTTGCAACTGTTCAGGTCACTAACTAAACATATAAACAATACTTATAAATATATTTGGAGGTAATTATAATGGCAAAAACAATTGGTATTGACTTAGGTACAACAAACTCTTGCGTAGCAGTTATTGAAGGCGGCGAGCCCGTAGTTATTGCTAACGTTGAAGGTAACAGAACAACACCCTCTGTTGTAGGCTTCTCTAAATCCGGCGAAAGACTTGTTGGTCAGGTTGCAAAGCGTCAGGCAGTTCAGAACCCCGACAGAACAATCTCTTCTATCAAAAGACAGATGGGTACAGATTACAAGGTTCAGATTGACGACAAATCCTACACACCCCAGCAGATTTCTGCAATGATTCTTTCTAAGCTTAAAGCTGATGCAGAAAGCTATCTCGGCGACACTGTAACAGAAGCAGTTATCACAGTTCCTGCTTACTTTACAGACTCACAGCGTCAGGCAACAAAGGACGCAGGTAAAATTGCAGGTCTTGAAGTTAAGAGAATTATCAACGAGCCTACAGCAGCTGCTCTTGCTTACGGTATTGATAAAGAAAACGACCAGAAGGTTATGGTTTATGACCTTGGCGGCGGTACATTCGACGTTTCCATTATCGAAATGGGCGAAGGTGTTCAGGAGGTTCTTGCAACTGCAGGTAACAACCGCCTTGGTGGTGACGATTTCGACCAGAGAATTATTGACTGGCTCGTAACTGAATTCAAAAAAGAAACAGGTTCAGACCTTTCAACTGATAAAATGGCTATGCAGAGACTTAAAGAAGCTGCAGAAAAAGCAAAAATCGAGCTTTCAGGCGTTACATCCTCTGCAATCAACCTTCCTTTCATCACAATGACAGAAGCAGGTCCTCTTCACCTCGATACAACTCTTACAAGAGCAAAGTTCAACGAGCTTACAGTTGACCTTGTTGAAGCAACAATGGCTCCTGTTCGTCAGGCTATTTCCGATTCCGGTCTTAAGGTTTCCGAAATTGACAAGGTTCTTATGGTTGGTGGTTCTTCAAGAATCCCCGCTGTTCAGGATGCAGTTAAAAACTACACAGGCAAAGATCCCTACAAGGGCATCAACCCCGATGAATGTGTTGCAATGGGTGCTGCTCTTCAGGCGGGTGTTCTCGGCGGCGATGTAGAAGGTCTTCTTCTCCTTGACGTTACACCTCTTTCACTCGGTATTGAAACTCTCGGCGGTGTTTGCACAAAGATTATCGAAAGAAACACAACAATCCCCACAAAGAAGAGCCAGGTATTCTCAACTGCTGCTGACAACCAGACATCTGTTGAAATCCACGTTCTTCAAGGTGAAAGAGAATTTGCAAGAGATAACAAAACTCTTGGTATGTTCCACCTTGACGGTATTCTTCCTGCTCGTCGCGGTACTCCTCAGATTGAAGTTACTTTTGATATTGACGCTAACGGTATCGTTCACGTTTCTGCAAAAGACCTTGGTACAGGTAAAGAGCAGTCAATCTCTATCACAGCTTCTTCCAATATGAGCAAGGATGATATTGATAAGGCTGTAAGAGAAGCAGAGCAGTTTGCAGAAGAAGACAAGAAACGTAAAGAAGCAGTTGATATCCGCAACGGCGCAGACCAGATGGTATTTGAATGCGAAAAGCTCGTTTCCGAAAACGGCGATAAATTCGACGAAGCAGACAAAAACGATATCAACGCTAAGGTTGAAGAACTCAAAGAAGCTCTTAAAGGCGAAGATATTGAGCTCATCAAATCAAAGCAGGAAGCTCTCCAGGCAAAATTCTATGAGATTTCCGAAAAGCTTTACAAAGCAGCAGGTGGCGCACAGGGCTTCGATCCCAACAATATGGGCGCAGGTTTTGACCAGAATGCCGCAGGTGCACAGGGTGGCGACAACTACACAGAAGCACCTTTCACAGATGTTGACTAATTATTGATTAAAAGCCGAAGACGGTTCTCAAAAGGAACCGTCTTCGGTGAGTGAATTCCTAAAGAAAGGAATCAATTATGGCAGATAAAAGAGATTATTACGAGGTGTTGGGCGTTTCCAAAAGCGCCACACCCGATGAGATAAAAAAAGCATATCGCCAGCTTGCGAAAAAATATCACCCCGACCTTAACCCCGATAACAAGGAAGCGGAAGCAAAGTTTAAAGAAGCAAACGAGGCTTATGAAATTCTTTCCGACTCTGATAAGAAAGAAAAATATGACCGCTTCGGCTTTGCAGGTGTTGACCCCAGCTACGGCGCAGGTCAAGGTGGCGGATTTGGTGGCTTCGGCGGATTTGACGGCGGAATGGAATTCGATTTGGGCGACCTTTTCGGTTCATTCTTCGGCGGATTCGGTGGTGGCGGTTCACGCTCCAATCCCAACGCTCCCCGTCGCGGTAGCGATATTCAGACTAACATATATATTTCCTTTGAGGAAGCCGCAAAGGGTTGCAAAAAAACTGTTGAATTCCAGAGAATTGAGCTTTGTGACGAATGCTCCGGTAGCGGTGCGGCAAAGGGTACTTCACCCCAGACCTGCCCTGACTGTAACGGCAGAGGTCAGATCAATGTTCAGCAGAGAACACCTTTCGGCACTATCAGTACATCAAAGCCCTGTCAGCGTTGCGGCGGTAAGGGTACATTCAATCCCAATCCTTGCACAAGATGTAAGGGTGCAGGAAGAATCAGAAGAACTGTTAAGCAGGAAATTACTATTCCTGCAGGTATTGATGACGGACAGATTTTCACAGTTCGCAACGAGGGTAACCGCGGTGTAAACGGCGGTCCTGCAGGTGATTTGAGAGTTGGCGTTGTAGTTAAGCCCCATCCCTTCTTTGAACGCGACGGCTACAATGTATGGTATGATATGAAGGTTACTTTCGTTCAGGCTGCTCTCGGTGATAAGCTCCGAGTTCCCACCCTTGACGGACAGGTTGAATATATTCTTCCTGCAGGAACTCAACCCGGTGACATTTTCAAGTTGAAGGGCAGAGGTATTCAGGTGCTTAACTCCACAAGACGCGGTGACCAGCTCATCAGAATCAGCGTTGATGTTCCGAAAAACCTTAACGAAAAGCAAAAAGAAGCACTTCTCAATTTCAACAATGCGATGGGTGCAAACCCCGTTGACCCGGAAGAGAAAAAAGGTTTTTTCGGTAAAAAGAAGAAATAAAAGTTTAACCCTATTAAATTTTCCTAAAAAATTTAATAGGGTTAATTGTTTGTATTTCATTTTTAGTCTTTTTATGATATTATAACTTTAATCAATAAAAGGGAGTAAGCTTTATGAAAATTATGATAGCATCCGATATTCACGGTTCTCTTAAATACTGCCGTGAATTAGTAGAAAAATATAGAGAAGAAAAATGCGAAAAATTAGTGCTTTTAGGTGATGTTCTCTATCACGGACCTAGAAATGATTTGCCTGAGGAATATAATCCCAAGGGGGTTATTGCACTTTTGAATGATATGGCGGAAGAGATTCTTTGCGTCAGAGGTAACTGTGAAGCAGAGGTTGACGAAATGGTGCTTTCTTTCCCTGTTCTTGCAGAATATGCTTTCTTTTATCATAAAGGAAGAATGTTTTTCCTTGCTCACGGTCACAAGCTCAATCCTCAAAATCTTCCTAAAATCAAAAAAGGTGACATTCTCTTTAATGGTCATACCCATATAAGCAAAATTGAAGAATTAGAGGGTGGATATATTTACGCCAATCCCGGTTCAGTTTCTATTCCTAAAGAGAACACACCCAGAGGGTATATGATAGTTGATGATGAGGCTATTACTCATAAGACTTTGAGTGGGGAAAAAGTGCAGGAGTATATTCTTTAATGCGGAGTGCGGAGTGCAGAATGGCTTCGTAAGGAGTGAAAGGAAAAAGAAAAAATGAGAAGAGATAAAATAAATTATTATTTAGACATAGCCCAGACAGTTTCACAAAGATGCACTTGCTTGAGAAGGCATTACGGGGCAGTAATCGTTAAAGATGATGAGATAATTTCAACGGGTTATGTAGGTGCACCCAGAGGAAGACAAAATTGCACTGATATGGGTGTTTGTATCAGAGAAAAGCTGAATATTGCCCGAGGGGAAAGATATGAGCTTTGCAGAAGTGTTCATGCGGAAGCGAATGCAATTATAAGTGCTTCAAGAAAAGATATGATAGGAAGTACAATTTTCCTTGTGGGAACGGATGTTAAAACAGGAGAATATGTTAAAGATGCTTGTTGCTGTTCAATGTGCAAAAGAATGGTAATAAACGCAGGAATTGAAGAAGTGATAATTCGTGACGATAAAGATACATATCGAGTAATCAAAGTTTCGGATTGGATTGAAAATGACGAATCTGCAGAGGGTATACTTGGTTATTAATAAAAATAAGAGCAACCGACAGTTTGCGAAAACTATCGGTTGCTTTTGTTTTAAATTACATTTTTATATGCGAGTTCCATTGTTTTTGAAAGGGCGACAGCATCATCAATTCCGTAGGGAATGGGAGAGTCTGTTTCAATTGCATCAATCCAGGTTTGCATTGGTGATTTGGTGTTGTCGGGGACCTTCGGGAATACCCAACCGTCACCGATGTTATAGCAAACCTTGTTCATAAATCCGCCTGCAAGAATTGTTCCTTTTGAGCCTACAATCTCAAGCTGGAAGGGATTGTTCGGTGCAACGAAGCCTGTTTCACTGACACCGATAGCACCGTTTTTATATGTAAGAACAGTTACGGCATTGTCTTCAACGGAATCTACCATAACATTAGTGAATGCGGAGGAAGCCTTTTCTGGTTCGCCCATAAGCCAGTTGAGAATATACATTGAATGAGCACCCAAGTCCATCATTGCACCGCCACCGCAGGCTTCTCTGTCATAGAAGGTTTGCGGGAGCCAGCCTGCGCCTGCACCGTTGTGGGCGTTTCTCATTCGGCAGTAGTTTATTTCGCCAACAAGTCCATTGTCAACGGCATCTTTAATCCAAAGAAAATCGCCTCTTGTGCGCCACGGGAATGAAATGCAGAATTTAACGCCGTTTTCTTTTACTGTCTTTGCAACATCAAGAGCATCTGCTTCTGTAAAGCAAAGCACCTTTTCCGTAAAAATATGTTTTCCTGCTTGGGCGGCTTTTTTCATAACCGTATGATGCAAGTCGGTGGATGTGCAAACTAAAATCCCATCAACATCAGTTCTTTGCAGAAGCTGGTCATAGTCTTCAACATATTCGCAATTATATTGTTTTGCATAATGGAGTGCGCTTTCTTTATTGTTGTCCCAAATAGCAGTGATTTTGCAAAGGGGATTATCTAGGATAGTGTTTGCATATCCTTCAAAATGAACATGCCAGGTGCCTACTAATGCTATATTAATCATATCTTACAACTCAACTTTCTCACATTCATAACCAAGTAATTCATTACTTACCTTATCGGGTTGATGTCCGCCGATATGGAGAGTGATTTTGCCGTCGGGAGTTACTCTTTCGCCGTTTTTGAGAACCGCTTTAATCCAATATGTATCAATATCAATTGTTACATTTGCACTTTCGCCTGCCTGGAGATTTGTTGATTTAATACCGCAAAGCTGGAAGTGGGGAGTGTGGGTTCTTGAATCGGAATACTCTGCATAAATCTGTGTTTTTTCAATACCTGCTCTGTCGCCGATATTCTTAACATCAACGCTTACTTTTATAGTATCATCGTTCTTTTCAAGAACTTTTGCATCTGTGTACTGGAACTTAGTATATGAAAGACCATAACCGAAGGGGTAGAGTGCATCGCCCTCGATAAAGCGATAGGTTTTACCCTGCATATTGTAATCTGTGAAATCGGGGAGGGGATGCTCGCCGTCATAGATTGTTACGGGGAGTTTACCGCAGGGATTATTTTCGCCTGCAATTGTTTTTGCAATTGCAAGACCGCCCTGAGAACCGGGATACCAAGCGTGAATGATTGCTTTTGCGTGGTTTCTTACCTTTTTCCCAAGGTCAACGGAGCTACCGCACATAATAACAACAATAACATTATCACAAGCATCGCAAACCATTTCTGCAAGCTTCTGCTGTGTTTTGGGGAGATAAATATTTTTCTTATCACCGCAAGCGGTATAGTCATTATCGTAGCCTGTGTCTTCGCCCTCAATTGAGCAATCAAGACCAAGAGCAAGAATTGTAATATCTGCTTCTGCGGCAGCAGCTGCACCGTCGCTGAGCATATTGCCGAAGCCACTCCATTCATTGATTTTTTCGTGGCAGTAGTTACAACCTCTTTCGACAGAAATATCAGCATCTGTGAATACTCTTCTCATACCATCTGCAACTGTAATGTATTCGGAAGCGTAGGCATTGTAGTTACCCTCAAGAGCAGTAACAGAAAGAGCATTAGGACCGATAACTGCAATTTTCTTATTGGTGTTTTTATCGAGGGGTAAATAATTATCGTTTTTAAGAAGAGTTACGCAGTTTTCAGCGGCTCTTAAGTTAAGCTCTCTGTGTTCTTTGCAGTCAAGCTTGCTGTAAGGAATATCGGAATAGGGTCTTACCTCTTCAAATTCGCCTAAAAGGAAACGAATCATATAAAGTCTTTCGGCGGCTTCTGTGATTTGCTCCTCTGTAATAAGGTCTTCTTCATAAGCATCAACGAGAGCGTCGTAAGTCTGACCGCAGTTAAGGTCGCAGGAGTTTTTAAGAGCAGCTGCCGCTGCTTCTGCTCTTGTTTCTACGAATTTATGGAATTCATAAATGTCCTGCAATGCACCACAGTCGGAAACGAAGTAACCGTCAAAGCCCCAATTCTTACGGAGAACCTCACCCATAAGGTAAGAATGTGCGCAACAGGGTTCACCGTTGGTGCGGTTATATGCACCCATAACGCCTGCAACACCTGCTTTAACTGTCTTTTCAAATGCAGGGAGATAGGTTTCGTAGAGGTCGTGGAGAGTTGCCACAGCATCAAAACCGTGGCGGTCTTTTTCGGGGCCTGAATGAACGGCAAAGTGCTTTGAACAAGCAGTACCCTTATAAAATTCGCCGTCACCCTGAATACCTTTAATGAAAGCAGTGCCGAGGGTTGCGGTAAGGTAAGGGTCTTCACCGAAGGTTTCCTGACCGCGTCCCCAACGAGGGTCACGGAAAATGTTGATATTGGGAGCCCAATATGTGATACCCTTGAAAATATCGTGGTCGCCATATTCAACGTGCTTGTTGTATTTAATACGACCCTCTGTGGAAATTACATCAGAGATTTGGTTGATAAGGTCGCTGTCAAAGGTTGCCGCCATAGCAATTGTATGGGGGAAAACTGTTGCAGTTCCGCTTCTTGCAACGCCGTGAGCACCTTCATTCCACCAGTTATATGCTTTTATTCCAAGTCTTTCAATGGCAGGTGAAGTATAAAGGAGCTGGGTCATTTTTTCTTCAACCGTCATTTTGGACACAAGTTCTTTTGCTTTGAGTTTTGCTTCGTTTTTTGTCATCCGGATTTCTCCTTTTCGGGAATTTTTTTTATAAGGTAAATATAAACTAAATATATAATATAGTCAATGAATGAAAGCCACAAAAAATAAGGGAAAAACTATAACAAAATGACAAAATAGAAACGGTTGTTTTTATCGGCAATTTTTATAAAAAACAACAAACCGCCTGTATTTAGGCGGCTTGTTGTTTTTTGGCTTTTTATGAAACTATCTTTATATATCTACCTTGAAGTCCGATTCGGCGATAAATATGGGCGAAGCGGAAGTTCAAGGGGTATATCAATAAAAGCGTTATCTTTTAATAACAGGGACTATTATACATATATTTTTTTGAAAGTCAAGACAAGATGTACAAATAGTAAAGCGCTGTGTTGTGCAAAATATACAACAAAGATAAAGAGCCGAATGTGCTTGTCTTGCATAAAAGAGTCAAAGATAAATTGCGGGTTTTGTATATTTTGCACAATACAGTAAAAGAAATTTAACACATTATGACTAAAAAGTTGGATTATTTTTAAGAGGCGACAAAAAAGTTTGTGAATGTTTTTACAGCTCATTTTAAGGGGATAGGAAAAAAAGATGCAGAACGGACAAACCGAGCAAAAACAAGGCTTCAGACTTGTTTTTGTTTGCCCGAAGGCGTACAAAGGTACGTCGAGTGGCGAGGTTTGTTCGTAGCATGAAACTTGAATTTTTTAATAACTTGGTTTTTTTATTGTTTAAGGGGTTCTTACAGGTATCAGTCCTGCAGGAACCCCCTTGATACATATTGTTTTATGCGGTCTGCGCTTTTTTTACATCCTCTTTTCTTCGTGATATTCTTGTTCAGTGTTAACATTCCAGATTTGAGCTTTGTCTGTTTTACCGTTTTTGATGCAATCAACCGCTTCCATTGCGGTGAGCATTGAATGGTCCATATTGTTGTAGCGATGCATACCGTTTCTGCCGATGCAATAAAGATTTTCGATTTTATCTAAATATTCTCTCACCTTATCAAAATCTTTATAAGTGCCGAAATAGGCAGGGTAGGCTTTTTTGACCTTTATTCTGGTGGCATCAAGAATGTCCTCTTTATCAATTACACCGATTTTTTGAAGCTCGTCACAAGCGAAATTGATAAACTCTTTATCGGACATATTCCAGAATTCGTCACCCTCGTTGCAGAAATATTCAAGACCTACCCATACTGTGTTTTCAGGGTCTTTTACCATATATGGTGACCAGTTATTGAAAATCTGGAGTCTGCCGATTTTTACATCTCTTTCCTGAATATAAATCCAGCAGTCAGGGACGATATTGCCGAGAGTTTTGTGCTCCGTTTTGTTTTCCAATTTAAGCTTATTTACAAGAAGTCCTACGGTTATAAAATCGCGGTAGGGAAGGTCTTTTGCAATATCGTTCACGTCTTCGGGAACGGGATTGCCCATTCCGAGAACAAGGTCCTTTACGGGCATTGTAGAAATGAAATAATCGGCTTTGTATTGTTTTATTCCCTGAGGAGTTTCAACACCGATATGAGAAATTTTTCCGCACTCGGTTTCAAGGGTGACAACGCGATTATTTTTAAGAATTTTTCCGCCTTTTTTCTCTATTTCTTCCGCGAGAGCTTCCCAAAGCTGACCGGGACCTTTTTTCGGGTAATAGAACTGCTCTATTAAAGAGGTTTCTACCTTATCTCCTTTTTTGAAAGGCTTTGTTATTACATTGAGAAAGGCTTTTGTAAGGGAAAGCCCTTTAACCCTTTGAGCACCCCAATCAGCAGAAATCTGAGATGGATTTATACCCCAAAGCTTTTCGGTATAATCCTCGAAAAACATTTCGTAAAGCGGTCTGCCGAAACGGTTTATATAGAAGTTTTCTAGAGAGTCTTCATCCTTTTTGAAAACACAGGAATAAACATAACCGAAGCCTGCCTTTATTGTTCGCGAAAGTCCCATATTTATAAAGGTTTCCGGCTTTAAGGAAATGGGGTAATCAAAGAATTTTCTTAAGTAATAGATTCTTGAAACGCGGTTTCTTAAAAGCAGAACCTTATCGTCTTTTTCAGGGTCGGGGCCATTTTCAGAGAGTTCTTTTTCCGTGCCTGTTTTTATATCATCATAAGAGGGTTTGCTTTGCAAAGGCATAAGCTCTTGCCAAAGCTCGTTTACCTTATCAATTTTAGAAAAAAATCTGTGACCGCCTATGTCCATTCGGTTGCCGTTATATTGGGCAGTACGGGAAATTCCGCCGATAAATTCGCTTTCTTCAAGAATTACGGGGATTATATCTGTGTTCTTTAAAAGCTCGTAAGCGGCAGTAAGCCCTGCAGGACCTGCACCGATTATTATTGCGGTTTTTTGAGTTGCTATGATAATCACTCCTTTTACAACAGTTCTCTGTTGTAGAGTCCGTTTGTCTTCTTACCGTCAATGGTTTTGCTGTTTTTGTATGATTGATAGATTTTTTCACATTCCTTTTTTGTTTCAACTGTAAAATATAATGTAACAAAATCCAAATTTGAAAGATTTTTATCGCCTATATAAAGAGGTACACTGTTATGAAGAACAGAATATTTTTTATTGTGGCACAAAAGGGGGAAATCAATTCCTTTTCTGTCTGTAAGAATGGATTTACCGTTGCAGTTAAGGCAACCGTTTTCGCTTTTTTGAGGACAGGCTCTCATTAACATAATTGGCAAATAACCGTAAATATATGCACCTTTTTCTATATCTGCGCAGATGTTTTTAGTTGCTCTTTCGGAAAGCTCAAAGGAAAGGGTAATGTCTGTTAATCCCATCGCCTTATAAGACTGCGCAGAAATGCTGTTTGTTACATTAAGACCGTGAGAACCGTGAATTCTGAATCCTGCTTTTTTGAGAAGAGAAATTCCGCCGATATTACCTGTTACACCTCTTACAATGCCTATCTTTTTGATTGTCGAAAGTTTTTTTAGAATTTCGGCTTCATCCTCGGGGTAAATGAGTTGAGGAAGCTCTGCTGCGATTTTTACGGGTAAGCATTCTGTTTCTTCCATATTATTGAGGATTTCGTCAATAGGAAGAATTACTATATCTGCTTTTTCAAAATCCTCGCTGTACTGGGAAAAGCTTTGAAGACGAATTCTTGTTTTGGGTTTTGTAAAGTTGTTTTCGGCTTTTTGTATATCGGGATTTATTTGATTGATTTTATAATTTTTAGCGGAAAGCTTTTCTTCCAGAAGATTTGCTCCATCGCGCCTTAAAGCATTTATTGCAGAAGCAGGAAGAGTTAATAAATCTTTATTTTCGAATTCAAGAGAACCTAAATAAAATGAGGTTTCGCCCAATTTAGAAAGGTTTCGGGAAGCAATTTCTTCTGAAAGGGGAGCGGTACGAGGTTCTTGGGGAATGTCGCCTTTTACCTCAACCGTAATACCTTTGGATGTTAAATAAAGAGTTGTTGGCTCCTCTTTTTTCAGAACGAGTTTTGCATTCAGTTTATTAGGGCGGATTTCGTCTTTATATAAGTTTTCAAGCTCTTTTAAAACACTGCTTGCAGAGGTCACATCCTCCTTAACACGATAGCCGAACATATCAACAGTTCTTTTGCCTTTAAGATAGCCGTTTGTAAATCCGCTTCGGGAGAAAACGGAACGAAGAGTTCCTTTGTCATAAAGCTCATTGTTTATAGCCTTTTTAAGGCTCGTTACTGCGGCGGCGACATATTCGGGACGCTTCATTCTGCCCTCAATTTTGAAGGAGTCAATACCTATGTCTAGAAGGTCTTTTATATTGTCAAGATAGGACATATCTTTAAGAGAGAGCGCGTATTCTCTGCCGTGAGCATTTTTCCAATTAAGGCGGCAGCCCTGGGCACAAAGCCCTCTGTTTCCACTTCTTTCTCCCAGCATTGCAGAAAGATAACAGTTGCCCGATGCACTCATACAATGGGCACCGTGAACAAAAACCTCAAGCTCTGCTTTTACTTCGTTTCTTATAGCTTTCATTTCTTGGAGTGAGAGTTCGCGTGCTAAAACTATTCGTGAAAATCCCATTTCTTCGAGAAATTTTGCTCCTGAAAGATTGTGAACCGCCATTTGAGTAGAGGCGTGAAGAGGCATTTCGGGACAAATTTCTTTTAAGGCTTTAACAGTTGCAAAATCCTGAACAATTACTGCATCTGCACCGCTTTGGGCAATAGCTGTTAATATTTTATATAATTCTTCAATTTCTTTATCGAAAATTAAAGTGTTAAGAGTAACAAAAACTTTTACATTACGAAGACGGCAGTATTTAACTGCATCTTTTAAATTATTGGTTGTAAAATTGCCAGCATTACGCCGAGCGTTGAAATTATCAACACCCAGATACACTGCATTTGCACCGCTTCTTACAGCGGCTTTTAACTGTTCTTGCGCTCCAACAGGAGCGAGGATTTCGTGAATCATATATCTGTAATAATTTCTTTCTTTTCTGTTCTCACTCTTAAAATATCACCTTTTTTTACATCTGCGGTGCAGTCGAGGGTGAGAAATTCTTGAGGGTGGCAAGCACTTTCGCATTCTTCACCCTGTTCATTTACAATTTTTGTTGCGGTGAATTTCATACCGAAGGTTTCGGGGGAAAGCACCTCAATTGTGTCGCCTAATTTAAAGAAATTACGCTGTTGGATTTTAAGCTTACCGTCTTTACAGTCTTCCAGGGCAACGCCTGCAAAGGTGCAATCCCAATGATAAAGTCCGTCGTTTTTGTGACCGTGAACAAGGTTTCCGAAATAGAAACCGCTATTATAGGGACGGTGGCTTATAGCATTAAGCTCATCATCGAGAAGCTCTAAAGGTGCAGATTTGTCAATTGCTCTTCTGTATGCATTGACAACGTGAGAAACGTAGAATTCCGTTTTCATTCTGCCTTCGATTTTGAATGAGTCAATGCCCGCATCTGCAAGCTTGTCCAAAAATCCGATAGCTTTCATATCGTGGGATGAAAGAAGAGCTGAATGGTCGGGGTATTCTTCCAATTTCATATATTCATTGGGGCGGTTTCTTTCTACAAGATAATATTCCCAACGGCAAGGCTGAGTGCATTCGCCTCTGTTACCGCTTCTGCCGTTCATATATGATGAAATAAGGCATCTGCCCGAATACGCCATACACATAGCACCGTGAACAAAGGCTTCAAGCTCAAGCTCTTCAGGGATTTTTGAATGCATTTCGGCAATTTCGTCGATAGTCATTTCACGGGCGATAACAATTCTTGAAGCGCCCATTTCATAGTAGGCGAGAGCGGAAGCATAGTTGCAACAATTAGCTTGCGTGCTGATATGCACTTCCAAATTTGGTTCTGCCTGTTTTATTGTTCTGACTGCGCCTAAATCCGACACGATAACCGCGTCAACACCCAAACCATAAAGAGTTCGGGCGTAGGATTTGAGAGGCTCGATTTCATTGTTCTTTGTGAAACTGTTTACTGTAACATAAAGCTTTTTGTTTTTTGAATGCAAAAGCTTTACGGCAGCATCAATATTCTCTTGCGTAAAGGCAGATTTTTCTGCTCTCAACTGAAGAAGAGGTCCGCCGATATAAACCGCATCCGCACCGAAGCGGTCAGCGGCAATAAGGCAGTTCATATCTCCCGCAGGAGCGAGAAGTTCAACTTTGTTTTTTAGCTCGTTCATAAATTTCTCATTTCTAATTTGTAGTCTTTATTTTTATTTATATAATTTTACACTATATTTGGCTAAAAAACAAGGTGTAATATACTTGATTTTTAAGAGTATGCTGTGTTATAATGATTTTCTATTATAGGTTATTATGTTCTATTACGTGATATCACACGAGGAGATGTTAAAATGAAGTACGATGTTGCTGTCATAGGTGCAGGTGTTGTGGGTTCTCTTATCACAAGAGAGCTTTCAAAATACAACATCAAGGTAGCACTTCTTGAAAGATGCAACGATTGTGCAATGGGTGCTACAAAAGCAAACTCTGCCATTGTTCACGCAGGCTTTGATGCTAAACCGGGAACACTTAAAGCGAAGCTAAATGTTCGTGGTGTTGAGCTTATGAAAAAGGTTTGCAAGGAGCTTAATGTGCCTCTCAAAAATAATGAAGCTCTTGTTGTAGCTTTTTCCGAAGAGGAAATACCACATCTTGAAGTTCTCAAAGACAGAGGCGAAAAGAACGGTGTTCCCGAGCTTCGCATTGTTGGAAGAGAAGAGCTCGTTTCGCTTGAACCCAATATCGGCGATACAGCAGTAGGTGCGCTTGTTGCTCCCACATCTTCGATTGTTTGCCCTTATGAGCTTACTATTGCAGGTGTTGAAAATGCAGTTACAAACGGTGCAGAGTTTTTGAGAAACTGCGAAGTTACTGCTATCGACTATGCAGATAATGAATTTAAGCTTACAACATCTCTCGGCGAAATTGCCGCGGAATATGTTATTAACGCCGCAGGTGTTTATTCCGGGAAAATCGCTTCCCTTATTGGCGACAATTCAATTGAAATCGTTGTTCGTCACGGTGACTATTATCTCCTTGATAAATCTCAGGGCTCACTTGTTTCAAGAACAATTTTCCAATGCCCCACAAAAATGGGGAAGGGTGTTCTCGTTTCTCCCACAGTTGACGGCAACCTTATAGTTGGTCCTTCTGCTGAGGATATTGACGATGGTGACGATGTTGCTACAACATCAATAGGTCTTGACAAGATTTACACCAATGCTATAAAGAGCGTTCCCGCGGTTTCTTTGAGAAATGCTATTACCTCTTTCAGCGGTAACCGCGCTCATCCCACAAGCGATGATTTTATTATCGGTTCATCCGAGGTTAATAAGAAATTTATTAATGCGGCAGGTATTGAATCTCCAGGTCTTTCCTCTGCTCCCGCAATTGCAGAAATGGTTGACGGTATTATAAACGAGCTTTCAGGCGGATTCGAAAAGAAAGCAGATTTCAATCCTGTTCGTCCCGAGCCTGTTCGCTTCCGTCATATGTCAACAGAAGAAAGAGCAAAGCTTATTGAGAAAAACAAAGCATACGGCAGAATTGTTTGCCGTTGCGAAACAATTACAGAAGGCGAAATTCTCGATGCCATTCACGCTCCTGCAGGTGCTCGTGACGTTGACGGTGTTAAGAGAAGAACAAGAGCAGGTATGGGCAGATGCCAGGGTGGCTTCTGCGGAAGCAAGGTAGTTGAAATTCTTGCAAGAGAATTGAATGTGCCTATGAATGAAATCACAAAATTCGGCAGTCAGTCGAAAATTATGTATCACAAAACAAAGTAAGGAGGTAGGGCGCTATGTTGAATTATGATTTAGTTGTAGTCGGCGGTGGCCCTGCCGGTATGGCTGCGGCTCTCAAGGCGAAGGAAGAGGGCGTAGAAAAAATAGTTATTCTTGAGAGAGCGGAAACTCTCGGCGGTATTCTTGAACAATGTATTCACACAGGCTTCGGTCTTCATTATTTCGGCGAGGAGCTTTCAGGTCCCGAATACGCAGGAAGATTTATAGAACAGGTTGAAAATACCGACATTGATGTTTTTACTGACACAATGGTTTTAAATATTTCCGAAGATAATATTGTTACAGCGGTTAACAATAATGAAGGACTTATGCAGTTTAAGGCAATTGCAGTTGTTCTTGCTATGGGTTGCCGTGAAAGACCTCGCGGAGCGCTTTCAATTGCAGGTTCAAGACCAGCAGGTATTATGACTGCAGGTACTGCACAGAAATACGTTAACATTGACGGCTATATGCCCGGTAAAAAGGTTGTTATTCTCGGCTCGGGCGATATCGGTCTTATAATGGCAAGAAGAATGACCCTTGAGGGCGCAGAGGTTAAGGTGGTTTGCGAGCTTATGCCTTACTCGGGCGGTCTTACAAGAAATATTGTTCAATGCCTTGACGATTTCGGTATTCCGCTCCGTTTGAGCTGTACGGTTGTTAAAACCCACGGTAAAGACAGACTCGAAGGCGTTACAATTGCAAATGTTGACGATAAACTCCAACCTATTCCCGGAACGGAAGAATATATCGAATGCGATACTCTTCTTCTTTCCGTTGGTCTTATTCCCGAAAATGAGCTTTCAAAGGATGTGGGCGTAGAGCTTGACAGAGTTACAAGCGGTCCCATTGTTGACGAATACAGAGAAACTCTTCACCCCGGTATATTTGCTTGCGGTAACGTTTTGCAGGTTCACGACCTTGTTGACTATGTTACAGAAGAAAGTCAGATTGCAGGTAAAGGCGCGGCAGACTACATTTTCGGTAAGAAAAAAGGCGGCACATTTATTAACACAAAGAGTATCAATGGTGTTCGTTACATTGTTCCCCAGAGAGTTAATATTGAAGGCGAAGAAAACCTTAAGCTCTATTTCCGAGTTGGTCAGGTTTATAAGGGTGCAAGGGTAGTTGTTGAGTGTGACGGAAAAATCCTTTCATCCAAGAAGAAGGTTAAGCTTGCCCCCGGTGAAATGGAAAATGTTGTTATTACAACAGAAATGCTTAAAGATATGAACAAAGACAGCGAAATCGTTGTCAGAATTGAAGAATAAGGAGGGCGGGTAAAATGAAAAAAAGTCTTATTTGCGTTTCCTGTCCTTTAGGCTGTCCTATTGAGGTTGAAATTGAAAACGGTGAGGTTATCTCCGTTAGCGGTAACACCTGCAAACGCGGTGACTCCTACGCAAGAACTGAAATCACCAACCCTATGAGAAGCCTTACAACAAGTGTTAAGGTTGAGGGTGGTGTTCACTCGGTTGTTCCGGTTAAGAGTGCAGGTCCTGTTCCAAAGGACAAAATGTTTGATTGTATGAAAGAAATTAATGCGACGGTTATTAAAGCTCCCGTTAAAATCGGCGATATTGTTATTAAAGATATCTGCGGTTTGGGTGTTGATATTGTTGCAACAAACTGTGACAGCGGTAAACGATAAATCCCGAAAGGTAATTATATAATGAAACCCTATGAAATTGCGGCGGAGGTTAAGCCCTCCGAAAGACAGCTTAATTGGCAAAAGACTGAGTTTTACGGTTTTATAAACTTCGGTCTTGCAACAGTTGTAAACAGAGAATGGACTGATGGTTCAGTTAACCCTATAAACTTTAATCCGGAAGAATTTGACGCTCAGGAATGGGTGCAGTTCTTTAAGGATGCAGGCTTTAAGGGTATGGTTCTCAATGTTAAGCACCACGACGGTTTTTGCCTTTGGTGCTCGGAGCACACTGCTTATTCCGTTGAAAGTGCAACGGATTGGGATGTGGAAAATCGCGACATTGTTGAGCTTTTAAGTAAAGAATGTAAAGAACAAGGTCTTAAATTTGGTATTGCTATTTCACCCCTTGACCGTAATTGCAAATTATACGGTAGCGGTGAACTTTATAATGCATATTTCAAAAAGCTTTTAAGAGAGGTTCTTACAAAATACGGCGATATTTTCTATGTTCGTTTTGACGGTGCAGCAGAACCCGATAAGAATGGTAATATTCAGGAATATGATTGGGAAGGCTATTATGAGGTAGTCAGAGCTTGTCAGCCCGATGCAGTAATTGCTCTTGTTGGTCCTGATGTTCGTTGGTATGGTAATGAATGGGGCGTAATCCGCGAAAACGAATGGAGCGTTATTCCCGAAAAATACAGCATCTATAACGCTATTGAAAAAAGTAAAAAGCCACAAAAGAAACGTCAGAAAGAAGAAAAGTTTGAGCTTGATTTAGGCTCGCGCAAGGCTATAAAAAAGGAAAACGATTTTATCTGGTATCCTTGCGAAGTGAGTATGTCCATCCGTGACAGATGGTATTATCACAAGGATGACGAATATACCGCCAAAACAAAGGACAGGCTTCAGAAAATATATTTTAGTTCCGTTGGTGCAAACTGCGCCTGGATGCTCGGTGTTCCGCCAATGAAAAACGGTAAGTTTGCCGAAATGGATTACCAGATTTTGAAAGCTTTCGGTTATGACCTTAAAAGAATGTTTAACTACAAGGTTTCTCAAATCGGTACGGTTCAGGTGAGCAGTTCACTTTCCGAAGAATTTGACGGAGCAAATCTTCTCGACGAGAATGAAAACAAAACCTGGCGCCCTGCTCCTAATGATAAAGAACCCGAAATTACAATAACACTTTCTCAAAAAGATATGTTTGATAAGGTTGTTATGATGGAGCATATTATCAACGGTCAACACGTTGAGGAATATGAGGTTTACATAGATAACGGTAGCGGTAAATTCAAGAGAGTGGCTAAAGGCGGAGTTGTAGGTTACAAGAGAATTGTAAAAATCACTCCCGAAGAGGTTACAAGAGTGAAAATTAAAATCACCTCATACAGAGGTAATCTTGAAATGCAGTCCGTTACTTTATATTGATTTATGAAGAAAATTGCAATATACGGCGGTTCTTTTGATCCGCCTCACAAGGGACATAAGCTTTTAGCTGAAAATCTCGCAAAAATATGCGGTGCAGGAAAGGTTATAATAATACCGACGGCTTTATCGCCTTTTAAAAATTCAAGCTCTGCAACATCCCAAGACAGACTTAATATGTGTCAAATCTTCTTTAATGAAAGTCTTTTTTCTGTAAGCGATATTGAAATTAAAAGAGGCGGAAAAAGCTACACTGTTGATACATTGCGAGAAATAAAAAGCGAAAATCCGGATGCAGAATTGTTTCTGTTTATGGGTGACGATATGCTTCTGTCTTTCAATAAGTGGTATAAGTATGAAGAGATTTTAAAGCTTTCCACTATCGTTTGCGCTTGCAGAACAGAAAATCTCGGGGAACTTCAAAATATGAAGGAGTTTGTAAGGGATGTTCTTAAAGCAGAGGACAGAGTTATAGTTTGCGAAAGTGTGCCCTTTGAAATCAGTTCTACCGAAATTCGCTCTTCTTTGAAAAACGGCGAAAATATCGGTCTTTCAGAAGAGGTTTATAACTATATTTCTTCGAGGGGGTTGTATCAATGAACAGGGATGCTGAATATACAGAGCTTTTGCGCGAGAAACTGACAGAGAAAAGATTTATACACTCTCTTAATGTGGCAGAGTCTGCGAAAGAGCTTGCAAAAATTTACGGCTGTGACGAAGAAATTGCATATACTGCAGGTCTTATTCACGATTGTTGCAAGGATACTCCCGCAGGACTTCAACTTTCATATATGCTGGAAAACGGCGCAGAGCTTACAGAAATTGAAATAAGCACCGCAAAGCTTTACCACGCTATGTGCGGTAGCATATATGTGAAAAAGGAATTCGGAATTGAAAACGAAGATATAATTAACGCCGTTCGCTATCACACAACAGGAAGAAAAAATATGAGCCTTCTTGAAAAAATTGTATTTATTGCGGATTTTATCAGCGCAGAAAGAGATTATAACGGCGTTGAAATAATGAGAGAAAAAGCAGTAAGGTCGCTTGATGAAGCAATTGTTGAGGGACTTGGCTTTACAATAAAAGACCTCATAGACAGAGGTGAAAGGTTTGTTCATCCCGACACGATTGACGCCTACAACGATGCTATGGGGAATTTAATAAAAAAAGCAAAACAGGAGAAACAAAATGAGTCTTGATATTGTTAAGAAAATCGTAAAAGCTCTTGATGATAAAAAGGGTAACGATATTCAGGTTATTAAAATTGAAGAGCTTACTATTGTTGCAGATTACTTTGTAATTTGTACCGCAAACTCCAATACCCATGTTCGCTCTCTTGCAGATGAGGTTGAATATCAGCTTGAAGAGGCAGGTATTAAAGCAGACCATATCGAAGGCAGAGCAACAGGTTGGGTTCTTCTTGAGTACAGAGGTGTTGTTGTTCACATTTTCCTTGAAGAAGCAAGAAACTATTATAATCTTGAAAGACTTTGGGAAGATGCAAAGAAAATTGACATAAATAGTTTTTTGGATTAAAAACCATTTATGTCAAGTGCTAAATGCTAAATGCTAAGTGCTAAGTGCAAAACGCAAAGCGCAAAGTGTAGGGGCGCAAAAATGCGCCATATACAATTGCCGTGCGCAGCACCCAATACTGGCATCTGGCATCTGGCATCTGGCGACTGGCAACTAAAACAAATAGTAAATTATAGCTGAGAAAGTAAATCTCAGTTTTACATACAGAAAGGATAGGATTTTATGAAGTATGATTTTTCCGCCGTTGAACAAAAATGGCAGAAAAAGTGGGAAGACGAAGGTGTTTTCCACGCACAAGATAATTCTGACAAGCCTAAATTCTACGGTCTTGTTGAATTTCCTTACCCCAGCGGTGCAGGTATGCACGTTGGTCACATTAAAGCATATTCAGGTCTTGAAGTAATTTCAAGAAAGAGAAGAATGCAGGGCTATAATGTTCTTTTCCCCATTGGCTTTGACGCTTACGGTCTTCCTACTGAAAATTATGCTATTAAAACAGGTATTCATCCTCGTAAGGTTACAGATATGAATATCGAAAAATTCTCTTCACAGCTTAAAAAGGTTGGCTTCTCTTTTGACTGGAACAGAGTTGTTGACACAACTGAAGAGAGCTACTATAAATGGACACAGTGGATTTTTCTTAAAATGTTTGAAAAGGGTCTTGTTTTCCGTGACAAAACTCTTGTTAACTACTGTCCCTCCTGTAAGGTTGTTCTTTCAAATGAAGACTCTCAGGGCGGTAAGTGCGACATTTGCCACAGCGATATCGTTCAGAAATCCAAGGATGTTTGGTATCTTCGTATAACAGAATATGCTGATAAGCTTTTAGAGGGTCTTGAAAAGGTAGATTATCTTCCCAATATCAAGCTCCAGCAGGTTAACTGGATTGGTAAATCAACAGGTGCTTTCGTTAACTTTGAAATCGACGGCACAGACGAAAAAATGAAGATTTACACAACCCGTCCCGATACTCTTTTCGGTGTAACCTTTATGGTTATGGCTCCTGAGCATCCTCTTATTGACAAATATGCAGAGAAAATCGGCAATATGGCTGATATTGAGGCTTACAGAGCAGAGTGTGCAAAGAAGACAGAGTTCGAGAGAACACAGCTCGTTAAAGAGAAAACAGGTGTTAGAATCGAAGGTCTTGAGGCAGTTAACCCCGTTAACAACAAAAAAATCCCCATCTACATATCCGACTATGTAATGATGGGTTACGGTACAGGTGCTATTATGGCTGTGCCTGCTCACGACCAGCGTGACTACGAATTTGCAAAGAAATTCGGCATTGATATTATTGAGGTTATCACGGGCGGAGATATGGAAGTTGAAGCCTACACCGGCGACGGTGAAATGGTTAACTCAGGTTTCCTCAATGGTATGACAAAGAAAGCTGATTCTATCGAAAAAATGGCAGAGTTCCTCAGCGAAAAGGGTATTGGCGAAAAGGGTGTTCAGTACAAAATGAAGGACTGGGCATTCAACCGCCAGAGATATTGGGGCGAACCCATTCCGATTGTTCATTGCGACAAATGCGGAATTGTTCCCGTTCCCTATGAAGAGCTTCCCTTAAGACTTCCCGAGGTTGACAATTTCCAGCCCGGTTCAGACGGTGAAAGCCCCCTTGCAAAAATTGACAGCTACGTTAACTGCACTTGCCCCAAATGCGGTGCTCCTGCAAAGCGTGAAACAGATACAATGCCTCAGTGGGCAGGCTCTTCCTGGTATTTCTTGAGATACATTGACCCCCACAATGCAGAGGCTTTTGCTGATAAAGAAAAGCTGGCTTATTGGGGACCGATTGACTGGTACAACGGCGGTATGGAGCACGTTACCCGTCACCTTATTTACTCTCGCTTCTGGCATAAATTCCTTTACGATTTAGGCGAAGTTCCCTTTGACGAGCCTTATGCAAAGAGAACAGCTCAGGGTCTTATTCTCGGACCTGACGGTGATAAAATGAGTAAATCAAAG
>JAZSNR010000038.1:0-2203 GCA_045536495.1 Acutalibacteraceae bacterium
CATCAGACGGATTGCGGCTCTGTTGCCGCTGAGGTAATTGTCTGAAGGATAATTCTGTATATCGTGAAGAGTGACATTGCGTATAACGACATCTTTTACGCACGCATTTCTGTAATAAACGAGAATGCCCGTACCTTTCGGAGCCGTAATTTCAAGGTTTTCGATAATCCAACCCGAAGCATCATAAAGAGCAATAACGGGATCATTTTCCTTTGACGAGGTCAGCAGGGGCTTCGCACCCTCACCGTAAGAGCCGATGGTAATCGGATTTGAGGCATCGGAAGTTCCCTTGACACCAAAATTACCTGTGTAAACACCGTCTGCCTTGAAAAGAACGCTGTCGCCGCCGTAATATAAAATCGAAGCAGCTTTTTCGATTGTCTTGAAAGCTTCGTCGGGCGACAGGCCGCTGTTGGCGTCATCACCGGCTATGGAATCGACATAGTAAACCGTCCCCGTGTCCGCCGAGGCAAAGACCGTGGTCGAAGCGATCATGCACAAGCAAAGCACAATACATAAAAACTTATTGAGCATTTTCATAAAAAACACGTATAATAAAAACCATCTCGAAATGGGTGGTTTTCATTATTCTCCTTTCTTTAAAAATTGGTTATATTTGCAGGAGTAGCTACCTGCGGTATAATTAAGGCAAGCACTGTGGATTTGTTTCTATAAAATTACAGCTAAGACTGGTTCGAGGTGACTCAAACCACAGTGGTTTGTCTTGAATGGTAATTAGTTAGTTAACGCTTTGACGTTTCATATTCGTGAATACAAGGACAGACCGTCTGTGGAAAAACAGCAGTGCAGAAAAGAAAAGGAGGAAACCATGTATTACATAGGAATCGACATTTCAAAATTCAAACACGACTGTGCAGTAATTGACGATGCAGGTGTTGTTGTCACGCCTTCTTGGTCATTTGCAAATGACCAAGAAGGTTTTTCGCAATTCAAAGCATTATTGGATGCACTTGGGAATGAAACAAGAATAGGACTTGAATCTACCGGTCATTACGGAGCGAACTTAAAGCTATTCCTCGAAACCAACAGCTTTTCGTTCATGGAATTCAACCCTCTTTTAATCAACCGTTTCGTTAAAAGCAAGTCCCTGAGAAAGACCAAGACCGATTCAATTGACTGTGAGATGATTGCCCGTTATCTGATGACGGTAGAGTACAAGCCCTATCCACCATCATTTTACCACAATGAGAAGCTAAAGTCACTAACAAGATTTAAAGATTCTTTAATCAGACAAAGAAGCCGACAACTTGTAGAGCTTACAAACATCCTGGATAAGGTGTTCCCTGAATTCAAACCGTTCTTTAACGGCAGATTCTCTACAACAGCTTTGTATATTCTTGCTAACTATTCATCTCCTGAAAAGATCTCTAATATGAATTCAAAGTCTTATGAAGCTCTCAGAAAAATTTCAAGAGGTCATTTCTCTACAACTGATTTTGCAGAGCTGAAAATCCTTGCTAAAAATACGGTTGGTAATTCAAGCGATTTTCTTATCCAAGAAATGAAAATGGTATTGGATATTTACGGACAATTGGATTCAAAGGTCGATGAAACCGAAGAATTAATTCAGATGTGTGTCCGTGATATCGATCCTCCGTTATTATCAATTCCCGGTATCGGTGTTGATTCAGCTGCGGTTATTCTTTCTGAATTCGGTGATTTCTCGAAATTCAAAAACGCTAATCAATTACTTTCTTTTGCAGGAATGGAACCCGGTTATTCACAATCAGGAAATGCAGAATCAAACGGTAAAATGGTTAAGCACGGTTCCTCTCACTTACGTTATTCTCTTATGAACTGTACTCAATCAGTAATCAATTATGAGCCTGTTTTTGCAGAATATTATGCAAAGAAGCGTTCAGAAGGTAAGCCTTACCGTGTTGCTCTTTCTCATTCCGCTAAAAAGCTTCTTCGTGTTATTTACACTTTACAAACTAAAAATATTTCTTACAATGCCGATTTGTTAAGATGATCTTATTTTATATTTTTTAAGTCCTTGAAACACAGGGCTTGGTTTTCTATTGCATTTTTTACCTATCTAAAAATATTTAAAAAAATGCTTGACTTTTAATAGTTAGTCACCTCAACGGATAGTCTGTTATTGTATACCGCTTCCATAGTAACACATTTGCAGGCAAGATACAAGAAAAAATCAAACCGAGCACACAAGCACGGTCAAACA
>JAZSNR010000053.1:0-2357 GCA_045536495.1 Acutalibacteraceae bacterium
AAAACAACTCAGAATATAAAATCAAGCAAGGCTTTTACTGTTAGCATTGCAGATGCAAAGCACGTTGTAGAGGCTGACTATGTTGGCGTTGTTTCAGGTAATAAAGAGCCCGATAAAATGGAAAAAGCAGGGCTTACAACAGTTAAATCTGAATTTGTAAATGCTCCGATTATAAATGAGTTTCCTATGACAGTTGAATGCAATCTCCTTAAATTCAACGAGGACGGTATTTGTATCGGTGAAATTGTGAATATAAGCGCTGACACTTCTGTTTTAGGCGAGGATGGCCTTATTGACCCCGAAAAGCTCCAGGCTATTACCTTTGACCCTGTACACAATGCTTATCTTAGGCTTGGTGAAAAGGTAGGAAACGCTTTTTCTGACGGAAAGAAGTTAAAATAACTTAAAAACTTGTTTATTGTGAACAAAAAACATTGACTTATACATAGAAAAACTGTATCATAAACATATGATTATAATAGGGAGTGAGCAAAATGGCAAACTGTCCCAAATGCGGCGAGCATTTGAGAATGGTGGACTGGAAACAGCATTGTCCCCATTGTGGATGCAATATCGTAATTTATGATATTCAGGAACGCTTAATGCAGGATGCAGACAAGGCGGAGGTTCAGTATTATTATTTTCAGAAAAAAATTGACAGAATGAAAACAGCTTTTGTTGGTTCAAAGCTTGCGATAGCCCGTATTTTTACAAGCCTTATTCCCATAGCTGCAATAGTTGTTCCCTGGCTTAAAGGTAGCTTTAAAGTGCCTTTTGAAGAATTTGAGGGCGTTTTCACCTTGTTTTCATTAACGGATATGCTTGACAATCTTAATATCGACGCAATTTTAGCTCTTTTAAATACTGCTGACGGCAAATCCCCGTTAATCTTTTTAGCAGCAGCGCTACTTATGCTTGTTTTGTCTGTAGTTTTTATGTTAGTGCATTTCGGGTGCTTAACAATGGCTTGCGGAAAACGAGGCAAATTGAGAAACTACATATTTGACATTTTAATGTTAGTTCTCTGCGGTGGAGCAACTATACTTTTAATGGTAATTCCCGAAAATCCTTATTTCAGTATAGATTTTGTTATTGCACCATTTGTTTATTTCTTGCTTCTTTGCGTGAACTTCGGTGTAGATATTGCAATATATAAAAAAGGGATTGAGGTTAAGCACGACCCTTGCTTTGTGGGCGGTATCCCCATTGAAGAGTATTTCAAAATGGTGGAAGACGGTGTTCCTCAGGAAGAAATTCGTCAGGAAATGTATCGCAGATTAACTGAAATGCAGCTTCAGAAGGAAGCTGAACTTAACGGGGAGGAGGTTAAAGCATGAGTGAAGATATGAATCAAAACATTGATACTCAGACTCGTGAATATGTTTTAGAAACTGATTTGCCTGCTTATATGAACAGACGTTTCTGTTCAACTAAAGAAAGAGTTGTTTACATATTAAAATGCGCAACGGCAGAATTAACTCTGGGTAAGTACGACTCTTCTTCGGAATTGTTTTTATATAAAATATTCGGGCTCGATGCAGAAGCTCACGGTAATGCGGCAGTTACTTTGGGTATATATGATTTAATTAATGACCCTCTTTCTGCAGTTATCATTGATAAAATGCGTACTCGTTGGGGTAAATTCAAGCCCTTCCAATATTTAGCTTTAATCCCAAGTATGTTGGTGGGCATCATTACCTGCATTATGCCTCTTATTGCAGATGCTAACGGCTTGAATGCCGCTCAAAGATTGATTTTCTATATGGTGCTTTCATATATCAGTGAAACAGTTGGTGCATTTTTCGGTGGCGGCGGTTATATTGATAACGTGTTTACCCCCAACCCCAATGAACGAACGGCTTTGCTTGTTTCCTCCCGTTTTGCAGGTGATTTGTTCAGGCGCTTCCCCGAGCAATTAGCAGGTGTCTTATTTGACCTTGTTGCAAACGGAAAAATAAATATAAACCTTACCAAAGTTTTCTCCACAATGAAGACCTTCTGGTGGGTTATTGCAACAGTTCCTGGGGTAATGTGGGTGTTTGTGAGTAAGGAAAGAGTTCCTCAATCCGAAAAACCCCCACAAATTGTGAAAGGTATGTTCTCCGTTTTCAAGAATAAGCCCTTGCTTATTTACACATTGTCGGGCTTTGTTGACGGTATTAATGTTGGTACATCCCAATCCCTCTATTATGACAGCGTTTTGAAATTCAATATGATGTCTACCATTGCAGGTATTCCCGGTATGCCCATTTCATACGCCAGCTATCCCTGGGCAACAAAATTCAGGAAAAGATTTTCAACAAAAACTCTGTGGTTATTCCAACGAGGTTCGATTATCACTTCCGAATTGTCCTTCT
>JAZSNR010000065.1:0-22055 GCA_045536495.1 Acutalibacteraceae bacterium
AACAAAGCTATTGAAAAGGTTAATAAGGAAAGCGGTTTGCATTTTCAGTTAGTTACAAATGAGCCTGATGCATTTCAGGGTAAAGCAGCTTCTTACGGTCACTTCAGCGGTTGCACCGATTATATTGTTGCAGTTGGTAAAAAAGGCAAGGATGAAGAAATCGGATATTACGGTGAAGAGCTTGTTTTAGTTGCTCAAAGCTTAGATATTAATAGCTGTTGGGTTGCTCTTACATTTAACAAAAGTAAAGTGAATTATGATATTAACAAGGGCGAAAAATTCTATCTTGTTATTTCTATCGGTTACGGTGTTCATCAGGGCAGACCTCATAAAAATAAGCCGATTGAAGAGCTTTATGCTTGCGAGGGTGAAGCACCACAATGGTTTATGGACGGTATGAAAGCCGCTTTAACTGCGCCGACTGCAGTTAATCAGCAGAAATTCCACTTTACCTATAAAGGTGGCAACAAGATTAAAGCAAAATCACTTTTAGGACCATATTCTAAAATGGATTTGGGTATTGTAAAATATCATTTCGAATTAGGTGCTAAAAACAAGGATTTAGAGTGGGAATAATATGATTAAGATAATGTTCGTTTGCCACGGCAACATTTGCAGAAGTCCTATGGCAGAATTCATTTTTAAAGATTTGATAAGTAAAAAGGGGATTTACGATAAATTCCAAGTTTCCTCTTGTGCCACAAGTACGGAAGAAATATGGAACGGCATCGGTAACCCTGTTTACCCGCCTGCAAAAAGAGAGTTAGCAAAGCATAATATTTCTTGCGAGGGTAAAAGAGCGGTTCAGCTTAAAATGAGCGATTATGATAATTATGATTATTTAATTGCAATGGACAGTAACAATGTGAGAAATATTATGAGAATAATCGGTTCAGATAAAGATAACAAGGTTAGTAAGCTTATGAGCTATACAAGACGCGGCGGTGATGTGGCAGACCCTTGGTACAGCGGCGATTTTGAAACCTGCTATAAGGATATTTATGAGGCCTGCAGTGCTCTGTTAGAAAAATTAATTTAAGGTGATATTATCAAATATTCAAAAGTAATAGATGGCATTTTTCTTGAACGCCCAAATAGATTTATTGCAAAGGTTTTAGTTGATGATAAGGTTGAAACCGTGCACGTTAAAAATACGGGCAGATGCAAGGAACTGCTTGTCCCTAATGCTAAAGTATATTTATTTGTTTCAGATAACCCAAACCGCAAAACAAAATATGATTTGATAGCAGTTGAAAAGGTGACTGGGAACCGAATTTTACTTGTAAATATGGATTCGCAGGTGCCTAATGATGTGGTTAGTGAATGGCTCGAAAAAGGCGAATTGTTTTCGCAAAGTGCTATTACAAAAAGAGAAGTAAAATTCGGTAGCTCTCGCTTTGATTTTTATATTGAAGTTGGTGACAGAAAAGCATTTGTTGAGGTTAAAGGCGTAACTCTTGAAAATGATGGTGTTGTCAGCTTTCCCGATGCACCAACAGAGCGCGGAGTCAAGCATATAAATGAACTGATATCTTGCATTGAACAAGGATTTGAAGCATACATTATCTTTGTTGTTCAAATGAACGGTATCAGCCGATTTGAGCCTAATGCAGAGCATCATAAAGAATTTGCTGATACTTTGAATCTTGCAATAGAAAAGGGTGTTAATGTTTTGGTTTATGACTGCCTTGTAACACCTGATTCAATTGAATTAAATAATAAAATAGATTATTAAAAAAACCACCTGATTTTTAGTAAAATCAAGTGGTTTTCATATTTATACTATGGAAATTATAAAGTTATTTTCTTTAAAAGAGCGGTCAAGAAAGGCGAGTGCATCTGCAACTTTTAAGCCTTTTATTCCTATTCCGCTTTTTTTGCAGATTGCTTCTTTCAGGGTGAAAATTCTGTAAAACCTTTCGAGCATTTCTGAATCTTCACAGAACTTAAAACTTTCGATATTTGGTTCATTGCCGAGAACATATTCTTGTTCACTTAAAGTGAAAAAACGTTTTAAAACAGAGAGTGATATGGGTCTGATTTTTTCAATATCAATCCCTATTTGTGAGTCAGAAAATGCATAAGCGAGAGTATCTTCACAATGAGAAATGTTGAAATGTATAGCACAATCTTTTATAAATGGTTTCCCGTTTTCATCAATTGAAATTTCAATGCTTTCGGGAGAAATGTTTAAACTTTTGCCGATATACTTTTTTACAAGCATTTCACCTGCAACTGAGCATTTTCTTCTTTCAATGTCTTTGTATCTGCTAACTCTTTCTTGCTTTTCTTTTGCCATTAAAGAAAACCATTTTTTAAATTCTGCTTCTGTCAGATTTTCGATATTATAAATTAAATATTCCATAATCAATTCCAATAATCAGTTTTGTGAGGTATATCAATGTTTTTCGCTTTAAATACGGGTGTTTGTCCGCTTTTTCTTTGCTTTTCATAGTCTTTTAAAGCCTTGAAAGCGTATTTACCAAGAATGAGAATAACGGGCATATTGATTATTGTCATACCGCCCATTGCTATATCAGCAATGTTCCAAAGCAAATCTGCGCTTAAGCCTGCACCAATGAAAATAATAATTGCGGCAATAATATGATAAATATTCTGCACTTTTTTACTTGGAACTTTACCGAGGAAAAATACTGCACATTGGTCAACATAATAGAGGTTGCCTAAAAGTGTTGTGAATGCGAAAAGTATCATTGCAACTGTAATAAAAATTGGACCAAACTGACCGAGTGTTTCGGAAAGAGCTGCCTGAATATAAGGCGCACCCGATAATTCTGCTGACGGTTCTACTCCTGAACTCATACACATAAATGCAGTTGCAGAGCAAACAAGAACAGTATCAATGAAAACTGAAAGCACCTGAACAAGACCTTGCTTTGCAGGGTGGCTTACATCTGCGGAAGCGGAAGCATTTGGAGCCGAACCAACACCTGCTTCGTTACTGAAAAGGCCGCGCTTGATACCAAACATAACACAAGAACCGCTGAAACCGCCGAAAATAGCTTGGAAATCAAAAGCCTGGGAGAAAATTGTTTTAAATATATCGGGGAGAGCAGGAATGTTTATTAAAACAATAATAAGTGCCACAAGAATGTATGCAACGCCAATTACAGGTACAAGAAATGTTGTTGTTTTGAGAATTCTTTTACCTCCACCTAAAAGGCAATAACCAACAAGAATTGCAACAATTAATCCGATAATCCAAGGGGTTATTTCAGCGTTATAAAAGCTGTATGAAGAGAATGTTGACTGTAAATTATAAGAAGCCAACATATTAAAACCAAAGCCGTATGTAAGCACAAGAAGAACGGAGAAAATAATCGCAAGAGGTCTGTTTTTAAGAGCGGTTTCTATATAGTAAGCAGGACCGCCATAGCAACCATCTGCACCTTTTCTTTTATAAATCTGGGCGAGGGTACTTTCAACGAATGCAGATGCGCTGCCGATTATAGCAATAACCCACATCCAGAAAACTGAACCGAAGCCCCCAAGGCAAAGAGCGGTTGAAACACCGATAATATTACCTGTACCAACTCGGGAAGCGGTAGAAACCATAAGAGCCTGGAATGAAGAAACTCCTTTACCATCGGTGGGCTTTTCCGTAACAGCTTTGATTTGCTCTTTCAAAAGTCTGAACTGTGCAAATTTTGTTCTTACGGTGAAATAAATTCCACCTGCAACAAGCAAAATAATTAGAATGTAGCTGTAAAGTGCATCATTGATTGATGCAATAAAATTTTCGAACATAATTTATCCCTAAAATTTATTTTTTATTTTCATTGAAAAACTCATAAAGCTTTTCAATTTCTTCTTCTGTCATTCTTTTGTTTTTAGTAATTTCTTTCAACGGGATTTCCTTGTTATAAGTGATTTTCTTACCTTTGTAAACAGTATCCCTCAGATATTTCATATTGTCAATACTTGTTGTATAATAGCTTTGTCCGTTTGTTCCGTCAAAAGACGTGTTATCAAAGATATACCAATCATCAGAATTTTTTAAGTGAAGTTTAATTGCATAACTGTAGTCGTAGCGTCTTTTGTGCCGTGTAGAATAGGTTGTAAACTCGACTTCACTTATATCACTTACATAATATTGCTCTTTAATGTTATTAAAAACCGAATATTTGATTACTTGTCCGTCTTTTGTAAGAACTTCTCTCCCGAAAAGTCCTAAACTACTTAAAAGGCAACAGAAAACGAATGCAATTAACCATAAAGTCAAATTAACTTTATATTCTCTTTTTTTGTCTTCAGTCATTTTTCTTTTTGGTTTATATCCTTTATAAAAAATAGGGTAGAATTGATAGTTGTGTTTGCTGTAATCCACCTTTTTATTACCGAAAATTGCTTTTCTTTTTCCGTAGGTTTCTTCTATAAAACCTACAGTGTTAATCGTTAGAAAACCACCTAAGAAAAGAAGCCACATCATTGTCATTCGGGCATTCCAAGCGAGGGTGTTGGGATCAGAGAAAAAAACACGTGTCTTAATTTCTTGTATAAGGAATATTGAACCAAAGCAGACACCAATCAGTAATAAAAAAATAAAGTAGTATATTGCTTTATCTAATTTTGAAAGTTGCGGTTTGTTGACCTTTTGCTTCTTTTTCTTCTTTTTACTCATTTTAAAACCTCATTTAAGAATGAATGTTGTAATGGAATTACTTTTTAAACCTACATTAATTTTGTTATCAATAATATCAACTGCACCAACATTTGCCCACTTTTCACCATCTTCAAGGCTACCGCTTGTCCGTATCATTTCAGCGTTTTGGTGCGTTTGTTTGAAGCCGTCAAGTGAATATGTAATGTGTTTTGTTTTACTTGTATCATTAACCACAACAATTGTGATTTTGCCTGTTTCTTTGTTATATGCCGAAAGAGTGTTTTTGTCACAATGAATAATTGTGTCACCTGGTCTTATATACCTTGAAAACTGACCCATTGCATAATATTTTTGCGATAAAATAATTTCTTCTTTATCGTGGTCAGCAACTGCAAGACCCCAGAAGCCGCCTTTAATGTTTGGCATACCGAAGTCTTTATTACCCATATAGCCGTCTTTGCTTATGTGGTAATCAATAACCTGCCAAAGCACCCAGGCAGACGGGGAGAGACCGTTTATATCGGAAATGATTTTCTTTGCAAGCCATAGACCGCCACTCATATCTCCCGCATTCTTACCTGCTTCGTCGCTCCAATCGGTTTCGCTCATCCAGAGGTTACGGTTTTCGGCTTTCATTAAAGCACCAAGTTGCTTAATTTTTCGTGTGCCGTATGTATGAGCGCTTATTCTTCCGATAACTGATTTCACTTCATCGGAATATTTGTTATAAGCTGTAATCTGCTTATCAGTTGAGGTTTCGTCACTACCAACAAGCTCAATATGGTCCAAACCTCGTTTTTTTATTGCTTTATAGGTTTCGAGAAGAATTTTATTCTGACTTTCACCTGCGTCAAAATGGCAACCTTCCTGCTTTTCGCTGAATGCTTTCCAATATTTTGTATTAGGTTCGTTCATTGGTGAAATTGAGGAGACCTTAATGCTTAATTTGTTATTAATGTATTCCGTAACGTGAGCAAGATATTCGGCAAATTCTTCGTAGCACTCGTCTTTAAGATTGTTCTTGTTGGGGTTTTCGCCACCCGAAGAACAACCGCTTTTGGTCATAAAATACGGGGGAGAGTTGGAAAAAACTTCAACGAATGCTTCTTCGCCCGATGCTTTATAGCATTTCTTCAAAACATTTAATTGGTTCTTATCGGCTTCGTAGTCGTAATAATATGAATCTTTGTTTTTATCATAATAGAGCCAACCTGGAACCATTGAATCTGTTCGGGTGATGTGCTTATGAGTTGGGTCATCACCACCGCCGATATTATAGCGCATAATATTTAAGTTTAGCCCTTTATCACTATAAAAAAGCTCTGCGGATTTTTGGGTTAAAACAGAGGAGTAACCAATGCGGTTTGCCCACCAACAAAGGCTGGTACCCCAACCTTGAAAAGTGCCGTTGTTGGTAACGGAACTGTTTTTTGCAGAAATTATAATTTCTTTACTCATAATATCACCCATAAGCCGTTTCTTACATAATACATTATTTTCGGTTTCATAAGCAAGTGAAAAGTAAAAAAATGTTGACTATTTTATTTAAAATGATAAAATTTTATTTGAAAATACGGTGGTGATTATTATGTATAATTTTGATTTTAATATAATCAGCAAATGCGAAAGCACTGAAATAGTTTTAGCTAAATCAGTTAGAAACGAAATTCTTTTTATAGATGTTAAAATGAGGCAAGAGGAAAAAACTGTTCCCCAACAGTTTTCTGTTAGATGGAACATTCCTGCAACAGACAGCTGTGCGGTTTGGAATCCTTTTACTCGTAATCACACAATTCGCCCTGATTGGTCCAATGTTGAGATGAATTCAAGACTTGCATCAGGTGAACCTATTCAGCAAATAACGACGTTTGACGGAAATAATAAAATTTGTGTTGCTCTTTCCGATGTTGATACTCCTACTAAAATCCTTATGGGTTACTGTGAGGAAACAGCAGAGATTACCTGCGAAGCAATTTTCTTTACCTTGCTAACAAATGCAATAAAAGAATATTCCGCTCAAATCAGAATTGATATGAGAAATATTCCTTTTTATGACAGTATTTATGATGCTGTTTCCTGGTGGGAAAATGATTGCGGTTATGTTTGTGCACCTGTTCCCGAACAGGCGAAGCTTCCAATGGACTCTCTTTGGTACAGCTTTCACCAAAATCTCCAAAAAGAAGCAATTTTAGAGGAATGTAAAAAATCAAAAAAGCTTGGTATGGAAACTGTTATTATTGATGACGGTTGGCAGACTGATGATAATAACCGAGGCTATGCCTATTGCGGTGACTGGTCTGTTTGCGAAAAGAAAATGGGCGATATGGCAACTCTCATTGAAGAAATACATAAAATCGGTCAAAAGGTTATTCTTTGGTATTCAGTTCCCTTTGTTGGTTTATATTCCGAAAAATATGAAGAGTTTAAGGATTATTTTCTTGATAAATCCGGCAACGAAAAGGATTTCTGGGCACTTGACCCAAGATATAAAAAGGTAAGAGATTACCTTTGCGGTATTTATGAGAATGCCGTAAAAGAATGGAAGCTTGACGGATTGAAACTTGATTTTATTGATAGCTTTGTTTTAAAGGGTAAGTCCTTGGAATATGATGAAAACAGAGATTTTCAATCCCTTGAGGATGCAATTCACGCTCTTATGAGTGAGGTAAAAGCCCGTCTTACTGCTTTGAATAAAGATATTTTAATCGAGTTTCGTCAGTCATATATCGGTCCGTCTATTAGAAAATACGGCAATATGCTAAGAGTTGGAGATTGTCCCGGTGATATTCTCGCAAACCGCAGTCAGATTATTAATTTGCGATTAACCTCGGGAAAAACTGCAGTTCATTCGGATATGCTTATGTGGAATGAGAATGACACTGCCGAAAATGCTGCTTTACAGCTTGCAAATGTTATTTTTTCCATTCCGCAAATTTCAATGCTTATTAAGGATTTACCCGAGGAGCATATTGAGATGCTTAAATTCTATATTTCGTTCTGGAAAGAATACAGAGATGTTCTCTTGGACGGTAAATTGACCGCATTTAACCCTGAAAATGATTACAGTCAAGCTACTTCAACTCTTAATAACAAATCAGTCGTTGCCGTTTATACGGATAATGTTGTTGATGTTAAAACAGAAAGTTGTGTTGTTGTTAATGCATCGGGTTTTAATAGTATCGTTATAAAAAATGCCGACAACAAAGCTTACATTATCAAAAACTGTTTTGGAGAAATTGTAAGTAAAGGACAATTTGAAAGTAATATTCAAGATATAGAAATATTAAAAGCCGGTATTCTGTATATTAACTGAATTTTATTAAAGAAGAGGTGAGTTTATTTGGATGCACGTTGGAATCCCTGGCACGGTTGTCGAAAATTCAGCGAGGGTTGCAAGAATTGCTATGTTTACCGAATGGACTCACGCTATGAAAAGGATGCAAGTGAAATAAAAAAGAACTTGTCCTCCTTTGATTTACCGTTAATGAAAAATCGTCAAGGGGAGTATAAATATCCTTCGGGAACAACCTTTTATACTTGCTTTACCTCGGATTTCTTTTTGGAAGAGGCTGACATTTGGCGTAAGGATGCTTGGAAAATTATTAAAGAACGAAGCGATTGCAGCTTCTTTATAATCACAAAGCGCATTGACCGATTTACAGAATGTGTGCCTGATGATTGGGGCGAGGGTTATGATAATGTCTGCATAGCTGTCACAACCGAAAATCAGAAGCAAGCAGATTACCGTCTACCCATTTATTTGAAACTGCCTATAAAACGTAAAGTAATTATATGCGAACCCTTACTTGAAAACATTGATTTATCAAAGTATTTATCACCTGAAATATCAAATGTTTCAGTAGGCGGTGAGTCGGGAGCAGAGGCAAGAGTTTGTGATTATCGGTGGGTTCTGAGCATTCGTGAACAATGCAAAAACAAAAATGTATCCTTTAGTTATCATCAAACGGGCGCAAAGCTTTTAAAAAACGGGAAAATTTATAATATTCCTAAAGCGAAACAAGGTGAACAGGCAAAGAAAGCAAACATTGATTTATAATTTAATTAATCTTGACATAAATCCTTCAATTTGTTAAAATATGCGAGTTGATATTTGCAGATGTATCAAGTTGGGACGTTTGCGAGCAACAAATTCCGGGCACCGCAACAGGACATAACGGGGCGTGCCCCGTACAACAATAAGAAATTAACCATTCAAAATGAAGGTTAACATATATGGAGACGTATCGAAGTGGTCATAACGGGGCTGACTCGAAATCAGTTAGGGAGCAATCCCCCGCGAGTTCGAATCTCGCCGTCTCCGCCAAGATAAAGGGGCTGTAAAAAACTTATCGTTTTTTTACAGCTCCTTTTTGGGGATAGAAAAAAAGATGCAGAACGGACAAACCGAGCAAAAACAAGGCTTCAGACTTGTTTTTGTTTGCCCGAAGGCGTACAAAGGTACGTAGAGTGGCGGGGTTTGTTCGTAGCATAAAACTTAAAATTCTTAATTACTTGCGTTTTTTCATTGTTTAAGGGGTTCTTACAGGTATCAGTCCTGCAGGAACCCCCTTGATTTATGTTGCTTTATGCGGTCTGCGCTTTTTTTACATCCCCTTTCTTAATTAATTACAATTAAGTTACAGAGTTGCGGTTTTGTTGACTTTTATTATATATAGTGGTATATTTATTATGTTTAATTACGCGTATTTGAGGTGATTTTTTTGAAAAACAATTCTGTAATTTTTTTCACCGATAAAAAAGAAGACCATTTTCAGCTTATCAATATGCTTGATATGAATTACAATTTGAATATTTGTACATATTCTTCTGAAGCATGGTCCGATGTTGATTTTTACTCAAGCAAAAACGTTCTTTTTATTCTCGATGAGTTTCCTGAAGAGAGCGCTGTTGTTTGGGTGGTTTCAAAGCTTGTTGAAGACGGTGTGTTTTCAAACGTTCCGATTCTTTTTACCTCATTTGATGCGTTGTATGATTTTGAAAAAGCGGGTTATTCTGCTTTTGCTTATGATGTTTTGCCGAATCCCTTTGATTATGATTTGTCCCTTCGCAGACTGGAAAACATTACCCAAATACGTGAACTGAAGCTTCAAATTACAAATTTAACACAAATTCATACAAAAAGAATTCTTAATCAGGCAAACAAGCTCAAAGAGCAGACTGTTAAAATGCAGACAATGAACTTTGACCTTGTTGAGCTTCTTGTTGCCGCTATCGAGAGCCGAGATCTTGGGTCCGGTCAGCATATCAAAAGAATTCGCTTCTTTACAAAAGCTCTTACAGATGCTGTTATGGAACAATGTCCCGAATACGGAATTACCCGTGAGCAGGCTGATTTGATTTATTATGCTTCGTCTGTTCACGATATAGGTAAAATTGCGATTCCTGACGCTATTATGCTCAAGCCCGGAAGACTCACAGAGGACGAGTTTGAAATTATGAAAACTCACACAATCCGCGGAGCTGAGCTTTTGGGAATGCTTGATGATATCAGCGACAATAATCTTTATTTTAAATATTGTCAGGATATTTGTTATTGCCACCACGAAAGATGGGACGGCAAAGGTTATCCGGTTGGATTAAAGGGTGATGAAATACCGATTTCTGCCCAGATTGTAGCCATTGCTGACTGTTATGACGCTTTAACAAGTCACAGACCGTATAAAGCAGCCATTTCTCACGAAGATGCCATTGAGCTTATTTTCACCGGTGCCTGTGGTACTTTTTCTCCTAAAATATTAAAATGCTTTGAAAGCGTGGTATCTGAGTTTGCTAAAATTGAGAGTGAGCTGAAAAGCTCTCCTCTTACAGAAAGCGATAATCAAAGAATGCTTTCCGTTTCTCAAAATGATGTTAACAAAAGTAATGAAAATAAAGCCCACATTAATGATTGCGAAAATGATATTTTGGAATCCTATGACATTATTTTTGAAGCCGATCTTTTAAAGGGTATGTTTAATGTTGTAAGAGGGGATTGGTTAAGGTTTTTCTCTTATGTTCCCCGAAACTTTACGGAACTTGTCAGTCAGTGTAACAAGATATGCCACCCTGCTGACGCGATGCGTTTTAACGCTAAAGTTAATATTGATGCTTTTAATGAGCTTGCAAAGCTCGGTCGCACTAAAACAAGAATTGAGTTCCGTGCCGTCAAAGACAATGTTGAGTACTTAGCAGTTGGTTTTATTGTTTTTAAGGTTGATGAAGATAAAAACATTGTTGCTTTAAACGGTGCCTTCGGTATTTATAATGATGACGAAATTTTAAGTGACATTAAGCGCGGCTTCGGCGTGACAGACGGTCTTACAGGGCTTTCCTTGCCCAAGCAATTTGAACACGATGTTGACACGTTTATTAAAGATAATCCTAATTCAAAAAATTTAATGATACATATTGATATCGATGATATGAGTATGTGTAATAATATTTTTGGTTATGAATACGGAAATGCTTTGATTAAAGAGTTTGCGGTAAAACTAAGAAATATTAATACAAAAGATAAATTTGTTTGTAAGGCAGCTTCCGATAAATTTTGCCTGTTTGTTAAAAATGTTACCAATCAGGCAGAAATGGTTGTTTTTATCGAAAATCTCCATAATTTATTGAGAAAACCTTATCATACAGCAACTGAAAACGGTGTTTTTACCGCTACAATGGGTATTTCAAGATATCCTAATGACGGTAACAACTACAAAAAGCTTGTTATTGCAGCAGAATATGCTTCTAAAACAGCTAAAGTTAATGGTAAGAGCGCGTATGCTTTTTATAATAACGGTATGAAGCAGCTTGCAACTTATTCAATGGATTATGATGCAACAACTCAGCTTGAAAGCAAATCAGATTATGAGCCGAAATTTGCCCCGGTGGTAAATGCATACACAGGCGAGCTTGTTTGTTATGATTATATACCGTTTTCAATGTATGATAACGGCCTGTCTGTTACTTCCGAGGTTTATTATGAGCTAAATCGAAATTCAGCTACCCGAAAGAATTTAAGTATGCTCTCAATTAAATCCTTGGTGTTTACTGCGATGGCACTTAAAAAAGAGGGGAAAGAGGTTCCGCCGCTTTCGGTTTATACAATGTTAATGCCCGAGGACATTCCCGGCTTAATGCAGGAATTGCGTGATTTTGTTAACGATAACAATTATTCTGCAATGGATATTTGCATTGTGCTTCCTCAGGATTTCCTGGAAGATGTATCTGTCAGACGATTGAAGACATTTTCCGAGTTTATCAGGGAAATGGGCTTTACTCTCGGTATATATCTTATCGGAACGAGATATATTCACAATACTTGCTATCTTGCGGGTATTTTCGACAGATATGTTATGACATCTGAATATGTTGAGAGGTTGTTAGCTGTTGGTTCTCCTGAAAAGAATTTGAAATATGCTGCTCTGACCTTGAACAATCTTAAAGTTTGCACAAACGATATTACAATTCCAACCAAGGTTGAAACTTTTGAAATTGATTTGTTACGAGATGCAGGTGCAGAAGAATTTTCGTATACGGAACGTGCGGTTTTTGGTACTGATGCTCTTTTGGCTGACTTCGGACAGAGAAAAAAGAAAAGAAAAAAATCCAATAAAGAGAAAAGCGACCAAATATTAGACGTTAATAAGGAAATGCTTTATTTCGATTTGATAAAGAGCTCATGTGCAGTTTTAACCTTTGATACAAAGAGAAAAAAGCTTTATATGTCGCCTAATGCTAATGATGTTTTTGGGTTCGACATTGTAAATTATTTTAATAGTCAGAAGGAGATAGAGGTACTTACTTTCGTACATCCCGATGACACCCAAAAAGCATTAAGCGCTTTAACGAATGCGCGTATTAATCTTACTTTAACAAATGCAGTGGTTCGTATTTCAACACTTTTAGATCCCAAGTTCTACAGAAAATTCAGTGTGAATTTCCTTTGTGTTGTTGATGAGGGTGGTACACCCGTCAGATATCAATGCTTCATTCATCCTGTATTAGAATGAGTTTTTTATATCTTCTAAAATTCTTTTTTCGATTCTTGAAACATAGGAGCGGGAAATGTTCAGTTCTTTAGCAATTTCTTTTTGTGTTAAAGGCTTGTTACCGTCTAAGCCGTAGCGTTTGACTATAATTAATTTGTCCCGCTCACTTTCAATTTCTTTAATTATTTTTACAAGCTTAATTAGTTTCCCTTTTGTGTCAATATCATCTATGATGGTATCGTCAACAGCGATAATATCCATAAGTGTAAGCGGATTTCCTTCGCTGTCCGTATCAATAGGTTCACTGAATGAAATTTCCTGAGATATCTTTTTGTTATTCCTGAAATACATAAGGATTTCATTTTCAATACAACGGGCACAGTATGTTGCAAGCTTTGTACCCTTATCATATTTGAAGCTGTTTATACCCTTTATTAGTCCGATTGTCCCTATTGATATCAAATCATCCTGTTCACTGTAATTGGCATAGTATTTTTTTACAATGTGTGCCACTAACCGTAAGTTGTGTTCGATTAACATTTTTCTTGCGGTGTCGTCACCTTGTGCCATTTTTTCCAGTAGCTCTGTCTCTTCCTTTTTGGAAAGGGGCTTTGGAAAGGAATCTGTGTCTGTTACGTGAAGAATAAGGCAAAGCATATTGCCGATTAAAGAGAATATATCCATTTTAACACCTCGTTAAAATATATTCCGGAATTTCGGCTGCTTGCATTAAAAGAAGAGGTTTTATGAAAAAGATTGAACAATATCGCACAACTGTCAGATTCAGCGCAATTACAATATTAGATTTTCTGCTTACGGCAGTTTACTATCTTGTTTGGAGCGTTGCCTATAATCCTGACTTTGAGCATCCCTATATAGGAAAGGGTAAACTGTTTTTGGCAGTTGTTTACTTTGCAGTGCTGCTTGTTACAAGCTTAATTCTTGGTGCATCAAGAATTGATGAGCTTCGAAAGAGCGAAATACTGTTTTATGAGGTTATTGCAATCGTTTTTGCAAATGCCATAGCTTATACACAGGTGTGTTTGATTGTTGCAAAAATAGCAAATATCATCCCTATGGTATATATGCTCTTTGCTCAAATACTTATTTTAGTATTGTGGACTAATTTTTCCTTTCACATTGTTCACCGTCTTAATCCGCCGGAAAAATTATTGATAATATTCGGTAGTCATCTTGCTACTGAAATTGTTTATAAAATGAGCAAGCTTGAAGAGCGTTATGTAATTACCGAGTCTGCAAGTGTTGACGAAGGGTTTGATGCTTTAACTCAAAGAATAGACAAGTTTGAAAGTGTCATTATCTGTGACGTTCCTGCCAGAATGCGTAACGACTTGCTGAAATATTGCTATCAGCAAAATAAAGGCATATATGTTATTCCTAAAATTTCTGATATAGTTATCAGAAGCGCCTCTGATATCACATATTTCGACTCTCCCATTATTAAGTGCAGCTCTGTTGGACTAACAGTTGAACAAAGAGCAATAAAAAGGTTAATAGATGTTGTTTGTTCTTTACTCGCCTTAATTGTTCTTTCACCGCTTTTCCTTATTATCTCTTTAGCCATCAAAATGTACGACGGCGGTCCTGTATTTTATAAGCAAAAAAGGTGCACAAGAGATTTAAAAACATTTGATATTTTGAAGTTCAGAAGTATGATTGTTGATGCGGAAAAAGAGGGTCCTCAGCCTGCTGTTGATAACGACTCTCGTATTACGCCTGTTGGGAAAATTATACGTGCTTTAAGAGTTGACGAATTACCGCAAATAATAAATATTCTTAAAGGCGAAATGTCTATTGTAGGTCCGCGTCCTGAAAGAATTGAGCATGTTGAGAAGTACTCCGAGCAGATCCCTGAGTTTGTATGCAGATATAAAGTAAAAGGCGGTTTAACAGGTTATGCACAGGTTTACGGTAAGTACAATACTTCTGCATATAACAAATTGAAAATGGACTTAATCTATATTCAGAATTATTCTCTTGCAATGGATTTTAAATTGATTTTAATGACAGTGCGTATTTTGTTCAAAAAAGAAAGCACAGAAGGCTTTGAGAAAAAAAGGAGAAAGTGATTAAGTGAACTTTTATTTTATGATTCTTGCCGGCGGTATCGGTTCAAGAATGCAGTCTCCCGAATTACCCAAGCAGTATTTGAAAATAGATAATGAGCCAATAATTATAAAAACAGTTCGTAACTTTATTGATTTCGGCTCCTTCAGAGCAGGCGTGATTTGCTGTCCTGTTGATTGGATTGAATACACTAAAGCGTTGCTTCTTGAATACGGTATTTCTACTGATACGGTTTTTGTGGTTCCAGGTGGAAAAAACAGAAACTCTTCCGTTCAAAACGGTTGTTGCTTTTTAACAAAGATTTTTAACGTTGCAGATGATGATGTGATTTTAACCCATGATGCAGTAAGACCGTTTATAGATTCCCGTGTTATTAAAGACAATATTTCAGCTGTTAGTGAGTTTGGTGCAGCGAATACGGTAATGCCTGTTTATGACTCAATTATCAGAACATCGACAGGAGATTTTCTTACCGACCACTTACCTCGCAAGGAGCTTTACAGAGTTCAGACACCCCAAAGCTTCAGATTAAAAGAGCTTGAGAATGTTATAAACTCTTTGTCCGACGATGAGCTTGAGGCTTATACGGATGTTGCTTCGATTTTTGCAGACAGAGGGTTCAGAGTAAAGCTTGTGGAAGGGTTAGACCGTAATATAAAAATAACGACACCCTTTGATATGGCTGTCGCTGAATCTATAATTTCAAATTTACCCTAAATATTCTTCGAGCATTTTATTTAATTCTTCTTCGTTTTTTGCAATTATGCCGTTTATTAAAGCTTCTGCATCAGTTTTCGGAAGGCTTTTTGTAAAAATATTATATGTTTCTGCGGGAATATCATTGTTGTTTATAAACAACGCTAATTGTCCGTTATAATCCTTTAGGGTATATACCTTCGTATTATTTTCTCGGATTTCCGCGCTTTCTTGGTTTTCGGTTGAAACAGCGTTTGTTATAATAATTCCAATACTAAGAAAGATAATAATTGATATAGTAGCTATGTGTGAGCGCATATTTTCACCCTCTCTTTTGTATGATTGGTAATTTGAAGATGGTTATACGTTTATTATTAAATTTTTATTAAACTATAAACATTTTTGAAAATATATGTTATAATAGTATTTCGTTATTGATTCCTAAGGAGGTTTCCTTTATGGCTTTAAAACGCCCACAACGTTCAAGTAAACCGAAAAAGGTTAAGAAACAACACCCTAAGCTTAAAAGGTTTTTTTCTGTTGTTATGGTAATCGCAGCAATTTGTATTATTTGCGGCACGGTTGCTTGTACCTATGTTTACAAATTCGCTAACGAATATGTAACAGAAGATAAGAAAATTGACCTTGAAGAATACAAAGCTAATCAGGAGCAGACAAGTATTATTTACGGATACGATTCCAACAAACAGCTTGTTGAGCTTTTGAGGCTTCACGGCGCACAAAACCGTGTGTGGATTGATTATAAAGACATTCCGAAAAATATGATTAACGCCTTCCGTGACCTTGAAGATAAGCGTTTCAATGACCATAAAGGTGTTGACTGGTACAGCACATTTTTTGGTGTTGTTTCCTCAGGCTTTGAACGTGGTGCTTCAACAATCACCCAGCAGTTAATTAAGAACCTTACCAAAGAGGACGGCAGAACCGTTTCCCGTAAGTTTTATGAGATTCTTAACGCGTTGAATGTTGAACGACACTATTCCAAGAAAACGATTATGGAATTCTACCTTAATACTGTTTACCTTGGTAATGGTTGCTACGGTATAAGAACAGCGGCAGAAAAGTATTTCGGCAAGGATGTTGAGGATCTGAATGCGGCAGAATGTGCAATTATAGCGTCTATCACTAAAGCTCCGGCAGACTTCGACCCCCTTACTGAAGATGGCCTTGCTGCTTTGATTGAAAAAGATGAAGAAGGCAATATGGGTAGACAGAGATATTGCCTTCAGTGTATGCTTGAGGGAGGCAGTCTATCTCAAAAGCAATACGAAAAAGCTATGGATTATGAATTGATTTTTACCAATAGCGAGAATTATAAAGGTAGCCAGGTTACTGAAACCGAGGAAGAGGATGAAGAGGAATACACAGAGGAAGATATTAAATATACAGATAAGACTGATTCCGAGATGTCTTCTTACTATGTTGAATATGTAATCGACAGTGTTATTGAAGATTTACAGGATGAATATGATTTAACTTACAATGAGGCTTGGCGTAAGGTTTTCTTCGGTGGTTTACGTATATATACAGCAATCGACCTTGAGGTTCAGGAAGCTGCAGAAAATGTTTATGTAAAGCGAGAGACTTTCCCGGATGAAGATTTAGAAGATAAGGAAAATCCTCCCGTACAATCTGCAATAACAATTATGGATTATAGCGGTAGGGTAGTGGCAATGGTTGGCGGTGCCGGTGAAAAACAGACTTTCAGAGGTCTTAACAGAGCTACTGATTCACCTCGTCAGCCCGGTTCTTCTATTAAGCCTTTATCCGTGTATACACCTGCTATTGAAAATAATGTTGCTACCTGGTCAACTAAAGTCCAGAACTACGGTATCAGGCTTGGTTCATCAAGGTGGCCGGTTAACTACGGCGGTTCTCACGGCTCTGCTACAAACTTTGTCACAGTTCAATCCGCTTTGGCACAGTCTTTGAATACAGTTCCTGCTCAGTTAATGAGAAGAATCGGTATTGAAACAAGCTTTGATTTCCTTGTGGATGACCTTAAAATTTCAACCTTTGTAACAGACGAAGACGACCCCAACTATGACGGTAACTTCTCATCACTTTGTGTTGGTGGTACAAGTGAAGGTGTTACAACTCTTGATATGACCGCTGCTTTTGCGATTTACGGTAATAACGGCTATTATTTTGAGCCTTATTGCTATTATAAAGTAACAAATAATGACGGTACTGAAACTCTTCTTAAATCCGGTAACAGTGAGGGCAATCAGGTTGTTTCCGAAAGCACCGCAGGTGTTATGCGTCAGTTATTGAGAACCGTTGTTAACGGCGGTACAGCCGGCGGCTACGGAGTAAACGGCTTTGAAACCTTTGCAAAAACAGGTACAACATCTGATGATAAGGACCGTTGGTTTGTAGGTGGCACTCCGTATTATGTTGCTGCTGTTTGGTATGGTTACGATGAACCTAAAGCTATTACAAACACTTCCGGTAACCCTGCAGGTAAGATATTTAAAGCCATTATGAACGATGTTCACGAAGATTTAGAATATATGTCTTACCCCACAGCAAGCGGTGTCGTTGCACGTTCTTATTGTAAAATTTCAGGCGATATTGCTACAGCAGGATGTGCGCAAACAGGAACTGGCTATTATAAGTCCTCACACATTCCGTCGAAATGCAAGAACTGCGCAATGCTACATGCAATCGGTTCTGAAATTCCTGATGAGTTGACTGCACCGTCTGCAACAGAGGAAACTACGAAGAAAAAGAAAGATAAAAATAAAAAGACAACTAAACCTGCTACAACGGTTAAGCCCACAACTGCACCTACAACAACGCTTCCGACTTCTACAACAACGGAAGCTCCCACCGAAACTGAGGCAGTTGCAACAACCCCTGAAACCTCAGCAGAGGAAGCTGTAGTTGTTTCTTAATAAAATAATCGGCTGATAGATTTTCTATCAGCCATTTTTGAGGTAAATTTATGATAATTTTATCTGTTGATTATGGCGACAAAAGAACAGGAATTGCTGTTTGTGATAAGCTTGAAATGTTAGCAGCGCCTGTTTGCGTTATAACAGAATGGAATCAAACCGTATTAGCACAAAAAATCGTTAATATTGCAATCGAAAGAAAAGCGGAAGAAATTGTAATCGGACTTCCTAAAAATATGGATGGTTCAAAGGGCTTTCGTGCGGATGCTTGCGAAGAGTTAGGCTCGGTTATAAAAAGCCTAACTGAACTTCCTGTTGTATTCTGGGATGAAAGGCTTACAACTGTTTCAGCCCATAGAATATTAAGCGAAAACAACATAAGAGGAAAAAAACGTAAAAACGTTGTTGATGCCGTTGCCGCAGATATTATTTTGCAGGACTATATTGACTCAAGAAAAAATAGAGGTTAACTAATGTTTAAAAAGAAAAAGAAGATACAGACCGAGAATGCAACTGTAAATATAATTAACAGTTCTATTTATACTGCTGATTACGTTCTCGGTAAAGCACTTGATATAGGGGAGAATATTCTCCGCTGCGGTGGTGAATCTCACAGAATAGAAGACACAGTTGAAAGAATTTGTACCGCTTACGGAGCTGTACATACGGATGTTTTTGCATTGCCGTCCTTAGTTGTTGCAGGGGTTCGCTTTGCCGACGGAACAACTGCTTCTCAGGTAAGACGTGTTTATAAAACATCAAACAATATGTATAAGCTTGATGAAATGAACAGGCTTTCCCGCGATGTTTGTAACGGTGTTGTTTCTCTTGAGGATGTTGAGGAAAAGATTCACAATGCACTGCATAACAAACCGTTTCCCAAATATTTGTCAATTGTGGGCGGTATAATCGGCGCAGGTGCTTTTGCCGTATTCTTCGGCGGGAATTTGTGGGATGCTTTAGCAGCGGCAATAGCAGGCTTTTTTGTTTCTGTAATGAACAGACAGAAAATTAATCTTATGAACAAAATGCTCTATACGGTTGCCCAGTCCTTTATTGGTGCAATTTGCGGTCTTTTGCTTGTTCATTTTGGTATCGGTCAAAATATTGATATGGTTATGATAGGCACAATTATGTTACTAATTCCCGGCTTGGCTTTCGGTAATGCCGTTCGTGACTTGCTGTTCGGCGATACTGTTTCGGGCATAATTCAGCTGGTTCAAGCGGTTTTAACAGCAGTTATGGTCGCTTTCGGCTATATTGTTGCTATTATGTTTTTCGGGAGGGTGTTTTAATTGGAAGCTATTTTAATTAAAATTGTTGCAGGTACAATAAGCACTCTCGGCTTTGCCATTCTTTTTCGTTTAAAGCCGTCGCATTGGCCTTTTGCAGTTTTAGACGGGTTCTTGGCTTGTGTTTGCTATTTTGCCTTTACAGAGCTTTTTGGAGGCAACTTTTTACCCAATCTTATAGCTGCTTTTGTTGCTTCAAGCTTCGCAGAGCTTTTTGCAAGAATATGCAAAACACCTGCAACTGTTTTTATTTTCCCCGGATGTATTGCTCTCGTTCCCGGAGGAACGCTTTATTATGCTATGAATAATCTTCTTTCTGAAAACAGAGAGGCTGCTCTTGAATACTTTTTAATTACATTAACAGTTGGAATAGGTATCGGCGGCGGTATCATTGCTGCTTCTCTACTCAGAGTTACAATTCAGGCAATTTCAAGAAAAATAAAAAGGAAAAAGGCTTGATTTAAAGCTTTTTTTGTTGACAAAGATATTTTACAGTTTTATAATACTTTGTATGTTTTAACCCAAGGAGGCTATTATGGAACGCTATTATCAACCTGAGATTGAAACCGCAAGTCCTGAACAACTCAAGGCTTGGCAGGATGAACGTCTCGTAAAACAAATTAAACACGTATGGGACAATGTTCCTCTTTATCGCACAAAAATGGAAGAAGCAGGTGTTACTCCTGACGATATTAAAGGTACAGAGGATTTACATAAATTACCCTTTGTAACCAAGGATGATTTAAGAGAGGGTTACCCTTACGGTCTTCTTGCAAAGCCCTTGAATGAATGTGTAAGAATTCATTCAACCTCGGGCACAACAGGTAAAAGGGTTATGGCTTATTACACCCAGCACGATATTGATTTATGGGATGATTGCTGCGCTCGTGCATTAACTGCAGTTGGTGCTACAAATGAAGATGTTTGCCATGTTGCTTATGGTTATGGTCTTTTCACAGGCGGTGCAGGTCTTAACGGCGGTAGTCACAAGGTTGGTTGCCTTACTATTCCGATTTCATCAGGTAACACAGAACGTCAGATTATGTTTATGCAGGATTTGAAGTCAACAATTCTTTGTTGCACACCTTCTTATGCAGCATATCTTGGCGAAACAATGAAGGAAATGGGCCTTACTCCTGACCAAATACCCCTTAAAGCAGGTATTTTCGGTGCAGAGGCATGGAGCGAGGAAATGAGAAGAGATATTGAGAAAACTCTCGGTATCAAGGCTTATGATATTTATGGTCTTACAGAGCTTTCAGGTCCCGGCGTTTCCTTTGAATGCTCCGCTCAGAGCGGTATGCATATTAATGAAGACCATTTTATTGCAGAGATTATTGACCCCGAAACACTTGAGGTTCTTCCTGAGGGTTCAAAGGGTGAGCTTGTTTTCACAGCGATTACTAAAGAAGCATTTCCGATTATTCGCTACAGAACTAAAGATATTTGCGTTCTCAAGCGTGAAAAATGCTCTTGCGGTCGTACATTTATTAAAATGTGTAAGCCAATGGGCAGAAGCGATGATATGCTCATTATTCGCGGTGTTAATGTGTTCCCGTCACAGATTGAAACAGTTCTTCTTAATAAAGGCTATTCTGCTAACTATCAGATTATTGTTGACAGAGTTAAGAACACAGATACTCTTGATGTTCACGTTGAAATGACACCCGAAATGTTCACTGATAATATGGGCGAAATTGACCGCAGACAGAAAGAAATCGTTGACGGTTTACGTTCGATGCTGGGTATTTCAGCAAAGGTTACCTTGGTTGCGCCTAAATCAATTGTTCGCAGCGAGGGTAAAGCAGTTCGTATTATTGACAAGAGAAAAATATAAGGGGGATTTGTTATGAGTATTAAACAGATTTCTGTTTTCGTTGAAAATAAACCCGGTGCAATGAGCGCTATGACAGGCGTTCTTGCTGAAAATGAAATTGATATGAGAGCCCTTTCTCTTGCGGAAACAGGGGATTTTGGTATAGTTCGTATCATTGTTAAGGACCTTTATAAAGCGACAACCGTTTTGAAGGATGCAGGCTATATTCACTCTCTTACAGATGTTTTAGGTGTTAAAATTCCTGATGTTCCCGGTGGTCTTAACAAGGTTTTGAATATTCTTGAAAGCACAGGCGTTAATATTGACTATATGTATGCCTTTATGGGTAACGGAGTAACAAAGCACGCATATATGATTTTCCGCGTTGAAGATGTTACTACTGCACAGAATGCACTTGTTGAAAAAGGTATTCATATGATAACAAAAGAAGATATTGAAAAGTTATAATTTAATATAAAAATTGACCTATCGCAATAATGCACAAGTCCAGTAAAAACGGACAATAGAAAAAAGAAACCTCCTATGGTAGAATTAAACTATCATAGGAGGAGTTTTTATGTCCAGGAGTTACAGAAACATACAGCAATATGAAGAAGAGATATTAAGAATGCGAGAAGC
>JAZSNR010000032.1:0-46862 GCA_045536495.1 Acutalibacteraceae bacterium
GCTTCTCGCATTCTTAATATCTCTTCTTCATATTGCTGTATGTTTCTGTAACTCCTGGACATAAAAACTCCTCCTATGATAGTTTAATTCTACCATAGGAGGTTTCTTTTTTCTATTGTCCGTTTTTACTGGACTTGTGCAAAATGAATTTGTATGGGGGCGAATTTTTAATTAAAAGGGCTTATGCGCAAAATACACATCTTCAGAAGATTGGCAGATTTTGATGCAGAAGACGGAATTTCGTACCGACGGTGTATATGGATACTCCGAGGGGCGAAAAACGGCTTATGCGCAAAATATGACAATCTTTAATCGTCTTGCTGTGCCTCTTTTATGACTGCATCCGGAATAGCCTCACCGTGTTTAACGAAAAGAATACAGAAAATACTTAATATAAACATAATCGGGCTGTAAATAAAGAGTGAAAGATATGTTCCTGAAAGCATACGAACAATACCATAAATAATGGGAGATGCAATCTGAGCGGAGAAGGTTGCTGTGTAATAGTAGCCTGTAAAAGTACCAACCTTATCTATACCGCCGATTTCAAGAACCAAGGGCAATGTGTTAACGGTAATAAGCATATTTGCAAAACCGCCTATTATAAGAGCAACCCAGATAAGTGCCATACTGCCGGTTAAAACATACATAAGGAAAACTACCATAAACAATACAAGACCGATAAGAATAGTTTTCTTTCTGCCTAATTTTTTACCCATTTTACCTGCGGGTATTGCACCGATAGCAGAGCAAACGGCAAACAAGGTTGTCATAATTGTTGCTTCACTTGTTGATTTGCCGAGTACCTCAGCAGCAAAAAGAGCAAAGAAGGTTGTAATTGCATTTGTTCCGCAGAAGAGGAAGAACAAACCGCCCAACATACTGATAAGGCTCTTTCTTTCGCCTTTGGAAAGCTTCTGTTCTTTTCTTGCTTCTTTTTCTGCTTTAGCCTGTGCTTTTTCTTCTGCTGCCTGTCTTCTTGTTGCTTCAAGCTCAAGCTTGCTTGATGGCTCTTTAACAAACACACGAATAACAAGCATACCGATTATCATAACAACTGCGCCAACAAGGAAAACATAGGGGAAGGTTGTTGACTGTTCATTGGCAGCACTAACCTCTGTTTTTGTAATTGCAGTGTAAACCACACCTACAAGAGTACCGGCTACCATACCGATAACAGAGCCGACGCCACCCATAAGGTTAATGATAGCATTACCTTCGCTTCGGAGCTCGGGAGGAGTAAGAGCAGGCATAAGTGCTACTGCGGGAGCTCTCCACAAGGACATTGAGAAAACAAAAAGTATGATGCAGAACATTGTTGCGGAAAGGTTATTTGTTAATGCAACCCAAGGAATCACCGCAAAAAGCGCTGCAGAAACAGGTGCACCGAATACAATAAAGGGACGGCGTTTACCAAGCTTTGAACGGCAACGGTCTGAAAGCTTACCGAAAGTAGGCTGGAAAATAACACCGAAGATGTTATCAAAGGTCATAATAATACCGATGAATAACGGAACAAGTGTAATTCCGCCGGCGGCAGTATTAACATTCTGACCTTGTGATTCTGCAAATTTTGCAAGAACAGGAAAAGCCTCGTTAAGACTTTGGCTGAGAGATGTTATCCATGCAGATTCTGTAAGCAATCTGTCAAGGATTTTTGTAATGTAAGGGTCATAAATTGCCCAAGCAATTGATGATGCAAGGAAAGCAAAACCTGTGAGTATGGTATGCCCTACATGGAGCTTGCCGTTCTTTTCACAAAAGAGTTCTTGCTTGTTCATATAAATTTCCTCCTTGTGACTTTCAAGTCATTTTTGTACAATTGTTATTTTAACATACCTTTAAGCAAAATCCAACAAAATAAACAGCCTATATTATTTTTTGGAATATTCCATAAATAACACAGGCTTTTTTTGTTTATTTTATTGTTTACTTCTGTAGCTTTCTGCTTCCCAATTGACAATGAAATCTGTCAATTCCCGGCTCTGATGCCTTGCTCCGCCGAAATTCTCGGCATATACTGCAATTTTCATTGCATCGTTAAAAAGTGCCGCAGCAGTTTCGCTTCCCTTTTCGGAATAATCCACTGCATAAAGACCGCAGTCCTTAACAAATAAAATCTTGGGTAAGAAGCTATTTTTATTTTTGTATTCCTCAACCACGGTTTTTATATCTTCTTTCTTTTCGATATATACAGGGTAAGGCTTGCAATATACAATCTGGTCGGGGTTAAAGGGTTGATATATTTTATTAAAACTTTCTTTATCTTTTGCAAATTCAAGAGAAACTGCGGAAGGCTCATAAGTTATAACGCAGTCTTCGCCGAAAACATCACAGATTTCATTGAAAATCTCTTGTGATTTATCGCCATCGAACTCACCAACAGACAAATCAGCTTCTTTTTCTGTAACGGAGCGGATTTTTGCCATTACGGAATAGAGCTTTTCACCTAAACCGTCAACTGTATCATCAGCAATAAAAATACCGTGGTTTGCAAGAAGAAGAAAATCTGCATCCTTGCCGAATTTCTCTTTATATTCTTTTAATGTATCCGAGCATTTTTTTGCAAGGGTATAACCGGGCTTGCAAGGCTCAATCCACAAAACACTGTCGCCGAAAAGCTCTTTTGCCGCCTTTTCACCGTCTAAAGAACAGGTAATACCGTTTACAAGTGCAGGATGCAAATGCAAAACAAAGGTATATGGGAAAAGAGAATGAAGTGTTGTTTCAACACTGGGTCTTTTGCTTTCCTGATTGGGAAGCTTCGCCGCCATTAAATCTGCAAGAGAAAGAGCTTCTCTTTCCTTGTCGTTATCGGGGTAGGTTTTTGTAAAAATCTCTGCAATTTTACTTCGGCTCATTCTCACAAAACCCTCTGCGGTAATATCTGCAAGGCGAGTTCCCGAGCCTTTTATATACATAACATCCCCGTCCTTTGCAGAGGTGTTTCCGCCGCCTGCAAGAACAAGCTCTTCGTTACTGCCGTAAAGGTTGGAAAAACCAACAAGTTCATCAATAATCATAGTTTACTCCTCTATTATATATGGTTAGAGTATCTTTCAACCCATATTTTACCGTCTTCAACGTGCATTTTTGCAATACGCGCGTTACGTCTGTCGCCGTTAAGTCCGTCTGCCTCAGTATTTCTTGCGTGATAAACAATGTAATACTGACCGTCTTCTTTAATAATGCTGTTATGACCAGTTCCCTCTTCCCATTCATTACTGCGAAGAAGAGGTGCATAAGTGTTGTCGTCGGGCATTTTTTGGAATTTAACCTTTGTTAAATCCTGCTCTGTGGTTTTTGCCGCCGCATAACCAACGAAATATGTTTCATCCTCATAGCGACCGCCGCTATACATAACATACTGCCACTCGCCCTCTCGGAACCAGTAAGCGCCTTCAATTGTGTGCCAATGCTGACCCTCTTTATAGCGGTTACGGCAGAAAATTTCTTCATCGATTGAAGCCTTAATAACAGGTACAGGCTCACCGATAGGGGTGTAAGGATCTGCCATTTTCTGAACAACGATATATGTACCGATTCTTTCGCCCTCAAAGGTATTGGGCGAATAGAAAAGGAAAAGACCTTCATCAGTTTTTACAATATGAGAGTCAATTGAAAAAGGCACTAAAATATTTTTTGCTTCGGAAAACGGACCTAAAGGATTCTCGCTTTCTATAACGTGCATTGCCTGATGATGTCCCCCTTGGTCAGGCTCAACATCGTAGTACTCGAAAGAAAAATATACATAGAATTTGCCTTCGTGGAAAATTACAGATGGTGCCCAGAAGCTGTCTTTTCCCTCAATGGTAAAAATTCTGCCCTCAAACTTCCAATCACCTAAAAGTGTATCACAGGAATGAGCATAAATTCCGTCATCGCCGGTGGTATAAATATAATACTTTCCGTTATGCTTGAGAATATAGGGGTCTGCCTGACCAACATAATTCTCTTTATCTATTTTCAAGAGCTGCATTTTATCTCCTCTTTCCTTTTGGAGTATTTCTGCCGTTACCTCTGCGATTTTGATTTTTATTGCTTCTTGAAGAATTCTGCTTCTTTGCCTGCTCAACCCTATCTTTATAAGAGGGTTTTATAAGACATTTTTTATCATAACCGATAAGGTCTTCTCTGTGACATTTCTTAAGGGCTATTCTTACCAAATCCGCATTTTTCGGGTCTGCACATTGCAAAAGCGCTCTTTGCATACGCTTCTCTTCGGGTGTTTTGGGAACATAAACCTCTTTCATTGTAAATGGGTCAATTCCCGTATAAAACATAACAGTTGAAGCAGTACCAGGTGTGGGATAGAAATCCTGCACCTGCTCAGGATTATAGTTCCAACGTTTTATGAATTCCGCAAGTTTCACCGCATCGGAAAGAGTGCTTCCCGGGTGGCTGGACATAAGATACGGAACAAGATACTGCTCCATACCGAAGCTTTTTGTCAATTCAAAATATCTGTCCTTGAATTTCTCATATACTTTAAAATCCGGTTTACCCATAAGGCGTAAAACATTGCCCGAACAATGCTCGGGGGCAACCTTTAACTGTCCGCTTACGTGGTCTTTAACAAGCTTTTTGAAAAACGCGTTACCCGAGGGAGTTTTATCTGCATTGAGATAATCATATCTTATACCCGAGCGAATAAAAACCTTTTTGATTTTTGGTAAGCTTTCGATTTGAGAAAGAAGTTCAATATATTCGCTGTGGTCTGCCTTTAAATTTTTGCAAGGCTCAGGAGCAAGGCATTTTTTATCTGCACAAATTCCGCTTTTAAGCTGCTTATCGCAGGCAGGATGACGGAAGTTTGCAGTGGGTCCGCCAACATCATTTATATAACCCTTGAAATCTTTTCTTTCTGTTAAGAGCTTCGCTTCATTTACAACGCTTTCAATACTCCTTGAACGGACACTTCTGCCCTGATGGAAAGCGAGCGCACAGAAATTGCAGCCGCCAAAGCATCCGCGGTTATGAGTAAGAGAAAACTGCACCTCTGTTATTGCAGGAACACCGCCTTGTTTTTCATAAGAGGGGTGATAATCTCTCATAAAGGGAAGAGCATAAACCTCATCAAGCTCTTCTCTTTCAAGAGGTGGCATAGGTGGGTTTTGCACAAGCATTTTATCGTCGTAATATTCAACAAGTGCTTTTCCGTAGGCGCTATCCTGATTTTTATACTGAACGGAAAAGGCTTTTGCGTAATATTCTTTATCTGATTTAAGCTTATTAAAATCCCATTCGCCCGCTATATCAAAATGGACCTTTTCATCGCGAGAACCAAGCCATACAGTACCACGAACATCACGGATTTTAGAAATCGGCACGCCCTTATCAAGAAGAGCAGCAATTTTTCTTATGATATTTTCACCCATACCATAGGTAAGAATATCTGCTCCCGAGGAAACGAGAACACTTTCTAAAACCTTGTCTTCCCAATAATCATAATGGGCAAATCGGCGAAGAGATGCTTCAAGACCGCCGATAATAATTGCAGTGTCGGGGTAAGCTTCTCTTATAAGACGGCAGTAAACATCTGTTGCTCTGTCGGGACGAAGTCCCATTTTACCGCCGGGGGAATAATAATCGTAATTTCTTTTTCTTTTGGCAACGGTGTAATGCGCCACCATTGAATCTATATTACCTGCGCTGACAAGAAAGCCTAAACGAGGTTTTCCGAAACGCTTGAAATCTTCCGAATTATGAAATTCAGGTTGGGCGAGAAAAGCCACATTGAACCCTTGCTCTTCAAGTACACGGGTAATTATAGCCGCACCGAAAGAGGGGTGGTCAACGTAAGCATCACCACAAACATATACAAAATCAACTTCTGCCCAACCGCGCTCTTCAACTTCTTTTGCGGTTATGGGTAAAAAGCTTGTTCCTTTCATAACTCTTACCTTTCGTTAATTTTTTTGATTATATCAGGAATTTCTTCTACAGTTTCAACCTGTAATTCAGGTTTTTTTACTTCCGGAAAAACCCAGGTTCCCGTAGTTTTTACCCAAACGGGTATACAACCTGCATTTCTTGAACCGTCAATATCGTTTACAGGGTGGTCCCCTATATACATCATTTCATTGGTTTCTATTCCTAATTTTTCTGCCATAAGCTGGAAAATTCTTATATCGGGTTTTTCGAAAGAAGTTTCTCCGCTTACAATAATTTCATCAAAGCAATCGTCTAAACCCAAAGACTTAATTTTAAAATGCTGTAGCTCGGGGCTTCCGTTTGTAATAAGCGCGGTCTTTATTCCCATTGATTTTATTTCCTGTAATACAGGAATAGCAAAATCATATTTAACAGTTGCTTTTCTGAAACAGCTTAAAACCCTTTCAGCATATTCCTCATATGTGGGGATTGTTTTGAAGATATTTTTCTCAATAAGATGAGAATGAATATTTCTCCAACCCTTATGAACATACTGCTTGTCCGCAAAAGAAAGCTCATCTGCAAAAATTTCCGGTGTTATTCCCTCTGAAACATCAAAGGACGCAACTATATCCGGTGCAATTTTTCTTATTGTGCCGTAACGGTCAAAAAGTGTATGGTCAAGATCAAAAACCGCCGCTTTTATCATGTAGAATCACCCCAAAGCCAAAATTTCTACATTTTAATTGTATCATAATAATTTTGCTATTTCAACAAAAAAGAACTGTTCTTTCGAACAGTTCCTCGCTTTTATTTACCAAGTTCCAAGGTTCTTTCGTAAGCCTTTCTTACCGCATCCATTGCACTAGCTCGAAAAGCTCCGTTTTCAAGAGCTTTTACACCCTCAATGGTACTTCCTGCCGGACTGCAAACCGCGTCTTTGAGCCTACCGGGGTGTTCCCCTGTTTTTATAAGCATTTCGGCAGAGCCGATAAGAGTTTGCGCCGCATAAAGAAGAGCTTTATCTCGGGAAAGACCGCATTCAACCGCGCCATCTGCAAGAGCTTCACAAAACATAAACACGAAAGCCGGACCGCAACCTGAAACACAGCTTGCCGCATCAATTTTATCTTCATCTATTTTATCGAGAAGGCCTGCATATTTCATTGTATCAAGAAAACCGTCAATATCTTCTTTAGAAACAAATTCATTTGAGGTGTAGAGAATCATACCCTCACCCACACTTGCAGGCATGTTAGGCATTATTCTGATAATAGGACAGTCGATTTGCGCCATAGCACCGAGAGAAGAAAGTGAAACTCCTGCCGCCATTGAAATCAAAACGAAATCAGTTGTTCTCTCCTCAATTACGGGGGCTAATTTTTCGAAAAGGCTTTTAAGCATCTGGGGCTTAACACCGAGAAAAATATAGTCGCAATTAAGCACAATATATTCTGCATCTGCAACGTTTACATCTGTTTCTTCTGCAAAATCCTTTGATTTTTTTAAATCTATGTCATAAACGAAAATATTTTCCGCACCAACGGATTTAACAGCCGCCCTTGCAAGAGCACCGCCCATATTTCCGCAACCGATAAAACCGATTTGTTTCATACTATCACCCTTTCAGCGAATCTGTCCGTCACCTTTAATGATAAATTTATAAGTTGTAAGTTCTTTAAGACCCATTGGCCCTCTTGCGTGAAGCTTCTGGGTTGAAATGCCCATTTCACAACCGAGACCAAACTCACCGCCGTCTGTAAAACGGGTTGAAGCATTAACATAAACTGCCGCGCTGTCTACTCCGCGAGTGAATTTAGCAGCGTTTTCTGCATTTTCAGTAATAATTGCTTCGCTGTGCCCTGTTGAATGAAGAGAGATGTGCTCAATTGCTTCTTCTACACAATCAATTGTTTTAACCGCGAGAATATAATCGAGAAACTCTGTATCAAAGTCATTCTCTCCTGCATTTTTGCCGTCGATTATTTTTGCAGCTCTTTCATCGAGGCGAAGCTCCACGGGGATTTTGCCGTCTTTTTCTCTTTTATCGACAATTCTTTCTTTTAAAAGCGGTAAAAATTCTTTAGCAATTTTACTGTTTACAATGAGAACTTCCGCCGCATTGCAAACAGAGGGTCTGCTTGTTTTTGCATTTTCAACTATATTGAGCGCCTTTTCCATATCTGCGCTTTCGTCAACATAAATATGGCAAATACCTGTTCCCGTTTGTATACAAGGAACCTTTGCATTTTCCGTAACTGCCTTAATAAGACCTGCGCCGCCTCGGGGAATGAGTAAATCCACAAAACCAACCGCATTCATAAGCTCGTTTGCACTTTGTCTTGTAGTGTCCTGAACAAGATTTATGAGTGTTTCGGGAAGACCTAAAGAAGCAAGACCTTTTCTCATAGCAGTTACAATAGCATCTGCTGAAAGAAATGCTTCTTTGCCGCCACGAAGAACACAAACATTTCCGCTTTTAAGAGCAAGTGCCGCCGCATCGGAGGTTACATTGGGTCGGCTTTCGTAAATAATTGCCACAACACCCATAGGAACTGCAGTTTTCTCAACAACTATTCCGCTTGGTCTTTCAACTCTTGCAAGAACCTCGCCAACAGGGTCGGACAAATCCACAACCTCACGAATTCCGTCTGCCATACCTTTGATACGTTCTTCTGTAAGGCAAAGTCTGTCAAGCATAACATCGGAAATTGTTCCCTTTGCCTTTTCCATATCTTTTGCATTTGCTTCTAAAATAGCTTCGCAGTTTTCTTCCAAAGCATCTGCCATTTTTAAAAGTGCATTATTTTTCTCTTCTGTATTAAGAGAGCAAAGGACAGACTTTGCCGCCTTTGCTTCCTTTAAAATATCTGAAGTTGATTTCATAAAATCATCCCTTTATTTCTTTGAAATAAATCTTGTTCCGACCTTTTTGCCGTCCATAATATCATAAAGAACCGCAGGTGAAGAACCGTTTGCTATAACAACATCTGTTCCTCTTGCAACGCATTTCTTTGCAGCAGAAAGCTTTGTTGCCATACCGCCCGTGCCGAGATTTGTACCGCTCTTGCCACCCAAATTCTCGATTTCAGGAGTAATTTCCGTAATTTCTGAAAGAAGAATTGCGTTTTTATCTTCTCTCGGGTCAGCAGTATAAAGTCCGTCAATATCGGAAAGCATTACAAGTAAATCCGCGTGCATACTTACCGCAACAATTGCACCCAATGTATCATTATCTCCAACGGAAATTTCATCTGTATTTACAGTGTCGTTCTCGTTGATAATAGGAAGAACATTCAGTTCAAGAAGTCGGTTCATTGTGTTTTTGATATTGTGATATCTTGTGGGGTCTTCCAAATCAAGCCCTGTAAGAAGAATCTGCGCAACAGTATGATTATACTCTGAAAAGAGCTTATCGTAAGCATACATCAATTCGCACTGACCGACTGCTGCCGCTGCCTGCTTGGTTGGCATATCGGTGGGCTTCTCTTTTAAAGAAAGCTTGCCTATACCCATTCCGATAGCACCCGAGGAAACAAGAATCACTTCGTGACCTGCATTTTTAAGGTCAGAAAGAACCTTGCAAAGCTCTTCAACGTGGCGAATATTGATACAACCTGTGCTGTGAGCAAGGGTTGATGTGCCTACTTTAACTACTATTCTCATCTGTGTAGCATCTCCAAATTTTGATTAGTCTGCTGACTCTGTTGACGAGTCACTTGTTCTGCTCTTTAATTTTGCCGCTCTTGAAACTGCAAGGTCTTCCATCATCTGTTCTCTTACCTTACCGTCAACATTAAAGAAGGAAAGAGAAATAGCCTTACCGATTCGTCCGAAAGCAGGACCAAGAGTAAATACTGCCCAGATTGCATTGAGCATACCGGGGTCGGTCTGAGGAATAACAACGCCGTAAGAGTTCAAAAGAGGCTCGTACTTAATAGCGGCGATAATTACACCGCTCAAAATTGTTGAAATATTATTTGTAATAAGAGTAATGTAACCCATAGCGGCACTCATCATACCCTCATTACGAATACCTGTTTTCCACTCAACATAGTCATACAAATCACCCTGAAGAGCAGTGCCGCAGAAACGTTGAACAGAGTTCATAGCACCTGCAAAGGTAAGACCAACTACAATAATAATCAAATTGATTATATTGTTATCTGTCGGGCGGAAACCAATAAAGTACATTATAAGATAAACAATACCGCAATATCCGTAAGCTAAAACAGAAAGCTTTTTAACACCGATTTTCTTTGCCCATTTATTTGCAAAAGGCAAAACGAAATAACTTGGAAGACCGGTAAAGAAACCGGAAAACGCCGCATTGGAAAGCTTACCTGTGCAGTTAAGCCAGAAATAGTTTGCAACACTCTGTCCTGTACCTTTACCTACACCAAAGAAGTTTTTGGCAAGAAGCGCCCACATAGGACGGCAGGATGCAACTTGTTTTACAGATTTCCATACACTTGTACTCTTCATTTCCTCACGGGAAGCAAGGGGCACTCTTTCGCGAAGACTGAAGAAACCGAATATACGGAATATTACAACGAGCGCCATAAATATAATAGCGCCTACAAGATAAATGTTTCTTGTTGGTATGGTTCTGGGCAAATAGTCAACAAAGAACGGGAACAAGGACGGTAGCCATACACCCAAAAGGTCTACATAAGTATCTGCCGCGATAAGCTTGTTTCGTTCATTTACGTTTGGCGTTAAATTATAAAGAACTGCTTGATAGGCAGGGGTATAGAAAGAGTTAGAAATTGAACCGATGTATCTTATAACAAGGAAAAGACCCAAAAGTGTTGCCTGAGAAAGTCCGTCGGGCAAAAGGTAGGGCATTGCCGCAGAAAAAAGCCAGAAAGGAAGTGTCAACACAAGATATGGACGAACTCGTCCCCAACGGGTACGGGTTCTGTCGAGAATGGGGCCCGATATTGCATTATCAAATGTGTCAAGAATACTACAAATAGACTGCGCCACACTTAAAGTAATGGGGCTTACATGCTGGAAGGTTGTGGTGTAGAAAAACTCGTTGTTACCGTTAAAGGTTTCCCAGTTTTTGTCACCGATACCTGAAATTATGTAAGCCGCCATCTCTCGCGGTCCAAGGTATTCCTTTTCCTGCTGTTTTCTCTGTTTTTCTATATCTTCTTCGGTTACTTGGGGTTCAACATATACTTCTTTTGTTTTCTCTGCCAAAAAAAGCACCGCCTTTATAATAAAATCATTTACATTAGTTATCCCTCTTTTTTGCGAAGCAAAAAGGAGGGGGGACCACCGCAGGTGGTGGGTGGTACAACCTCTACATCAAAACAAACGCTTTGCAACCGGCTGACCGCGTTAGCGGTGGGTAGTACTAACGCTTATGTTATCATAACTCTTGTATAAATTCAAGAATTTCTCTTTTCAGTCTTGCAACAGGCAACCCCACAACATTATAGTAGTCGCCGTTTATACCTTTAACAAGAAGTCCTGCTTTACCTTGAATTCCGTAAGCACCTGCTTTGTCATAGGGTTCTGATGAGGAAATATATTCCTCAATTTCTTCTTGGGAAAGCTCATAAAACTCAACATCGGTCTTTTCGCTGAATGTTACGGACTCCCCATTCATTGAAAGAGTAACGCCAGTATAAACCTGATGAACTTTTCCGCTTAAAAGGGAAATCATTCTTCGGGCGTCGTCTTTGCCAATGGGTTTTCCGAGAATTACGTCATCGACTGAAACAACTGTGTCTGCAGAAATTATGAGATTTCCTCCGTCCGTTAATTTTGCAGAGGCTTCATTCTTTATTTTTGAGAGATACTCAACTGCCTCTCTTGCTCCGATACCATCGGGAAGAGCTTCGTCACATTCCGCAGGTAATACCTCAACATTATCAAATATAAGTTTTATTAATTCTTGTCTTCTGGGAGATTGAGAAGCAAGAATTACTTTTCTTTCAAATCCAATCATATTACCAATTCAAAATCTCACATATATTTTTAAGGGTGTTAAGACCCCATTTGCAAGCATTTTTTGCTTCCTCGCAGCCTTCAAATTCGAGAGTTATGTAACCGTTGTAACCACTGTCCTTTAAAATGCTCAAGGTCTGCAAAACGGGAACATTTCCGTGGCCTAAAACCGCACCACGCAAGTAATTTCCGCCGCGGGTTTTAAAGAAACAATCCTGAGGAGCAAGCTCGCTTCCGCTTCTTATATGGAAATCCTTTGTATGAACATAGGAAACAAAGGGTGCAAGTCTACCTACTGCGTTAACCGGGTTTTCATCTGCACAAAGGAAATTTCCGATATCAATAAGAGCACCGAAATTTTTATGAGAAACACCTGTTATTATTCTTTCAACTCTGTCACTGTCCTGGCAGAAATAACCGTGGTTTTCTATCATGGTTTTGATGCCTTTTGTTTCGGCATATTCAGTAACTGCTCTGTAACCCTCAACTATTCTCGGTAAGGCTTGTTCGAAACCCTTGTATTTTTTATCTTCATCACGGTAGCCGCCTGTTGCATCGTGGCGCATACCCTGAACACCTAAAGCACAGGCAATATCCACCTCGCCTTTAAGTCTTTCAATTTCCTTTTGCAAATCACCGTCGGAGCCGTAAATGAAATCTGCACCTACGGAATATTGAACAGGAACAATTCCTACTCTTTCACATTCTGCTTTAAGCTCTTTAGCATACTCTGCTTTATCCATACCCTCGCGAGTATGGATTTCTGCAAACTCTATTCCGTCAAAGCCAAGCCCTTTAGCAATAGAAATAAGTTCTTTTTCAGTTGCCTCGCCTTTTGATACAAGAGAACTTAAGCTGTAACTGCTGACTGCAAATTTCATAAGAAAATTCCTTTCCAATATTTTATCATTGTACCCAAGCCGTTTGAGTATTATGATATTAGTATATTACTGTTTGGGGGGAAGATGATGAAAATCGAATCCAACGGCGAAGAAAAAATCACCGTCACTCTGTCACAAATTGATATGACAGACCTTGACATTACATACGATGAGATGGACTATTCCAACATAGAAACCCGCCGTGTTATATGGACAATTCTTGATAAGGCACGAAAATCCTTGGGAAAATCCGTTGATACGGACGGTAAGCTTCTAATCGAGGTCGCTCCCTTAGAGGATGGCGGGTGTGTGCTTCATTTCACAAGCTCACCCTTTGCAGATTCTAAAAACAAAAAGCGTCTTATTATGAAAAAGGATGTAGACCCCATTCTTTTTTGTCCCTGGGATGAAAACTCTTTTCTCGATTCCTTAAAAATAATCGCAAATCTGAAAGATTTTATTAAAAAGTTTGAGCCCTATAAATACAAAAACTGTCTTTATATCATAATCCGTCCAAAGCTGACCTTTTCCGAAAAAATTTTACATATTTTATGCGAATTCGGTAATACATCTATATGCTCCGAATCGGAAATTTCAAAAATTTATGAATACGGAAAATGTTTATCTTAAAGACTCAACTGCATTTTCAATATTTAGAGCACCGAAAATGTAGCTACCGGAAACCAGCACATCTGCGCCGGCGTCAACACATAATTTTGCGGTTTCGGGAACAATTCCGCCATCAACCTGAATGAGCAAATCGGGATTTACCTGATTTGCTTTTTCTCTTATTGCCTTGATTTTCGGAAGCATATCACTCATAAAGGACTGACCGCCGAAACCCGGCTCAACCGTCATTACCAAAACCATTGCAAGCTTTTCGAGATAGGGAAAAACTGCCTCAGCAGAAGTTTTCGGCTTTATTACTAATGCAGGCTTAACCCCTGCATTTATTATCTTTTCTAAAGTTTCCTTCACGTCGCTTTCGCTTTCAACATGGAAAGAAATTAAATCTGCACCTGCCTTTGCAAAGCCTTCAACATAATCGGAAGGATTGCTTATCATAAGGTGGCAGTCGAGAAACATATCCGTTGCTTTTCTTATGGATTTTACAACGGGAGGACCTATTGAAATATTAGGAACGAAATGACCGTCCATAACATCTACGTGGAGCATATCTGCTCCTGCAACTTTTACTTTTTCGATTTCATTTTTAAGGTCTGCATAGTCTGCAGAAAGAATAGAGGGAGCAACTTTGATTTTGTTTTTAAAATTCATTTTGAAACTCCTTTTTCATTATTTCTCTTGTTTTTTCTCTGTCGACGGCTATTTGAGCACTTAAAGCTTCAAGAGAGTTGAATGCCATTTCGCCTCTTAACTTTTCAACAAGAAAAACTTCAATATTTTTTCCGTACAAATCGCCCTCAAAGCCGACAATATTGGTTTCGCTTCGTTTTTCACTGCCACCTTTTATTGTTGGGCGAACACCGATATTTGTAACAGAAATATATTTTTTCCCGTCAACAATGGTAAAGGAGGCATAAACGCCATACTCTGCAACGGTAAAATTCTCGCTAAAAAACTGATTGATGGTAGGAGAACCCAAAATTCTGCCTCGGGCATCTCCGTGAACCACCTCAAAATTATAGGAAAAATATCTTCCGAGCATTTTGTTTGCGGTTCTGATATCACCATTTTTAAGACATTCTCTTATTCTTGTAGAGCTAACAGGTGCGCCGTCAAATTCAACCTCGTTGCAAACAGTAAGCTTAATTTCTCTTTCGGCACAAAGCTGTTTTAAAAGAGAAGCATCACCCTTTGCACCTTTTCCGAAACGGTAGTTAAAACCGCAACAAAGAGCTGTTGCGCTAAACTTTTCAAGAAGAATTTTATCAACAAATTCTTCGGGTGAAAGCTTGGAAATCTCCGAAAAATCGAGAAATACAGGAATATAGCCCCATTCTTTTAAAAGCTCATTTCGCTTTGACTCGGTAATGAGCTCACCGGGAACTACCCCCGAAAGAGTTTTTTGAGGGTGCTCCGTGAACATCACCGCGATTTTCTCTTCATATTCAGTTGTATCACTTAAAAGCACCTTTTTATGTCCCAGATGAAGACCGTCAAAAGTACCAAGTGCCACAAGCACCTTTTTGTTTTCAGACATTATTATAAACTCTTTTCACTAATAAATCTGTTTCGGTAAGATCGCCTAAACCTAAAAACTCACCGTTTCCGTAAACTCTGTAAATTCCGTTTTCTTTTAAATTACGAAGCCGTTCTCTCATAAGACTTCCGCCGTTGGAAAACCTTTTGGCTTGATTTTCCGTAACCTGAATTTCGGGGTATTCTAAAAGTAATTTTTCCAGCGGAATAACCGCTTTTTCGATTTCGCCTTTTTCTTGTAAATCACTTAATTCTTCAAGAGTAAAGCACCCTGAATACTCAATTCCGCAAGCAAAGGTACGGCAAAGTGAAGTCATAGTTGCACCGCAACCTAATTTTTCACCAATATCGTTTATGAGCGTTCTTATATAAGTTCCTGCAGAGCATCCGCAATAAAGGGAATATTCCCCATTCTCCGTTTCCGCAACACAAAGCTCATAAATCTCGCATTTTCGGGGAGTTCTCTCTACCTCAATACCCTGACGGGCAAGTTCATAAAGACGGACTCCATCTCTTTTAATTGCTGAATACATAGGGGGAAGTTGCATTATTTCCCCTTTAAATTCTAAAGTGGCTTTTTCTATTTCCTCAAAGCTAACCTTTTTATCAAAAGTTTGTGTAACCGTTCCCCAAATATCAAGAGTATCGGTACAAAAGCCTGTTTTAAAGGTTGCCTTGTAGGCTTTTTTATGTGTGGGCAGAAGTTCAATAAAACGAGTTGCGCCGCCGACAGCTATCGGCAGCACTCCTGTTGCATTGGGATCAAGTGTGCCTGTATGACCGCACTTTTTTTCGCCAATTATTCTTCTGACTTTATTTACTGCAAAAAAGGATGTAATATTCTCACCTTTTTTGAGAGGTATTATTCCTGTCATTGATTTAAACCGTCCAAAACAGTTTTTATAACATTAAGTAATTCTGCTTTTCCCTCTTCATAAGAGCAGGAAAAGCTTGCACCTGCGGCTCCCTTGTGACCGCCGCCACCCAAATGAGCGCAAATTTTTGAAGCATCTATATCGCCTTCGGTACGAACGGAAATACCGAATGTTCCGTCATCTTTTTCCTTAATAACCGCACCAACAAGCACTCCCTCAATCTGACGGGGAAGAGCAGTTATTGTATGGCATTCATGCTCACTTGAACCGCTTTCTTTATACATAGACTGAGTTAATGTGATAATTGCACACTTACCGTCAAAATGATATTCAAGAGTTTTTCTTGCCAGCAACTCAAGCTCAAGAAAGCTTTTTGTTTTCGTTTCGAACATAAGCTTATTGATTTTTTGGGAATCAATTCCCTTTTCCATAAGGTCTGCGGCAATTCTGAGAGTCTGAGGAGTTGTGTTCTGATATCTGAAGCAACCTGTATCGGTTGAAATGCCTGTATATATACATTCTCTTATATATAAATCAGGTTCAATTCCCAGCTCCAGCGCCAGCTCGTAAATAATTCCGCAAGCCGCGGCTCTGTCCTCAACAAAGGAATTCTTTGCATAATAGGTATTTGACAAATGGTGGTCGATACACAAATCGACCTTTCCGCCATACAAGGACACCATATTGCCTAAAAGCTTTTCATCCGCAACATCCACAGTAACAATATATGGGTCTGTTACATCATCGGCAATATAGCTGTCTGTCATATAGTAAAAATCCTTTGGGATTATATCACTGCATTTGACAACACGCTTTTTACCCATTTTTTTGAGTATTTCAGCAAGCGCAAAAGCAGAGCCTAAAGTATCACCATCAGGATGCTCATGAGAAATAATGACAAATTCATTGTGTTCTCTCAAAAGCTTCGCGCACTGTTTTAAATCAATTATCATAGCTTTCACCTTAATCGGTAAATTCACTTGAAATCTCTTCAAGCTTTTTAACAATATTCATACCGTACTCAATAGAGTCATCGGCAACGAATTTTATTTCGGGAGTCTTGCGAAGACCGAGACGCTTACCAACCTCACGGCGCACAAGACCCGTAGCGCCCGTAAGGGCTTTGGTAGCAGCTTTCGCCACCTCAATACCCTCAACGGCACTAACATATACTTTAACATAGGACAAGTCGCCTGCTACATCTGCTCTTGCAACACTTATAAGGTGGTCAGAGATTCTCGGGTCTTTAAGTTCCCTTACAATTGCGGCAATTTCGCGCTTGATATCCTCTGCTGTACGATTTTGTTTATAAGTTCCCATTTTAACTCCTAATGTTAAAAATTTTTACTCAAACCAAAAATCCAAAACTTATACAAAATTCAAAGATTTAGGTGCAGTGTGGCATTTGTTCTGACGAAGGAATATACAGATATTTCGAGTCAGAAAAATGCCGCAATGTGCCTGAAGATTTGGATTTTTATTAGTCTTTATACTCCTCAGTAATATAACCTTCGAGAATGTCGCCTTCTTTAATATCATTAAACTTCTCAAGACCAACACCGCATTCGTAACCTGTTGCAACCTCTTTAACGTCGTCTTTGAAACGTTTGAGTGAGGAAATTTCGTCCTCGAACACAACAATACCGTCACGAACAACACGGATTTTGCAATTTCTTGTGATTTTACCGTCAATAATATAACAACCTGCGATTGTACCTGCGCTTGAAAGCTTGAATACGCTTCTAACCTCTGCTTTACCCATTTCAACATCGCGATATTTGGGAGCAAGCATACCCTTAATAGCGGCTTCAACCTCTTCGATACAGTCGTAAATAACTCTGTACATTCTCATTTCAACCTTGTCGCGTTCAGCATTAACCTCTGCAACAGGGTCGGGACGAACATTAAAGCCAACAATAAGAGCATTTGATGCGTTAGCAAGCATAACGTCGGATTCGTTAACTGCACCAACACCGCCGTGAATAACCTTAACACGAACTTCTTCATTGGAAAGCTTTTCAAGACTCTGGCGAACTGCTTCAACGGAACCTTGAACGTCTGCTTTAACAATGATATTAAGGTCTTTAAGTGAGCCCTCGTTAATTGAATCAAAGAGGTTATCAAGAGTAACCTTCTGCATTGAGCGGAATGCTTCCTCTTTCTGTGAATTCTTTCTCTGTTCAACAAGTTCACGGGCAAGTCTTTCGTCACTTACGCAGTCGAAAGCATCGCCGCCAACAGGAACCTCTGCAAGACCTGTGATTTCAACGGGAACAGAAGGACCTGCTTCGTTAACCTTTCTGCCCTTGTCATCTGTCATAACACGAACTCTACCAACTGCAGTACCTGCAACGATAATGTCACCTGATTTAAGAGTACCGTTCTGAACAAGAAGAGTTGCAACGGGACCGCGACCCTTATCAAGTCTAGCTTCAATAACAATACCTTTACCTGCACGGTTGGGGTTAGCTTTAAGCTCTTTCATTTCTGCAACAAGAAGAACTGATTCAAGAAGAGTATCAATGTTCATTTTTGTTTTTGCAGAAACGGGAACACAGATAACATCACCGCCCCATTCTTCAGGAATGAGCTCATATTCTGTTAACTGCTGCATAATTTTATCAGTTGTAGCACCCGGTTTATCCATTTTGTTAATAGCAACAACGATTGAAACACCTGCAGCTTTAGCGTGGTTAATAGCCTCAACTGTCTGGGGCATAATACCGTCATCAGCGGCAACAACAAGAATTGCAATATCTGTTGCCATTGCACCTCTTGCACGCATAGCTGTGAAAGCTGCGTGACCGGGAGTGTCAAGGAAAGTGATTTCCTGACCGTTAAGATTTACTCTGTAAGCACCAAGATGCTGTGTAATACCGCCTGCTTCTGTTTCTGTAACAGAAGTGTTTTTGATAGCGTCAAGAAGTGATGTTTTACCGTGGTCAACGTGACCCATAACGCAAACAACGGGACTTCTGGGAAGAAGGTCTTCTGCATTATCTTCGTGGTCGTCGATAATTCTTTCTTCGATTGTAATAACAACTTCTTTTTTAACCTTTGCACCGAGCTCTGTTGCAACGATTTCTGCTGTATCATAGTCGATAACCTGGTTAACAGTTGCCATCATACCGAGAGAGAAGAGCTTTTTGATAACCTCTGCGGCAGTTCTCTTAAGCATTGCAGCAAGGTCACCAACAGTAATTTCCTCGGGCACGGTAATAACAAGAGTCTTTTTAGCGCGCTCTGCTTCGATTCTCTTTAATCTCTCTGCTTCGCTCTCTCTTCTCTTGGAACGCATACCCTGCTGTTTTCTGTACTGCTGGCTCTTCTGTTTTAATTTCTGTTTTGTCTGAACATTGTCGTTGATAGAGTGAACGGGAGCGATATTTTCATATCTCTCGTTATATTTATCAAGCTGAACATTGTCTGCTCTTGTGTCGATAGTACGCATTTCGCCCTTTGTTCTGGACTGCATGGGACCGTCTTTTTTCTTTTCATTTTTCTTAAAGGGATTTGCGTTAGACTGACCCTCAGGCTTCTTGTCGCCTTTGTTTTCAGGCTTCTTTTCATCCTTTTTCTGAGGTTTGTCTGCTTTTTTCTCCTCTTTCTTGGAAGCTTCCTTCTTCTGAACCTTTTCTTCTTTTTTAGGCTCTGGCTTTTTCTCCTCTTTCTTGGGAGCTTTCTTTTCTACAACCTTTTTCATTGCGAAATATGAGTTGAAGCTTTCAACACTGTTTTCCTGTGTCAAAACATCGAAAAGAACATCAAGCTCTTTTGTATCAAGAGCGGTCTGTGCTTTTTTGGGTCCTTCGTAAAATTTACCGAGAACCTCAATAATATCTTTATTCTGTAAGCCGAAGTCTTTAGCTACTTCGCCGACTTTATATTTTGTTATCATCTAATTCCTCCCCGAATTGTTGATGTAGTTTTTTAGCAAAACCGGTGTCTGTTACGGAAAAAACACCCGAACCTTTGCCGACTCCTGCGGCAAAATCTGCCATAGAATAAGAAGTACGTATAATAGGAATATTTTTACCGTTATAGGTACAAGCGTGAGTCATTTCCCTCTCAAGCCTTTCGGAAGCGTCCGCCGAGAGAAAAACAAGCTCCGCAGTAGATTTTACAATGGATTCTTTCACAACATCGTGACCGCAACAAAGCTTACCTGCTTTACGGCACAAACCGAGAAAACCCATAGTATCTTTTTTATTCAAATTTTGCCCAGTCCTTTCGACCTTATTTAAGTTCGTTTTCCATAGCGTCATAAACACTGTCGGGAATTGCGGTTTCAAGAGCTCTTTCAAGGCGTTTGCCTTTTCTTGCCTTTTGAAAACACGCTTTATCGGGGCATATATATGCTCCCCTGCCCGACTTTTTGCCTGTAAGGTCAAGGCTTATTTCACCCTCAGGACTTTTGACTGCGCGAATAAGCTCTCTTTTAGGCTTCATTTCACCGCAACCAAGGCATTTCCTCATAGGTATCTTTTTTTCAGCCATAAGAACCTCACTTGCTCTGCGGAATATAGAATCCGCTTTCGGGCTTGATATCTATTTTCCAGCCTGTAAGCCTTGCTGCAAGGCTTACATTCTGACCTTTGTTACCGATAGCAAGAGAAAGCTGTGTATCGGGAACAGTAACGTGACAAGCACGTTCTCTTTCCTCATCAATTTCAACTTTAAGAACATCTGCAGGAGCAAGAGCAGCTGCGATGAATTTTGCGGGATCTTCATCGTAAATAACGATATCGATTTTTTCACCGCCGAGAGCTTCAACAATTGTTCCTACACGAGCACCTTTAGGACCGATACAAGCGCCGATGGGATCAACATTTTCATCCTTGGAAATAACCGCAATTTTTGTTCTTGAGCCTGCCTCACGGGAAACTGCTTTGATTTCAACAATTCCGTCATAAATTTCGGGAACTTCTGTTTCAAAGAGTCTTCTTACAAGACCTGAATGAGTTCTTGAAATCATTGCTTTAGGTCCTTTGGGAGTATCCTTAACACCCTCGATATAAACCTTAACAAGCTGATTTTCTGTGAATGTTTCGTTAGGAAGCTGTCTTGACTTGGGAAGAACAACTACTGCCTTGCCGATTTCAAGAGTTACATTTCCTGTCTGTGGGTCAATGCTCTGTACTTTACCTGTAACAAGTTCTTTCTGCTTTGATTCAAACTCTCTGAGCATAAGACCTCTTTCAGCATCGTGAATATCGCCTCTGATAACATTCTTTGCAGTTGTTGCGGCAATTCTGCCGAACTGCTTTGTTTCAAGAGGAATTTCAACGAAATCGCCTACAAGAGCTTTTTTGTTATACTTAACTGCTTCTTCCTGAAGAATGTCTGTAAACTCGTTTTCAATCTCTTCAACAACCTGTTTTCTGAGATAAACGCGAAGCTTATATTCCTCGGGGTTGCAATCAACAAAAACAACGTCCTCGCCGCCGTATTCTCTTCTTACTGATGTAACAATTGCGGCGCAAACCTTTTCAAGAAGATAGTCTGCGGGAATTCCTCTTTCCTGTTCGAGCATAAGTATTGCTTCGAAAAATTCTTTGTTCTCTGTTTTTTTAGAAGATTTTCTAGCCATTTTTCCTACCAATCCTTTCAATATATAAAACTAAATATTAACCTGTTTAAAATGAGAAATCGTCAAGCTTTACCCAAGCGATTTCTTTCTTTTCGGCAGTCATTGTGTTTTCTTCATCAAACTCAATTGTAACTGCACCGTCTTCGGAATAATCAATGAGAACTCCTTTAAATTCGCGCTGACCTTCAAAGGGGCGAATAAGTCTTACAATAACCTTTTCTCCCATAGCATAGTCAAAATGAAAATCCCTTGTGAGCTTTCTCTCAATACCGGGGGAAGAAACCTGTAAGTTATACTGACGGTCAATTAAATCAGCCTCGTCCAAGGGAGCATCCATAGCGTGACTCATATTGACGCAGTCTTCAATACCTACGCCGTCTTCCTTGTCAATGAATATTCTGAGATAATAGTTTGCACCTTCTTTTTCGAAGCAAACATCCCAAAGGATTAACCCCAATTCTTCTGCAATGGGTTCTGCGATTTCCCAAACCTGAGAAACTGTGTTCTTTGCCAAATCAGCACCTCTTTTAAAATTATTCTACAAACTTTTTTAAATTGTCGAAAACCTTTCTCGGCAATAAATATGAGAGCAGGTTCCCCTGCTCTCACTCAAGTTCATATTCGTACATTCGTAATATACCATATAATATAAAAAAATGCAAGTGTTTTTTTATAATCGGCTTCGCCCCTTACCCTGCTTCCACTCACACTTTTCACTCTTAACTGAAAAACGACTGCCGAAGCAGTCGTTTTTCTTATCCCCACACAGCGTAGAGTGTAATATCTTTTGTTACTTTGATTGTGTCTCCGAAATCAACATCTGCTGTTTTTGCTTTTTCGTCAAATGACCAACCCATAAACACCTTGTTGTTCTTTTCGGGAAGATGGAATGAAACTCTTACTGTTTCACCCTTTTCTGCTATCTTTTCAATAGGCGCATTTTCGCCGCCGTTAGCATTGTAAATTACGGTATATTTCTCTGCTTCTTTGTATTCAACAATGAAGCCGGTATTATACTTTTTATCATATGCTTTTGCTTTTTTTACTTCTGCTTTGCCGTTATTGTAAAGTGCCTTTGCAGATTCTTTTTCGGATTCAACAAAATATTTTTTGCTGTCCTTGAGAAGAAGAGAAAGCATTTTTGCATTATCTTCATTAACCTCTGCAAGCTCGCCGCCTTTTGCTTCTGCAACTGCTTTAGCTTGTGCATAAGTTAAAGGTGTGTCATAAACCTCGTATTTAACACCATTTAAAACTGCACCGTTAACTGCTTCGATTTTATTTACATTGATTTCGCAAATGAAACCTGTTGAGCTTCTTTTTTCAGAAGATTTCGAAATACCGTCTTCTGTAATAACGGAGCAAACGCTCTTTTTGCTGTTGAAATGCTCGCCGATGAAATATCTGCCGAAGCCGTTTTCATTTGCAAGCTTTGAAAGAATTTTAAGCTCTTTCTTTGTACCAACAGAAACTAATTGACCACCCATTTTTTCGGAAAGGTCTTTTGCCTGCCGGTAGTTAACTGCAATATCGAAAACTGCATAAACACTGTCGTCAACTGTTTTAACTGTTGCTGCTTCTGTAAGAGTTTTTGCAGTCTTTGCATTGTTTTCATACTGAGGTCTTGCAACGTAGTTGATTCTCGCGTGAAGATATGAAGAATAGCCTGTGCTTGCAGGGTACTGACAAGCTTTAACCTGATCAGACATATTGCCCTCAACAGTATAAATTGTCTCTTCTGTGACATCAACAACAATGCCAACGTGGTCAATACAACCATATCCGCCCGAGCAGGTGCAACAAAAAATAAGGTCACCTGCCTGAAGAGCTCTGCCGGAAGAGAACGAGAAGCAATCTGCACCAACAGAAGGAAGTGTTGAATAATAAGATGCTCCAACACTTGTAAGCTTAGGATAAATAGAAGAGGGAATTCCTGCAACATAACCGCACCAGGATGCGAAAACATTGCACCAATAGCCCTGTCTGCCGTACCATCTGCCGTATTCGGTAACGTTGCCGTAACCAACAGATGTGCCGGAGTAATCAGAATAACTTGCTTCGTGGTAACCAACCTGACTCTTTGCAACATTGCAGAGGTCTGTAACCTGGTCGCCCGTAAGCTTTACATTCATTAATCTTTCGTAGTAAACACTGTTTTTGTAAGAAGCGGAGGCTGAGTATTCGAGGCTTTTGGCAGCTGCACTTACGCTGAAAGCGGAAGTTGCCATGAGAACAGTGGTGAGAAGAACTACCGCAATTCTTTTAATTCTGCTTTTTGTCATAGAATATTTTTTGCCTTTCGTAATTTTTATTTCATTAATATATATTTCAAGAATGTAACTAATTATTACAAATTTGTAACCTTTTGTAACAACATTGGGCATTATAACATAATAAAACCCCTTTTTCAATGTGAAAATTGCACTATAAACTGTCTCTCTTTTTGTTAATTAGTGCAAATCTATACAAAAAATTACGGTTTTTCGCAAAAATCGGTTACATTTTGAAATTTTTATGAACAAGAAAAGTGTTATTTTTCATTGTAACAAAGTGAATGATATGGTATATTTAATATATAATAATGTAATAGCCGAAAAGAATTGAACCACGTACGCCTAAAATTCAAATCTTTCGGCTATATAAAAAACAGATAGAAATGAGGTGTTCTTATGGCACGAATTATTGTTGCAGGTGCAGGTCACGGCGGTTTAGTTGCCGCAATTAAGCTTGCGGAAATGGGTTACGATGTAACTGTATTTGAAAAATCCTCAAAAGATGATATGGGTCTTCCTCAACAGGATGTGTTTGAGAAGAACACTTTCACCTATATTGACCTACCCTCTCCCAAAAACCTTACAATATGTAAAAATCAATTGACCCTTATTTCCTCGGAAAACACAACCGCTCCTCTTACCCTGCCCCAGCCGGTCGAAGAGGCAATAGTTATGGAAAGAAAGGTTTTGATAAAACATCTTCTTTCCCTCTCTGAAAAAAGCGGTGTTAAAATAAACTACAATTGCGAAGTAATTGAACCATTAATTCTCGGTAGCAGAGTTGTCGGAATAAAAACCTCTGCCGGCGATATTTACGGCGATATTATTATTGATGCTTGCGGTGTTGACTCTCCTTTGAGAAACAATTTGCCGAAATTTATGAACATAAACCGCGAAATCAAGGATTTTGATGTTATTTACACATACCGTGCCTTTTTTGAAAAAGATTTAAGCGTTCCCGAACCACCCACATATTACGACATTCTCGCAAAACAGGACGGAACTGTGGGCTTTTCCTGGGTTGTGACGGAAGATGATTTTGTAGATGTTTTAATCTGCCGTTTCTCTCCTTTAACCCAAGAAGAGGTTTTAAAAGAATTGTACACAATCTATGAGGAATATCCTCATATAAGCAAGAAATTCATTCGAGGCGGACAGTATCTTAAAATACCGGTTTGCCAACCTCTTGGTGTTTTGGTTGCAGACGGCTATGCGGCAGTTGGCGACAGCGCCTTTATGACCTATCCTGTTAAAGGCTCGGGAATCTCCTACGCTATGAAAGCCGGTGCAATGCTCGCCGACACAATTTCAAAAGACACGGATGGTCTTTATAACACGGAAACCCTCTGGGAATATCAGAGAAGATTTTTTAAGGAAATCGGTTTTTCTGCAGGGCGACTTGCGCTTTTAAAGAACTTACTCACTTACTTCACGGCACAAGAAATAAACGAAATTTTCAAATCGGGCATCTTCACAACAGAAGACCTTGCACAAATTATGACAAACAAGCTCGACAACCTTTTCGGTGCATCGGGCAGAGCGTTATTAAAAGATAAAATCCGTCAAATCCGCGGAAATGTTATTTTAAAAGAGAAATTTTCCGCCTTCGCCGTTTGGATGGGAAAGCTCGCGGTTACGGAAACATATCTGCCCAATAAATACGACAGAAAAGATGTGCAGAAATGGGTGGATAGGTATAATGAATTCTTCGATTCAATAAGAAAAGTTATATGAATGCGGAGTTCGGAATGCGGAATTAAAGTTGCCAGATGCCAGTCACCAGTGTTGAGGGTCTGCGACGCAATTATATATAAATATAAAAGAATTCAAGACATTTATTGTCCTGAATTCTTTTTGCTTATTATATTTTTAAGAAATGCGAACCTTATAATCGACTTTGCCCCGACACTCCTAACTCCTCACCTAAAAATGCTTTTCTGCGTTTTTTATTTCCCCATTAATTCAAGAGGCTCTACATTTTCTCCGTTATAAACAATTTCAAAATGCAGGTGGCTTAATTCTGACTTTTCACAGGGAATTGTGCCGAGATAGCCTAAAAGAGAACCGCTTTCAACGGTTGTGCCTTTTTTCACCTCAAGAGTATCTTTATTAAATCCGCAATACTTTGCAGTAACTCCGTTTCCGTGGTCAATTTCAATTATTGTTCCAAAAAGCACATCTTCATAAATCTTTGTAACTGTTCCGTAGGAAATTGCTTTTACCTGCTCACCCTCTGCAGCTCTGAAATCTATACCCGAGTGAGTTCGCCAATCTCCCATTGTGGCGCTGTATGACGGAACTTCAGGTGAATAATCCTTTAAAATATCCGTTCCCAAGGGCAAGGAATAATAATCCCTGTAGGGTGTGGCATATTTGCTGTTCCCGGTGGTTTCTTCTTTCGTTTGTTCCTCGGTTTCTTCCTCCGTTTCCTCTCTTGTATCGGGAACGTCAGTAAGATTTTGCCTTACCTCGAAATCAGGCTCGGTTGTAAGAAAACTACTGTCCTTGCTTGTTTCCTTCTGGGTTGTAATTGTAACATAATCGCTTTCAATGGGTGCAAGATTGCCTAAGGCTTTTTCCGTAGAAATTTTTGTGATAAGTGCCGTACCCAAAGCGAGAAGCAAGGCGAAAGCATAAGCATATTTCACCTTTTTCATTGATTTTTGATTACTTGCCGCGGCTCTTATGGGTTTTGGTTCCCCAGAAGGTGTGTTTTCGGGGATTTCTAATGGATTTTTGTCGTTATCATTTCTGTTTCTATCACTCATAATATGTCCTCCTGTTTTTCATCTGGTTTTTATATTATTTATTGACAGAAACGGATGTTTTATACAGTTACCAATAATAAATGTCACTGTTTGATTTGTTCAAACAGTGACATTTATTAAGCGTTTAATATTTTTTCTAAATTTGCAAAATCTTCCATTGTGAGCTTTTCTGCTCTTACTGTTTTTTCTAAATCTACCTGTTGTAAAGCATCGGCAACAACATTTTTATTTACACCAAGACCTGCACTTATGGAGTTTTCTGCAGTTTTTCTTCTTTGAGAAAATGCGGCTTTAACTAATTTAAAGAAAAATTCTTCGTTGTGAACCTTTACGGGCGGTTCTTTTCTTACTGTTAAGCGAATAACCTCGCTGTTAACTTTCGGTGGGGGTAAAAATGATTCTTTAGGAACAAAAAAGAGTTTTTCACTTTCAGCATAATAGGAAACTGCAACGGTAACTGCGCCGCCGTCACGGGAACCAACCTCTGCGCAAAGTCTGTCTGCCGCTTCCTTTTGGACCATAACTGTTATGGATTTAATAGGCAATTTGCTTTCAAGAAGAAGCATAATTATCGGAGAGGTAATGTAATAAGGCAGGTTTGCTACGACTGCTATTTCCATACCCTTGCATTTTTCCTCAATAATTTTGGGTAAATCCGCTTTCATAACATCTTCGTTAATAATTTCAACATTATTAAAATCCGAAAGTGTTTCATCAAGCACGGGCAAAAGTCTTTTATCAACCTCAAAGCTTAAAACCTTACCTGCTCTTTTCGCAAGCTCTGCAGTCAGAACGCCCACACCGGGTCCGATTTCAATAGCACAAGTGTTTTCATCAAGACCTGCTGCCTCCGCCATAGCCGGACAAACCTCGGGGTCAACAAGGAAATTCTGACCTAAACCTTTATTAAAGGTCACACCGTGCTTTCCCATTACGGATTTTATAACATTTATATCGGAAAGATTTCTCATTTTTGCCTCCAACTCTTGAAAAAGAGAGCTAACTAAGATAATATAATTATACAATTTGAATTTTCATTGTCAATGAAAAAATGCAGGTGATTAAATGAACACTATTAAAGATGCAAAATTTATTAAAGAAAATGCTGATTTCGGTACAGTTGTACCTGTTTTCAAAAAGGTTATCTGGCTTGATAAGAAAATCAACAAAGCAACTCTTTTCTGCTCTGCTCTCGGTTATTATGAAGCTTATCTCAACAGTCAGAGAGTTGGCAAATTTATTTTTGCTCCCGGTTGGACTACCTACGGAAAACGTCTTCAATATCAGGAATATGATGTAACTTCAATGATGGAGGAATGTAATGTTCTTGAAATTGCGGTTGGTAACGGTATGCGTTTCCACGGCAACCCCCACGAAAATTATGAAAGCATAACTTGTAAGGAAACTGCTCTTATTGCCGCTCTTAAAATAGAATATCAGGACGGTACTGAAGCTTTCATTCCCACAGATTCCTCTTGGGAATGTGCAAAAAGCAATATTCTTGATTCCTCTGTTTATAACGGCGAAATTGTTGATTTTACTTTCAACACCGATGAAACTTTCCCCGTTAAAGAGCTTGACGATATAAACAAAGATATTCTTCTTCCCACCGAGGGAGAAGAAGTTCGCGAAATGGCGCGTCTTGATGCCATTGAACTTATAACCACCCCAAAGGGCGAAACAGTTATTGATTTCGGTCAGAATCTTACAGGTTATGTTGAATGGGTAGTACCTCAGAGAAAAGGTGCTGAGTTTACTCTCTACCACGCAGAAATTCTTGATAAAGACGGTAATTTCTATACAACAAACCTCCGCGGTGCAAAAGCGGAAATTCACGTAACATCCGACGGTAACGAAAGAGTTTATAAACCTCATTTTTCTTTCCAGGGCTTCAGATATATTAAGCTTGAAGGCTTCAACAAGGATGAAATTGACCTTGATAATTTCAAAGCGGTTGTTGTTTTCTCAAATATGAAGAGAACGGGCTATTTCGCTTGCGGTGATGAGCTTGTTCAACAGCTTTATGAAAACATTGTATGGGGTCAGAGGGGTAACTTCCTTGATGTTCCCACAGACTGCCCCCAGCGTGACGAAAGACTTGGCTGGACAGGTGATGCTCAGGTTTTCGCAAGAACCGCTTCAACTACATACAGAACAGATAAATTCTTCAAAAAATGGCTTCACGATTTAGCTTGTGACCAGAGAGAAAACGGCGCAATTACTGACGTTTGCCCCGACCTTATGAGATGGGAGTCACACGGTTCTTCCGCTTGGGCAGATGCAATCGTTATTGTTCCCTATTGGGTTTACAGAACCTACGGTGACACACAAGTAATAAAAGACCAATTTGAAGCTATGAAAAAATGGATTCTCTTTATGGAGGCAAACGGCTCAGAAAGAGGTCTTTTTGACAAGCATCCCCACCATTTCGGCGACTGGCTCTCCCTTGATGCAGGTGACGAAGCAACAGGCGGACTTACAGATAAAAATCTTATCGGTACTGCTTACCTTGCATATTCAAACTCACTCTTTATTGAAATGGGTAAGGTTATCGGCGAAGATATGAGTTATTTTGAAGAACTCTACGACCTTACCATTAAAAAATACAGAGAAAAATATATCGACACAGGCAAAACCGAGCATGAAACTCAGACTTCAAATGTTCTCGCTCTCTACTTTGACCTTACAGACAAACCTGAAAGAGAAGCAGAGAAGCTTGTTAAAGATATTGAAGCCTGCGGACATCTTAAAACAGGCTTCGTAGGAACACCTTATCTTCTTCATACTTTAACCAAAATCGGCAGAACCGACCTTGCTTATAAGCTTCTTTTCAGAAAAGAATTTCCCTCCTGGCTCTTCCCTGTAACAAGAGGTGCTACAACAATGTGGGAGCGTTGGGACGGTATGAAGAAGGACGGCACCTTCGCAACTCCCGAAATGAACTCCTTCAACCACTATGCTTACGGTTCAGTTGGTGACTGGCTCTATACAACAGTTGCAGGTATTGACAGCGATTTCAATGAACCTGCTTACAAGCACATCATTTTCCGTCCTCTTCCCTCAAAGGAATTAGGCTACGCAAAATCCCGAATTCTTACAGAAAACGGTGAGGTAATTTCTTCTTGGGAATACACAGGTAACGGTGACGAATGCAAATTCAGCTTCACAATTCCCACCGGCTCTCACGCAACCCTTTATCTCGATGATGAAGAATACGAATTCGAAAGCGGAACATATAATACTGTTTTTGAATACCACGGATTCTAAAAGTTTATCACCACATCACAAAATCGCGATTTTGTGATGTGGTGATTTTTAATTCATATACTTTTCTGCCTGGAGATTGAACATTTCTGCGTATTTGCCATTTAAATTCATCAATTCTTCGTGGCTTCCGCTTTCAATTATTTTTCCTTTTTCCATCATAAAAATTCTGTCTGCGTGGCGCGTTGTAGAAAGTCGGTGGGAAATGAAAATAACTGTTTTATTTGTTGCCCCCGTCATCATAGCGTGGTTAAGCTCGTATTCTGAAACAGGATCAAGGTTTGCAGAAGGCTCATCAAGAATAACATACGGGCAATTTTTATAAAATGCTCTGGCAATTGCAATTTTTTGTTGCTCACCGCCCGAAAGCATCAAGCCATCCTCATCAAATTCTCTTAAAAGAATTGTTTCAAGACCATTTGGAAGTTCCTTATCAAAGCCTACTGCTTTGAGAGCTTTCCATACTCTTTCTTCATCATATGTCTTTGAAAGAGCAACATTTTCTCCAACAGAAGCAGAGAAAATCTGAAAATCCTGAAATACTGCGGCAAAACGGTCACGGTGAGAAGCAACTGTTTCCTCACGAATATCTCTTCCGCCGATTTTTATATTGCCGTCTTTAACGTCATAAAGTCGTAATAAAAGATTTGTTAAGGTGGTTTTACCTGCACCGTTGTAGCCAACAAGGGCAACCTTTTCATAAGGCTTAATCTCGAAAGAAATTCCGTCCAATGAATTTTTGTCATTACCCTCGTAGGAGAATGTTATATTTTCAACTGAAATTTCTTCAGGCTCACCGCATTCGGCAATATGTGTGCCATCTTTAATATCGTTTTCAACCTTTAAAAACTTGCGGTATTTATCAATAATTTTTGAATGTTCGGTAAAGTTTCTCACACAACCTACTGTAAGATAAAGTATTCCCGAACCAATTTGCACCGCACCGTTAAAGGTTGCAACAAAATCACCTGCAGACATTTCCTTTGTAACAATAGTTTTATAACCAATATACAGAGTTAAAACAAGCATAAAGCCTATAACATTTATTGACGTACCTTGCAAGAAGAAAAGAGCATTGGTCTTTCCGGCATATTTTTTCTGAATATCAACAACATCATCAGCTGCCGTATTGAAACGTTTCTTCAAAAGCGGATATATTCCGCTTGTTCGAATCTCTCCTGCATAATCCTGCAAATAGAAAATGCGGGCAAAATAATCTCCAACCCTATGAGCCTCAGTTATTTTCTCTCTCCGCTCTATCATAAGGTCTCCCGTATATTTACCCACAGGAATAAAAATAACTGTAGAAACTACAACAATAAGAAGTGCTATTGGGTCAATGGTAAACACAAGAGTACCAATAAGAATGAAAGATATAACCTCTTCAATCACACCCTTAAGCATTGGAATAAGGTAGCGGATGCTATTTGAAGAATTTTCAACTGCAAGGATAAAATCTGCATAGTATTCGGGATTGTCATATTTTGAAAGGTCTATAGCTGCTGCCTTTTTATAAAGCATAGACTGCAACCCTAAATCAAGCTTTTCCCGTTCTCTATGGGCGAAGAGTTCAAAAAAGAGAGCATTGAGAATATCTCCGCCAACAAGCAAAGCAATTATAAGACCGATACCAAATATAATCCTTTGTGGGCTTCCCCCTGAACTTACCTCATCAATAACAAATTTAAGACCTATTACGGAAACAAGTCTTCCCGGCAATGTGCAAAGAATATGGAAGAATATTTCTCCTATAACTAGTCCGGGACAAAGCTTAAACATCACTCCTGTCATATACAAGAGGTTTGAAAATACACCTTTTTCTGTTTTTTGCTTTTTCATATTGCGGTCACACTCCTTTCTTTTTCTCTGTAGCTTGAAGCCTGGAGTGTAAACATTTCGGCATATTTGCCATTCAAACTCATAAGCTCATTATGAGTTCCGCTTTCCTTTACGGTTCCGTCACCAAAAACATAAATTTTATCAGAAAGAACGGCACTTGAAAGTCTGTGGGAAATATAAATTACTGTTTTTCCCTTTGTTGCAGAAATGAGATTTTCATACATATTATACTCTGCAATGGGGTCAAGTGCGGATGAGGGTTCATCAAGAATTGCCAGATCAAAATCTTTTGCAAACATTCTTGCAGTTGCAAGTTTTTGTTGTTCACCGCCTGAAAGACCTATACCTGTCTCATCGAACTCTCTTGTAATAACCGTTTTTTCCTTTTGCGGTAAATGGTTTACAAATGTATCCGCTCCGCTATTTTTAAGAGAAGTGAAAACCTTTTGCTGTTCATTTTCACTTTCAATCTCTTTACAAATAACATTTTCCGAAACAGAAACAGCAAACACCTTATAATCCTGGAAAACAGTTCCGAAGCTTTTGCGAAGCGCTTCAATATCATAGTCACGCAAATTTACGCCGTTATAAAGAATCTCGCCTTCATCGGGGTCATAAAATCTTAAAAGCAGTTTTACAAAGGTTGTTTTACCTGCACCGTTTTCACCAACGATAGCTGTTGTTTCGCCTTTCTGGAATTTCAGGTTAAGATTTTTTAAAGTCGGCTCTTTCGCGTGAGGATATGTAAATGTAACATTTTTGAATTCTAAGGTTTCAAGCTCGTCGGGTAACACAGTTCCGCTGACGATTTTTGATTCATATTCAAAAAATTCTTTCAAATTACCAAAATAAAGGGACTCGTTTTTAACAACAGAAATTGCTTGGCCCATATCGTTGATAATATCACGAATATTGCTCATAGCCGTCATAATAACAGAGAAATCTGCAAGTGCAAGATTCCTTTTAAACGCATAGCGATATGTGGCATAAGCATAAGTTGTGGCAACAGGTAACGCCTGACCGAAAAATCCGCTGACAACCTCATAAAAAGCAATTTTCCAACCATATTTTTTAATTATTTCACGATTTTTTGCTACGGCATCAGAAAAACGTTTGTGAAGAACATTGAATACTCCCGAGGTTCTGATATCCTTTGAATATTCTTTTAAATAAATAATTCTTTTAACATAAGCTTTTGAACGCTTATGAACTGTCATTTCCTTATCCTTTTTTACTTCAATTTTCCCCTTCAGTGCCTGTGCCGCAACAACAGGGAGCATAAATAAAAGAATCAGTAATATTTTCGGGTCAATGGAAACAACATAAGCTATTATAAAAATTCCTGTAAATGCGGCGACAAAAATGCTGGAAAAATAGTAAATGAACATATCGTAGTGAGATTCTGATATAATCTCCGTTGCACGCTTATACTTATCAAAAAAATCAGGGTCTTCAAAGCAAGCCATATCTACACTGACTGCTTTTTCAAAAATTTTCTCATTCAAAGCCTTGTAAAACTGCTTAAATTTTACACTCAACACATAATTTGAATAGGTCTGAATAGCTTTTGCAAGAATTCCTGCTGCAACAAACATTAATACAGCAAGCACAAATGCTTTAAATGGTAAATCTTGTTCAAGCACCTGCAAAATCACCCGCAAGAACAAAATTTCCTGAACAAATGCCGTAAAAAACCAAAAACCGCCTGTTGCAAGTATTTGAACAGTAAAATACCACGGGCAACATTCTTTAATAATTTTTACCGCATAAAACACATTTTTCAATGTTTCAAATTTTTCTTTTTTCGTTTTTTCTTTTCTCATATTTCCTCCGTTTTAATTTATGATAAAATGTTAACGACGCATTTTACCTTTTTCAGTTTGGTAAGAAACTGTTTCCGGAAGTTTGTTTTCTGATTTTTGAGGTGAGAGGATCTCAAAAAACCTTTCGTTTCCTGCATTACAAATTGCATAAAAAACAAAAATCTCCGAAAAGTGTTAACTTTCCGGAGAAATGGCATATAACTAATGCAACTGTCAGCAGGAAGCGGACACAATAACCGGATTGTTTTTTCTTTTTCTTACCATTTTCATCATCATGTCCAGCTCCTTTCTTAAAATTTTTATTTGGGTTAATATTTTGCATTTACACGGAATGCTCCTTTAAGGTAACACACTATTTCTGTTTTGTCAATGATTTCCAAAATTAATTGACACTCGAGTCTTAAAATGCTATTCTTTTCTTGGGTGATAAATATGATTAAACTTAGAGAGAATGATGTTATTCTCTTCCAGGGAGATTCTATAACCGACGGCAACAGAGGCAGAAATTCTGACCTCAACCACATTCACGGTCACAGCTATCAATATATGATAGCTGCGGAGCTTTCTACTGACAATTTAGATAAAAATGTAGAATTTATAAACAGAGGTATAAGCGGAAACAGAATTTCCGACCTTTACGGCAGATGGAAAGAGGATTGCCTCAATTTAAAGCCCACAGTTCTCAGCATTCTTATCGGTGTTAACGATATGATTTTCAATTGGGAGCACAGTTCCGGCTCTGACCCGGAAAGATATGAAAAAATCTTCCGACTTCTTCTTGACGAGGTATTAGAAGAAAATCCCGATACTCTCATTGTTATTATGGAACCCTTTTTTGGCGACAAGAAAGAAGAAGACCTTGATAAATTCTTTAAAGAGGGAATCGGTGCTTACCAGCAGAAAGCCAAACAAATTGCAGAAGATTACAACGCTGTTTTTGTTCCCTTGCAGGATTTATTTGATTCTTACAGAGGTAAAACAGATATGTATAAGCTTCTTTGGGACGGAGTTCATCCAACAACTATTGGTCACGAGCTTATTGCAAGGCGATGGAAAGAATGTGTAAAAGAAAGACTCGAAAACAGATAAGAGGTAAAAAAATGAAAACTGTTAATTGCAAAAATATAAAAATCACAGGTGGCTTCTGGAAAGAAAAGCAAGATATGATAAATTCCGTTACCCTTAAATCCGTTTATGACAGATTCAAGGAAACTCACCGTTTTGACGCTCTCGACTGCACCTGGAAAGAGGGCGACCCGGATATGCCTCACGTTTTCTGGGATTCCGATATTGCAAAATGGATTGAAGGCCTTGCTTACAGCCTTAATTTCAGTGAAAACGAAGAGCTTGAAAAAATTACTGACGAAGCAATTGAAAAAATCATAAAAAACAGCGATGAAAACGGCTATTATAACAGCCATTTTCTTGTTACAGGTGAGCGTTTCACAATAAGAAATGAGCACGAGCTTTATTGCGCAGGGCATCTTATGGAAGCGGCAGTTGCATACTATGAAGCCACCGGCAAAAAAGAACTTCTTGATGCAATGTGTAAATATGCAGACTACATTGAAAAGATTTTTGTCAAAGAAAAAAGTGCTAAATTTGTAACACCCGGTCACCCTGAAATCGAACTTGCTCTTGTTAAATTATATGAAGTAACGGGTGAAAAGCGGTACCTTGAGCTTTCAAAATTCTTTGTTGATAACCACGGAAACAACTCTGTTGATGAACCTCTTTATCCCGGTTGCAACCTTATTTATAACCAAGATGAAATGCCATTAAGAGAACGGACCACCGCAGACGGACATTGCGTAAGAGCCCTCTATCTTTTCTGCGCTATGGCAGACCTTGCACTTATTTATAATGATAAAGAGCTTTTTGAAGCGGCAGAACGCTGTTTTATGAACATTGTTGACAAAAGAATGTATATAACCGGTGCAACGGGAAGCACCTGCCACGGCGAATCCTTCACAATTGACTATGATTTACCCAACAGAGATGCTTATGCAGAAACCTGTGCTTCAATCGCCCTCGCATTTTTCGGAAATCGAATGATTAAATTAAATCCCAACGGCAAATATGCTGATGCGGTTGAAAAGGTTATGTATAACGGCGCTCTTTCAGGTATTTCAATGGACGGAAAAGGCTTTTTCTATGAAAATCCTCTTGAAATAGATGTTGATTTTAACTATGCAAATAAATGTACTGATGGCGGAAAGCGTTTCCCCATAACTCAACGAAAAGAGGTTTTTGACTGCTCCTGCTGTCCTCCCAATGTTATAAGATTTATTTCTTCAATCGGTGAATATCTTTATTCTAATTCAGAAGATACCCTTTTTGTTAATCAGTATATTAATTCTGTTGCCGAATTTGAGGGAATGACAGTTTCACAGATTACAGATTACCCCTCAACAGAAGAAATAAAAATCAAAATCGAAAATAGCAACAAAAAATATATTGCTTTGAGAATTCCCTCTTGGTGCAAGAATTTTGAAATAAGCAAGGCTTATACCCTTAAAGATGGCTACGCTTACATTGAATCAGAAAAAAATGATGAAATAGCTTTAACTCTTTCAATGCCTGTTACATTTGTTTCCGCAAACAAAAAAGTCCACGAATGTGCAGGACGAGTTGCGGTTATGAGAGGTCCTGTTGTTTACTGCCTTGAGGGTGTTGACAACGGCAAGGATTTGAACTCTTTGAGAATCGATATTAAGGAAAAAGCTGAAATTTCCAAAAAAGAATTTTTAGTTCCCAATATTCTTCTTAAAGCATATAAAGAGCCTGAAAACGACAGCCTTTATTTTGAAGCAACAGAAGAATACATAGAAACCCAGATAAAACTCATTCCATATTTCGCTTACGAAAACAGAGGCGAAACGGATATGCTAGTTTGGGTGCTTAAAAAATGATATTAACCCTTACAGTTTTGAAAATAAAACTGTAAGGGTTAATTTTTAATTCAAGTGTTTCATAGTTTTTTCTACCATATCTGAAATTTTAACTGTTCCAACACCGAAAATTGATGTGTGAAGAGTATCGTCAACAGGTTTTGTCCATTCCTCACCGATAGCAGATATTTCGTTTCTCATACCCATAATTGAACCAACAGTTGCACCGTTGCAATCCGTGTCAAAAGCAGGCTGAACTGCCATACAAATGGATTTCCCGAAATCACCTTCGCCATAGAGAAGAGCAGTTGTGACTATCATAGCATTTGGAATTGTGTGACACCAACCGTAGCCGGTTTGTTCATCATAGAGAGAGTGAATTTTCTTCACGCTCTCATCATAAGAAACTCCGTTTTTGTAGTCACTTAAAATATCTGTTACGGCGTCAAAAAGTCTTGATGTATGCGGGATTTCTCCGAGACCGCCAAGAATAATATCTTCAATATTATCTGTAACCGCGGTGCAGGAAATCATAGCAGAAACCCACATTTCACCGTAAATTCCATTTTTTATATGCGAAATTGAAGCATCACGGAATGCCATTTCTGCCGCCTTTTCGGGTTCACCGGGATTTATGTAGCCGAAATAGTCTCCTCGAATCTGAGCACCAATCCATTCTCTGTAGGGATTTTTATACATTGCAGAATATGGCGGTTCATAGCCTTTTATAAAATTATCAAACGCAACTCTTTCAGCAGTAAAATATGCTTCTCTGCTCTGATATTTTACCCAGGCTTTAAGAACATCATATGGTTTAAAATCTTTTCCGTAATCCTCAATAATCTTTTGAGCGAGAACAACATAGTTTGTATCGTCATCAACGGGCATTCCGTGGACAGTATCTGCAAAGCATTTATTACGAAGATGGAAATCATATTTTTCATACATTTCTTCCGTAATATCGGAAGCTAGCATATATCTTGTTAAGGGGTAATTCCCCATTTCTTTAAGTAAAGGATAAAACTCATTTGTCCTTACACCCTCAACGGGCTTACCTAAAAGGCAACCGCAGACTCTGCCCATCCAGGCACCTGCAATTTTACTTTTTAAAATATCTCTGTCAGGTGTCTTTCTTTCAAAAAGATGCTCTTTCCTTAAAGCTTTTATTCCTTCTAAATCCGATGGTTCATTATATTTATAGTCTTCACGAACAGGAGAAGCACAAACCGCCTCAAAAAGTACATCGGAGAAATTCTTTCTTATTTCGGTTTTGGGTAAATTTTTAACTGCGGAAAAAATATCTTTATATTTTTCAATATCTAACCCCTCGTCAACACATTGCTTATATTCGTGCTCAATATCGTTGCAGTAGAATTCCCATTCTCCCATATTCTCGTAATCAGGTTTTATTTTCATTTTTCTCACCTCTCGGTAAATTCTTCTTTTATTTTAGCAGATATATAATTAAGTTCAAGATGTTGACTTAAAATATTCAAAATGGTATTTTAATATCAGAACTTAAAAGGAGGTTTCTTATGAAAAAAATACTTAAAAGAATTTTTCTTGTTCTCTTAATTTTAATTGTTGCTGCAACTACAGTTTTTGCGCCTTATTTAATCAGTTTTGTTAAAACAGATGAAAGCTTTGATTTGGAAAACGGTGATGTGATTTTGAAAGAAAAAACTGAAATAGCTATCAGCAAAGGGTCTTTGACGAATACTGTTTTAGACCTTACCCAAAACGATTGCGGTTGGTTTAATTATTATGGTATTGAATACTCATCTGACTGCTACATAAAAGCAACCATCAATTATTCCGCAGGAATAAAAGAAAAAAGAGAAGATTTCTTTTTAGAGCCATCAAAAGAGAAAAAAACTTTTTATTCATTTGTTGACGATGCGTTGCAAGGGAAACGAGGAAATAGAGTTAATTCAATCACTTTTGAAACATTAACAGAGGGTAGCGAAAATATACAAATATATAATTTTTCCGTATTCAACCGCAAAATTCCCGAACAAGAGATTTTTATTGAAACCGATACACATAAGCTGGGTATAGATTTGCTTTGGGGCGGTGCTTTGAGCTATCTCGAAGACCTTGATTCCAATGTTCAGGCAGTTTCTGTCGACGGAAAAATTAAAGTTGATTCAAACGCAACTGAACGCTACAATGCAGAATCTGTTAATGATAATGTTAATCTTATAAACAGAAACGACACAGGTCGCCTTGTTCAGCAGTCCTATTACGGAACCATAGAATATGACCACGGTATTTATATGGAAAACGATTGGCGATATAATCCCGTTCAGGGCGGTAACCAATTTAATGATGCAAGTAAAATTGTTGATTTAAAGGTTACAGAAAACAGTATTTACATAAAATGCCGTCCTCTTGACTGGGCAAAGGAAAAAGAATATATCACTCCCTCTTATATGGAAGCAACATATTCTTTAGAAAACGGCGCAGTTCACGCTAAATGCAGATTCGTTGATTTCTCAGGCTACCCTGAAGCACCTGCTACACAGGAAATTCCTGCTTTTTACTGTATTGAACCTCTTAACAACTTTGTTTATTACGGCGGCGAAAAGCCTTGGACAAACGGAAAGCTTACAAGCGAACCCGACCTGATTTTCTGGCCCGATGCAGGATACCCCAATTTTTACTCAAAGGAAAATTGGTCGGCATTTACAGGTGAATTCGAAGACAGCTTCGGCATCGGTGTTTATGTTGATAATGAAGAAGCTTTCCTTGCAGGTGTGTTTAACAGAGAGACCACCACAAACGAAGACCCATCAAAAGATGGCGCTACCTCATATATTGCAATTGTCAAAGACCGAGTATTCAAAAGCTTTGACCCATACCAATATGAATACTACCTTGCAACAGGCGATACAACAGAAATAAGAAGCACATTTGAAAAAATAGATAAATAAAAATGTACCCATTTCGGTTTTGTGAAAACAAAATCGAAATGGGTACTAATCATTTTTTACGGTTCAACCTCGTAGCCGTATTCTTCAAGGTCATAGTAATTCTGCTTAAGCTCGGCATTACCTTTGCTGTTGATATTAATAGTTGTTGCACCAATCATATCTTCGCGCCAATAACTGCCGAAGCCTGATTTAACACCATAAGCAAGACGAATACCTTTATAAAGAACAGAATAATCGTTACAATGGTCGTGTCCAACAAGAATTGTTTTTGTGCTTCCGAGCTCTTTGCAAAGGTCAAAGAAGCCATTGTTTACAGGTGATGAACAGTTTTCTTCGCCTTTTAATCCCTCTGCAGTGCTTGCTTTTTCAGGGTCAAGCTTTCCGAATTCAAGGTCTTTTTCAGGAACACTTGCTTCGTTCCAGGCATCTGTATATTCCTTAAGGGGAATGTGCATCAGAACAGAGCTTTCAACTTTTTTGCCCTCAAGCTTCTCTATACCTTTAACCGCCCATTCATACCAATCCTGCTGATTATCCCAAAGGTTATCGTAGCCGTCTACCTCTGTGCCGTCTTCAAGAGTGAACATATCACTTCCGTGAGTATCCATCATAAACAATGTATGAATAATTTTTCCGTTTTCTGTAATATTGATTATATAGTTTCCGTAGCCCATACCCTCGGGACCAAATTCAAAAAGACAGTTCTCTGCTTCAGAAAGCTCGTATGCTGCCCAGAATTCGCTGGGGCAACCCTCGCCGTCATGATTACCCATAACAGGTGCCCACGGAATACCAAAAGAGTCCATAAGCTCAATATGCTTAAGGTATGATAATGCACCCCAGGCATTATCGCCTGTGAGAGTTATAAGGTCAGGGTCATGGTCTTCAACAAGCTGTCTTATAAGTTTCTCGCTGTAAATACCATCGTCACAATATAAGTTCTCGTCACCAATCTGAATGTCTGCAAGGTTGAGAATCACGAAATCTTCACCCTCAGGCTTTTCCATTTCGATATAGTCTGCTTTGTCAAATGTGTCATTTTCAGACCACTGTATAAAATAAGATTCTTCATTGATTTTAAATAAAACATTAAGAGGAAAAAGAATTTGTATGCTACACAAAACATACGCAATAATCATTTTAATAATTGCCATAAATTATCTCCTTTTATTTTCTTTCTTTAATAACCTTTGCAGGTGTTCCTACTGCAACTGAATAAGGGGGTATGGGTTTTACAACTGTTGAACCGCAACCGATAACGGAGCCCTCACCGATATTGCCGGAATACATAACCTTGCAACCCATACCGATATAAACATCTCTGCCGATTGTAACCTTTTCACAGTGTCCGCCCTGATGATAGATAATATCATTGGGGTCATCAAAAATATGTGAATAGGGTGTAAGGTTTATACCTTGTGCAAGAAGGCAATCTTCCCCGATTTCAAGACCTCTGTGACCGAAAAGGGTTGTGCCTGTGCCGATATATGTACCTCTTCCCACATTGATATAGCCCTCTTCGCTTCTTTCTGTATCAAGATAAACTCTGTGCTGAAGACGAACATTATCGTTGAGAGTGATACCCTTTTCACCGCGGGCAACAAGGGTACATCCGTCGGAAATCTGAACATCATTACCAACGGAAATAAACTGAGGATTAATAATGTTTACGCCCTTACCGATTGAAACATTTTCGCCCATTGATTTGAACTTTGTTCTGTAATACTCAACACGAAGCTTTGCGGCATATTCGGAATCGTCATTCATAAAAACAGTTTTATAAAAGCTTTCTCTTGCCTCATCATCCATATTGTTGAATGCTGTTGTAAAAAAGTTTTCCATATCGTTTCTCCTATTTTTCAAAATATATTGCACCGCTTTGGGCAAAAATCAATGGTGGTAAATCCATACCCTTTTGCTCGGGAATTCTTGAAGCTATTGCTATATCGTGGATTTTGCTGTATAAAAATCCCGGTTCAAAAACCACGTGAGCACAAAGAAATCCGTCCTTTTCGACAGGAAGTGTTACAGAATAGTCCCCTGTTTTCTTTGCGGTGTGTGTAAAGCATTCACCGTCTTTATTGAAAACAATCAATTTATGATTTTTGCGAAGCTTTTTAACATTTATTGTAACACTTGTATCTTCTTCGAGCTTTACCGTATCGCCTAAAACTGCGTCACCGCTTGTGATATCAATAAATGTTGTTCCCACATCAAAGCAAATTGTTGTGTGCCCTTTAACAATGGCATCAAGGATATCTTCGGGCGTGTTTGACTTTGCATAAACATATGTAACGGGCCAGGTTAAAAGGTTTGTTACAACATAATCCTTATGATAATCGCTTCCGCCTACAACAGGAAGCTTGTGACCGTTTCGCATTTGCTCGTGCCACCATTCAGTACATTCAAGGTTGTCAAAATGAGTAGGCGCATTCCAGACCTCAAGAACATCAACATCCACCGCATTCTTTTCCCATCTCCAAGGACATTGCTTGCAATGGGGGTGATTCATACAAATTACCGCACCGCGTTCTTCTGCCTTAGTTTTTACTCTTAAAAAGTCCTCGTAGGTTTCGCAGGTGTCATAATCCTCTTGGTCAATAACATCCTTAACGCCCCACATATTACAGTGACCACCGTGCTTTGTAAGCTCTGCACCGTAAATAAGGTTTAAGCCATCGACCTGAGGGAAATCCTTACAATTAACATTGTGGTCTGTAATTATAAGAAAATCCAGCTTGCTCTTTTTTGCCTTTTCAATAACCTGTTCCAAGGTTAAACCACCATCGGAAGCAACTGTATGGCAATGGGGAACGCCTACATACCATTTATAACCTTCGTAGCTCATAATTTTAGTCTCCTAAAAGTCCATGAAATCTTCCCATCCAATAAGGAAGAAGGAAGTTGTAAGGCATTACTGCTCTCATGCCTCTTGCACCATCACCTGAACCGGGAAGTGTAGCGGTACGGTTAACAACTTTACTGTTTATATATACAAATTCTTCTGCACCGCTATCACATACGAACTGATTTCCGTCATAGTTGCAGAATGCTCTTGAGGAATATTCAACAGGATATTTAAGCTGGGGCGGAATACCCATAGCTTCCTGCTCTGTATCCCAGACAATATCTTTTCTGTAGCTGTTATAAACAGGCCAGCAAATAAGGTCGAGGTTCATTTCGGAAAGAGATTTTGCAGCGTTTTCGATATCGCAGTTGTTGTTTGTCAAAGAACCGTAAACGATATTGAACATGGGTGAACGCTCAACTCTTTCATACTGCCAATGATGAGTAAGACCCATTTTGAAAATTTCTTTTTCTGCCTCGTTATCTGTGAAAATAATAAGAGGATAAATATTTGTAAAGTCAAGCTGGTCGTCAATATGTGCCACGTGACCGTCTTCAACCTTGTACTGTATGCAGTTCATTGCATAGTGATGCTTTTCAATAAGCATTTTATAAACATCATTATATTTTTCTTCCCCTGTTACGTGGTATGTAGTTTTAAGGAAAGAAAGCATTTCAAGAGAGTTTGTTCCTCTTTCATAGAACCAGCGGTCGTCATTATTGAGAAGCTCAGGTTCCCAGTTTGCCCAGGTTGTAGGCACACCGTCAACATCGCAAAGGTGGAAATTGTTTTCAAGAATATGGTCTGTTATTGTCTTTACAACCTGAGCGATTTTCTTCTTTTCTTTTTTATCTGCAACAAGGTCAAAGTAAATTCCGTATGCAAAATAGTGGCCTGTCATTTCGTCGCTTGAGGTTTCACCAAGCCACTCGCAATCGGGATTATTTTCGCAAGCATGCCATTCTTCGCGGTTGCCATCGCCGAAATTCTCTTCATTAGAATATCTTGTTGCTCTTGCGGTGAAGCCGGGCTTACCTGTAACCTCGGTAAGCTTAATCATTGCTTCAACTGCTCTTTTAGCATTAGCCTTTGCTTTTTCATCACCTGTTACTGCGTAACGGAAGCATTGACTTGCGCAGTAAAGACCTGTGAAAAGTCCGTCATTATCAGAGTTGGGAAGCCAACCTGATTCCAAATCACCGTATTTACGAAGAACTCTGTCTACCTGATAGCCTTCATTTCTTGTAAAATATTTTACAGCCATTTCGTCGTAATGATCTGCTTTTTCTTGAAGAGTCATATATTGAGCTGTAATAACACTTATACCACGAGGGGTAACTGCGGCAATTGTACCTTTATCAGAAACAGTTATTTTTGTTACTGTGGGATGCATAAGCCATGCACCAAAGGAGAAATATGAAATTTTACCTTCAATAAGAGTGATAATACCTGTGTTAGTTGCAAAATATTTTTTACCGTCAGCAGCAAAGAACATATCGTTGAAAGCACCGTCGGGAACGGAATAAAAATCGTTACCATTGAACCAATAGTTTTTGCCGTCATAAATGTTAAGTCCTTCATCAGAACCTACCCACAAATGACCGAGAGCATCAATCTGAATGCAGTTGATTTTCTGACTTGAAACACCGGTAACGTTTGGAAGAAGCTCTGCCCAGTGGCGACGCTTACCCTTCATGGACATAAGTCCCTCAACAAGAGAGCCGACATAAACAGTTTCACCATATTTGAATTTATTATTGAGAGCCGCAAGGCAAACTGTATCCTCGGGTAAATCAACAATTTCTTTAAACTCACCGTTTTCCATAAGGAAGAGAGATTTTTCTGTAATAAGCCAGAATGAACCGTCAAGAGCAATGGAAATATCAACAACGGGTGCATCGAATTCTGCAATCTTTTTGATTTTTCCTTTTTTGATTTCTGCAAGTGAATTGTTAACCACAGCATAGAGCTTACCGTTTCTTGAAAAAAGCTTTGAAACCTTTGCAGATGTTTTCTTAACCTTACCGTCTGCATATTCAATAAGACCGTCGGGCTGTGCTATGTAAAGTGTTTCTCCGTCAAAAGCCACATCGGACACGTTTTCAACGTCAATTCCATTGTCGGCAGTGAGAAAAACTTTATCGTACTGTTTGAATTCACCGAAGTGAAGAGTAGATTTTTTCATATAAACTCTCCTATGTATATTAATGTATGGTAACAGTTTAGCATATTATGGAAAGTAAAACAAGTTTCTATATGTAATATTTTCCTTGATTTTGTTGTGCAGTTGATATAAGATAAAAATATAAAATAAATTTCACCGAGGTGTTTTAAATGTTATCTTTTTTAGGTACTATTTGGCGCGGTTTCACAGCATTACTTATGAGTGGCATTCTTTCGTTCGGTACAACTTTCGGTATTTTTGTTCCTGCAACAACTACCGCTCCTGAAGATTACCTTGACAGTAACATAAAAAATGTTATCTACCTTATCGGCGACGGTATGGGCTTCAATCATCTGGAGAAAACAAAAAACGAAAGAAATGTTTCTCTCACTATGGAAACTTTCGATTATCAAGGCGAGTCTCTGACAAGGTCATATTCAAGCTCCGTAACGGACAGTGCCGCAGGCGGAACAGCTCTTTCCTCCGGCGTAAGAACCTACAACGGCGCTATCGGTGTTTATCTTTTTGATCCTCTTGATGTTTTCTCGCACCCAAAGAATCTTACAGAGCTTTGTCTTGAAAGCGGTATGATGACCGGTGTTATTACAACCGACGAAACATCCGGCGCAACTCCTGCTTCATTCTCCGCCCATTCCTCTAACAGAGATAATACAGAAGACATTACAGAAGACCAGTTGGCATCTGAAATTGATTTAATATGGGGTTCTCAAAACGGTGTTGCAACAAAGAGCGATGCTGAAAGCAATGGATTTACTTATGTAACAACCTATGACGAAATGATAGCTCTTGAAGAGGGAAGCCGTAGCTTTGCTCAATTTACAAACAACCTCTGGACTCTTGAACAGTCAGACGAAAACACTCCGAATCTTGAGCAAATGGCAATGAAAGCTATTGACCTTCTTGACGATACTGACGAAGGCTTCTTCCTTATGATTGAAGGCGCTCATATCGATAAGCATTCCCATAGCAACGAAGACGAAAATATGACCGAAGCTCTTGTGGAATTTGATAAAACTATTGAACTTGTTCTGGAATATGCAAAAACAGACGGCGAAACTCTTGTTGTTATCACCGCTGACCACGAAACAGGTGCTATTGTTGAAAATTATGACGGAACATATTCCTTTACATCAGGTTCTCATTCTGATGCAAACGTTCCCGTTCTCGTTTACGGTTCCGACAAGCTTATTGAAAACGGAGAGATTCTCAACAACTACGAAATCCCCATAAGAATTGCCTACATTCTCGGATTTACGGAAGAAGAATTTCCTTTCGAAATAGTAGCATAAGAAAATAAAGACAACCCACAACCCCTTCTAAATCCAAGGGATTGTGGGTATTTTGTTATTTAATAATAGTTTTTTATACTTTATTTTTCTTTTTCTTGATTACAACAAGTACTGATGCCACTATTACTGCAACAATAGCAGCAAAAATCGGTACAATCTTCCAAACATCTAAATGTTCTTCTTCAACATCTTCAACCGATGCTTTAGTTGTTGTCTTTTCGGTTGTAGTTTTTGAAGTCTCTTCTTTTAATGTGGTTAATTCGGTTGTTTCCTCTTGGGTTGTTTCAACTGCAGTTGTGCTTTCCGATGTTTGCGGAACGGTTGTTGTCATTTTTTCAGTGGCTTTAACTGTAGTAGCTTGCTTGGTAGTTGTAACTATAGGTGCTTCATTGATTCCGGGAATAATATTAAAACTACCTTCTCCACTTTCAGGAACGGTAAATTTAAAGGTTTTAATTTGTTTTGTTGGCATTGAACCAACATCAAGCAACGCCATTATACCAAAAGTATAGGTTTTTCCAGGCTCAAGGTCTGTTAATGTACGCGACGTTTTAGGTGCGGCAATTGAACCGTCTTCCCAATAAACCTCAGCACGCTTACCCGTTGAAGAATCAAATTTATAAACTCTGTAACATGTAGCACCGGGAACAGAAGACCACGACAAAGTCACTTTTCCGTTTTTAGCACTCATATCTACTCTTTTTGTTGTACCGGGGACAAGCAAATAATCCAATCGAACTACATATCCGCTTTTCAGATATTCAACAGTAACTGTATGTAAGCCAGCCTTTGCACAATCATCTTCATAAGTAATTTTATATTCTGAGGGCTTTGCAATTGTGCCATCCATCTTTTTTACAACAACTTCAGGCTTTACATTTTGGCCGGTATAAACATATTCAGCAAGAGGAGGCTGACCGTCTTTATATGATACTGAAACAGCAGAATCTTCTGCATAAGAAGGCTTAATTACTTCTACACGTGTATTGGCAAAAGCATACTGAGCAAAAACAGAAATAAATAAGAATATACATAAAATTGTAGACACAATTCGTTTTTTCATATTAAAACTCCTTTTCCAACAAAAAAATCTAACATATTAGAATAATAGCATTTATTGACGGTTATGTCAATATTGAATCGAGTAGTGTCATAATGTGACGTTTTTTGTTGATATTTAGTATATATAAAAATTTTTAAAAAACTTTTAAAAAACAGTTGACAAAATAATTCTTCGGTGGTATAGTATTTAAGCACTCGCGAGAGTGGCGGAATCGGCAGACGCGCACGTTTGAGGGGCGTGTGGTAATCCCGTACGGGTTCAAGTCCCGTCTCTCGCACCAAAAAAGAGCTTCGCAATAGCGAGGCTCTTTTTTTATCCAATCCGAAGGATTGGTATGTAATC
>JAZSNR010000050.1:0-2676 GCA_045536495.1 Acutalibacteraceae bacterium
CACCTTTATCAAGATTAGGCTTTTCAAGAATATCACGGAAAATATCAAGTGCTGTCTTTGCAATACGGTTGACTTCAATAGTTGTGTTTCTCTTTTCTACAATGATTTCTATCTGCTTTTCAAGGCCTTCAATTTTTTGAAGAAGCTCTTCTTCAATTTCTTCATAGGTTTCTTCAATAATGTCACGGTTAGAGCCTGTATTTTTCATAAGCTCTCGGATTTTCTGCTTCTGAGTAGCTTTAAGCTCTTCCCTTGTTTTTGATAAATCAACTTCAAGGTTAGCAACTGTATCCGCTGATTTCTCCATCATATCAGGCTCATCTTTAATGGCTTTTTCAAGTTCTGCAATCATCACTTCAGCATTCATCATGACACGCTCAATATATTTTTTAACAAGTGTATCAAGCAGGTCAATGCGTGTATGATGAGAAGTGCAGCCTTTCAGACCTCGCTTATGATACGAGCCGCAAACATAAGCAGGAGCTAAATCAGGTCTGCTCATAGAAAACATGGGACTGTTACAATCACCGCAGAAAAGAAAACCTGAATAAGTAGTATCGTATTTTTTTACACCACGGTAATTTGACCTTGTTCTTGCCTTCAGATTCTGCTGTGCCTTCATAAACTCTTTTACGTCAACAATAGGTGTATGATGATTTTCAAAAACTATATTTTCCTCTTCATCAAGCTTTTTGTCGGGTCCGTTGATTTTTGTTCGTGTATATTTCCTCTGTCGGAGAGTGCCGATATAAAAATCATTTCGCAAAATACCGTTAATAGACGGTACAGCCCATACATTGCTTGCTTTAATCTTGATTTCCTTTTCTATTTTACGAAGCTGAGCATCCTTTTCTTTTCGCTCCTTTTCAATCATACGAGGAGTAGGAATGTTTTGCTCCGTAAGATAATTAGCAATTTTTTTATAGCCCCAACCGTCGTTATAAAGCTCAAAAATTTTTCTGACTACTGCAGCAGCGCTTTCATCAACTTCAAAAATCATATTTTTCGTATCAACGATATAGTAACCATAGGGTACAGCACAAATCCAATTGCCGCTGTTCTGACGAATTTCAACAACCCTCTTAACCTTTTTGGAAGCATCAGTAACAGGCATTTCATTAAGAAGGAATCGCACCTGAATATTATTCCAATCGTCATAAGTCGGATAATCAATACCGTCACTTACTGAAATAATACGAACGCCTGCGTCACGCAAATCCTCAAGCTCAACAAGGCCTCTGCTGTTACGACGGGAAAAACGAGAAAAATCCTTAATCATAAGAATATCATAATAACCATCCATCAAACGAGGACGCATTAACTGATAGTTTTCTCTCTGCTCAAAGGTATATCCGCTTCGGTCACGGTCTTCATAATAATCAACCTCTGCATCAGGAAATGTCTGCTTGATATATGCTTTAATAATTCTTCGCTGATTTTCGATAGAGGTATTGTCTCTGTCTTTTTCTGTATCAACAGAGATTCGTAAATATGCTGCTATTCTTTTTACGCTCAAATTTTCACCACCAATGTTGAATTTTAATATAATATGATTTATAAACAACATTGTAACACACAACATTGTTCATTTCAACCTTTAATGAGAAATATTAGTTAAATAAATTTTGGAAGCCTTATGTATCCGGCAGAAATAAATTCTGCCTTCGGATTGAGAATTATCTTTCTCGCTCCATCGCTTGTCTGACATTTCTCTTGGCTATAACCTGCTTGTTGTGAATCAACAGCTCTTTTGTTAAATCCACGAGATTACCTCTGCCGGAAAGAAATACACAGACCTTATAACCTTTTCTGCTCCATTCGCCATACTGAGGCTTGAGAGCCTGTCGGAACTCTGTATTTTCTTTCTCTTCATTAGTTAGCCAATAGTAGACAATGCGGTCTTTTTCGGAGACTTCCATTTCCATTAAAATAATATACCTACCTTTCCTTACGTTATTTTTATTATTTCCAAATTCTTACATCTTAAACCCTGTTCTTATCTGTCTGTTCTGTGAACAGGTGTGTTTGGTTTTCTGTAACGAGCCTGACGATTTGCTCTTTCGGTTTCTTTTGCTTTGACCACAAGAGAATTAATCTGTTCATCACCGAAGATTTTACGGAGCAGTTTATAGTTCTGAACCTCTCTATTGAGCTTCTCATTCTGTTCAGTTAAGGTGCGATTTTCAGCCAATATCTGCCCTGCATTGACTTTATCAGCCTTACCCCATAACTTTATACTATTGAGCTGATTTTGTAGCTCAAAGCACTTTCTTACCGCAGTCTTTGCAAGGTCAAGAAGCTTTCTGAAAAGAGGCTCAACCACTTTTGTTTTATATGCTTTTACCGTCATAAGCGGCGGCGGTTCAGGTAATTTGAATTCATCATCCTCATAAAAATCTTCCGCTATCTCACTGATGTTACTTTCAAACTGCATCAACGCTTCTGCTTTTTCGGTCAGCTCTTCAACCTTTAAATTCAGTTTTTCTGATTTGGCTGTGAGTTTTTCAACTTCCTGAGAACGCATTTTCTTTTCATAATCATAGACGGATAGATGTTTTTCATGGGTGCCTTTCTGCTCCCATACAACACCGTATCGTTCCATAACTTTTGCAAGCTCAGCCTTTTCAGACTCAACCCACAGACTCCATTCAGTTTCGTGTTTTGAGTTACCGGTGA
>JAZSNR010000011.1:0-53073 GCA_045536495.1 Acutalibacteraceae bacterium
TTGCCTGCTTCAAGAGGTGAGCAAACAACACCGTCAAGACCTGCAAGTTTTGCATTGTGAGCATAGTGCATAACAACCTTGTCAATAGGCTCCTTGATAAGAAGGTCATTTTCCATTCTTTCCTGGTCAGTTGATGTAAGCTGAGTAACCGCAATAAGAAGAGGTCTTGTTCCATCAGGACGGGTAAGTCCTTCAAGAGCAGCTTCCATCATACTGATTGTGCCTGATGCGTGAAGGTTTGTTATATCAACATCAAGGTTTGAAAGAACTGCCATTGATTTTTTAACTGTATTAGGAATATCGTGAAGTTTAAGGTCAAGGAAAATCTTGTGACCCCTCTTTTTGATTTCACGAACAATCTGAGGACCTTCTGCATAGAAAAGCTCCATACCGATTTTCACGAAGGGTTTTCTGCCACCCTCAAATTTATCAAGAAATTCATAAACTTTTTCTGCGCTTGAAAAGTCGCAAGCAACGATTACATCTTTACCCATTATTTTGCCACTCCTATAATATCACTTAAATTTTCTATTCCGTATTTATCCATAACTTTCGGCAAGTCATTAATAATATCACGGCATGCACAAGGGTCAATAAGGTTTGCCGCACCAACCTCAACTGCAGTTGCACCTGCCAACATAAGCTCAATAACATCTTCTGCGGTAGAAACGCCACCCATACCAACAACGGGAATATTAACTGCATTTGCAACCTGATAAACCATACGAACTGCAACAGGGAAGATTGCACTACCTGAGAAGCCACCCATTTTGTTTGCAATTACCGGTCTTTTTGTTTTAAGGTCAATTCTCATACCAAGAAGAGTGTTAATAAGGCTGATACCGTCTGCACCTGCCGCCTCACACTCCTTTGCAATTGCAACAATATCCGTTACATTGGGAGAAAGCTTTATAATTACAGGCTTTGTCGTTACAGCCTTGACTGCCGCTGTAACCTCTGCCGCAGCTTTAGGGTCTGTGCCGAAGCTCATACCGCCGCCGTGAACATTGGGACAGCTTACATTAACCTCAAGCCAACCAACCTGCTCTTCTTTATCTAATTTTTCGCAAGTGTAAGCATAATCAGGAACTGAAAAACCGCTTACATTCGCCATAACTTTTTTATTGAAGCATTTTTTAAGCTTCGGAAGCTCTTCACTTATAACCTTTTCAACACCGGGATTCTGAAGACCAACCGCATTTATCATACCTGCGGTGCATTCTGCAATTCGGGGTGTGGGATTGCCGAAACGAGCTTCCTTTGTTGTACCCTTAAAGGAGAATGTACCGAGAATATTTATATCATAAATTTCTGCAAACTCGTAACCGTAGCCAAAAGTTCCGCTGGCGGGAATTATGGGGTTATCAATCTCGAGACCGCAAAGATTAACACTTAATCTGCCCATAAAATCTCCTCCTTTTTAAGCACGGGTCCGTCTTTGCAAATTCGCTTGTAGCCTGTAACAGTTTTGCAGGAGCAACCCATACAAGCACCGAAACCGCAACCCATTCTTTCTTCAAAGCTGAACTGACCGCTTGTGGAGCTTGCTTTAAAAATCGCTTTAAGCATGGGTTCGGGACCGCAAGTGTAGAAATATGTATAATCAATATCTTTCATTGCATCGGTAACAAAGCCCTTAATTCCGTAAGAACCATCTGCAGTTGTAACAAACACATCTGCACCGAGAGCCTTGAAGTCTTCTTCGCAGAAAATTTCTTCTTTAGTATTAAAACCGAGAACAACACTAACCTTTTTACCCTCTGCAATAAGTTTCTTGCAAAGCATATAAAGAGGAGGAACACCAACGCCACCGCCTAAAAGCAAGGGCTTGTTTCCGGAAAGAGAAATATCATAACCGTTTCCGAGACCTGTGAGAATATTAAGTTCTTCTCCTGCTGTCATTTTTGACATCTGCTCTGTACCTTTACCTACAACCTTGTAGATAAGAGTAAGCACATCGCCTTCACAATCGCAAACTGAAATAGGTCTACGAAGATAAAGACCGTCGAGTTTTATATTTACAAACTGTCCGGAAGATGTGATATCACTCACAGCTCCCTGAAGTCTCATTTTAAACACCGTTTTTGTAAGAGGTGCATTATCAATTATTTTGAAAATAGATTCTCTCATAAGTTCCCTTCTGCATCGATAGTTGAAATTGTAAGTGTAATGTCTTCAAGAACATCAAGAAGAACTCTTACAGTATCGAGTGCGGTAAATATTGTAACATTATTTTCAATTGCATAACGGCGAATCTGATGACCGTCGTTATTTTCTCCGCTTGCACTAATGTCTTTTGTGTTAATTACATAAGCGATGTGACCCTGACGGAGTGCATCGGGAACTTCGTTGCTACCCTCGCTGATTTTACCGAGAACGTGAGTTCTGATTCCGTTTTCTTTAAGGAATTTTGCAGTACCTGCTGTTGCCTGAATATTGAAGCCCAGCTTATAGAAACGGCGAATAAGAGGAAGCGCTTCTGCTTTATCTTTATCTGCAACTGTTACGAAAACAGTACCGTAATTCTGAAGGTGCATACCTGATGCCTGAAGAGCTTTATAAAGGGCTCTGTTTAATTTATCGTCATAACCGATTGCCTCACCTGTTGATTTCATTTCAGGTGAAAGGTAAGCATCAAGACCACGGATTTTGTTGAATGAGAATACGGGAACCTTTACATACCAACGGTTCTTTTCCTGAGGATAGATATCAAATATACCCTGCTCTTTAAGGCTCTTGCCCATAATAACTTCTGTTGCAATATCTGCAAGAGAATAGCCTGTTGCTTTTGAAAGGAAAGGAACTGTTCTTGAAGAACGGGGATTAACCTCAATAATATAAACATCATCGTTTTCGTCAACAATAAACTGAATGTTGAAAAGACCAACAATGCCGATTCCAAGACCAAGCTTCTTAGCATACTGAAGAATTATTCCTTTAACCTTGTTTGAAATACTGAATGAGGGATAAACGCTGATAGAGTCACCGGAGTGAATACCTGTCTTTTCAACAAGCTCCATAATACCGGGAACAAATACATCTCTGCCGTCACAGATAGCGTCAACCTCAACCTCTTTACCATAAATGTATTTATCAACAAGAACGGGCTTGTCCTCATCAATTTCAACAGCTGTTCTGAGATAATGACGAAGCTGTTCTTCGTTTGCAACAATCTGCATTGCACGTCCGCCGAGCACAAAAGAAGGACGAACAAGAACGGGATAGCCGATTTCAGCCGCAGCTGCTATACCATCTTCAAGATTTGTAACAGCCTTACCTTTTGCACGAGGAATATTTAACTCATTGAGGAGGTTTTCAAAGGCATTACGGTCTTCTGCGCGATCAATAGCCGCACAGTCTGTACCAATAATTTTCACACCACGGTCATAAAGAGGCTGTGCAAGGTTTATTGCTGTCTGACCGCCAAGGGATGCAACAACACCTTCAGGTTTTTCAAATTCAACAATGTTCATAACATCTTCAGCAGTAAGAGGCTCAAAGTAAAGCTTATCTGCAGTGGTATAGTCAGTGGAAACTGTTTCAGGGTTATTGTTGATGATAATAGCCTCGTAACCTGCGTTTTTAATAGTCATAACAGCGTGAACGGTTGAGTAGTCGAATTCAACACCCTGACCGATACGGATAGGACCGGCACCGAGAACGATAATCTTTTTCTTATTAGTAAGGCGGGAAGTATTCTCACCTGTATAGGAAGAGTAGAAGTATGGAATATATGCATTTGTATGGCAAGTATCAACCATCTTGAATGCAGGGAAAAGATTCATTTCCTTACGCATATCGTAAACATCAAGTTCATTACAATCCCAAAGACGAGCAATGTATTTATCACTGAAGCCCATCTTCTTAGCGGCAACGAGAATCTCTGCATCCTTGTTGACACGAAGCTTCTCTTCCATATCGATGATGTTTTTGATTGCCTCGAGGAAGTATGGAGTAATCATAGTGATTTCATGAATTTTTTCAAGAGAAACACCGTGATAGATAAGCTCTGCAATAGCGAAGATATTATCAGAACGGAACTCTGTAATATACTCAAGGAGTTCTTCAACGCTCATATTGTCGAATTTTGAAAGGTACATATGATTAGCACCGATTTCAAGAGAACGGATGCCTTTAAGAAGAGCTTCTTCAAGGTTAGAGCCGATACCCATAACTTCACCTGTTGCCTTCATCTGAGTACCGAGCTTATTAGTAGCAGAAGTAAACTTATCGAAGGGGAAACGGGGTAATTTAGCAATAACATAGTCCAGCTTGGGCTCAAATGCAGCATTAGTGTTAGCAATCTGGATATCTTCAAGAGCCATACCCACAGCAATTTTTGCAGTAACACGGGCGATAGGATAACCTGAAGCCTTTGATGCAAGAGCAGAAGAACGGGAAACTCTGGGGTTAACCTCGATAAGATAATACTCAGAAGTGTGAGGATTGAGAGCAAACTGAACATTACAGCCGCCTTCAATTTTAAGTTCCTTGATGAGCTTGATAGCTGAATCATTGAGCATCTTCTCATCTTCTTTGCTGAGGGTCATAATAGGTGCAACAACGCAGGAGTCACCTGTATGAACACCTACGGGGTCAATGTTTTCCATACCGCAGATGGTGATAGCGTGGTCGTTGGAATCACGCATAACCTCAAACTCAATTTCTTTATAGCCCTAAACACTCTTTTCAATAAGAGCCTGATGAACGGGAGACAGCTTAAATGCGTTTGTACCTATTTCAATAAGCTCTTCTTCATTGTTAGCAAAACCACCGCCTGTGCCGCCGAGAGTAAATGCAGGACGAACAACAACGGGATAACCGATACGGCTTGCCGCCTCTTTTGCTTCCTCTAATGAGTAAGTGATTTCTGAAGGAATAACGGGTTCGCCGATGGATTCGCAAAGCTCTTTGAACATTTCGCGGTCTTCTGCGCGTTCAATGGAAGCACTTGAAGTACCGAGAAGCTTTACTTCACATTCTTTAAGAACGCCTTTTTTCTCAAGCTGCATAGCAAGGTTAAGACCTGTCTGACCGCCGATACCGGGGATGATAGCATCAGGACGCTCGTGACGTATAATCTTAGCCACATATTCAAGAGTGAGAGGCTCCATATATACCTTATCAGCGATAATGGTGTCAGTCATAATTGTTGCAGGGTTTGAGTTAACAAGAACAACCTCATAACCTTCTTCTTTAAGTGCAAGACAAGCCTGAGTTCCTGCATAGTCAAACTCTGCAGCCTGACCGATAACAATAGGACCTGAGCCGATAATTAAAACTTTCTTAATGTCTGTTCTCTTTGCCATTAGTAATTCCTCCAAAATTATATCATCGTAAATTATTAACTTATTTAGTGTAAACTGCTTTGCCGTTACAAACCGTAAGAACACATTCGCCGTTTACTTTCATATTCTCAAAAGGTGTTGCCTTGCCTTTTGAAAGAAAATCTTCGGGATTTATAACAATTTCTTTTTCCAAATCCCAAACAGTGAAATCCGTATTAAGTTGGATACCGAATCTCTTCCGGGGATTTATTGCCATAAGCTCTATAAGCTTTTCAAGGGTGATTTCCCCTATTTTAACGAAGTGGGTATACATAATCTGGAATGCGGTTTCTATTCCCACAACTCCAAATGCGCTACCTGAAAGACCTTTGCTTTTTTCTTCTGCAGAATGGGGAGCGTGGTCGGTGGCTATCATATCAATAGTTCCGTCCTTGATACCCTCAATCAAAGCAAGCTTGTCCTCCTTTGAACGAAGTGGCGGATTCATTTTAAATCTGCCGTTTTCCTGCAAATCGTTTTCGTCAAGAACAAGGTAATGTGGACCTGTTTCACAAGTTACATCCAAGCCTTCTGCTTTTGCTTTTCTTATAAGCTCAACGCTTTCTTTAGTTGAAATATGGCAAACGTGGTATTTACAGCCTGTTTCCTTTACCAATTTCAAATCTCTTTCAATTGGCTTCCATTCACTTTCACTGCATATACCTTTGTGGTTGTGTTCTTTTGCATAAACACCGTCGTGAATGTAACCGCCGAAGAGGAGTGAATTATCTTCACAGTGGGCTACTATCATTTTGCCCAGAGACTTTGCTTTAAGCATTGCCTGCCGCATAAGCTCTTCATTTTGAACTCCCCTACCGTCATCAGAGAAAGCGATTGCGTTTTCTGCCATGCTTTCCATTTCAGAAAGTTCTTCACCTTTTTGTCCGATTGTTATTGAAGCGTAGGGGTAAACATTTATAGTCGCATCATTTTCTATTATGTCCGTTTGCTCTTTAAGATGCTCTGCCGTATCGGGCACGGGGTTCAGGTTCGGCATTGTCAGAACCGCTGTGTAACCCCCTCGAGCAGAAGCCTTGCACCCCGTTTCAATCGTCTCTTTATAAGAAAAACCCGGCTCACGAAAATGCACATGCACATCGCAAAAACCGGGAAAAATAAAATATTTATCGCAATTGAAAACAGAAAGAGCAGGAGAAGAAGACAACTGAGCCGCAATATCTGAAACAAAAGAAGGAGAACCGACTTCGTTCATTGCAGCTATGCTTATTGTTTTTGCTTTAAGTTGCTGTAACATAAAAATCCCTTTCTGCGTATTAGGTAAAACGCTTACGCGTTATTCGATTTTACGCGCCTGACTGCGCTATAACCCTCCACCACACCAAAACAAGTTTCGGTGTGGTCCCCCTCCCTACACTAGGGAGGCGTATTAAAAAACAAAAGCCTTGCACATTGGCAAGGCTGAACACACAAAAACATTGATACAGCCACGCTGTACCCATATATTCATAATTCAATCTTGCCGATCTCTCTGTACCGACTTAAAGACCTTATTTATGATACCAAAAGCCTTGCAGAATGTCAATAGAATCTCTGTTTTTCACTCGCCATTTTTTAGTATATAAAAAGGGCTCTTTTTGTTAAGTTTGACTAAAACATATTCTACCATATTATGCTCACTCAAACAAGAAAAAAAGAGTGATTTCCAGTATTTTGTTAAAATGCCCAAAAGTGAAAACTCAACTTTGTCAATGTGACGAAGAATAAATATTGAATATCATTTTTTTATAGTGTAAAATAAAACATTATATTAGTGTTTGGGGGTGGTGTTCTTTGAGAAAAGATAATTTAATTTATATTTTTCAAAAGGGCTTTAATTATTCTCAGGACGGACCCGGTAACCGCCTTGTTTACCACCTTTCAGGTTGCAATTTAAAATGTCCCTGGTGTTCAAATCCCGAAGGTATGGAAATAACAGAAAAAGCAATCCCCCTTGCTGTTGAGGATATTGTAAAAGAAGCACTATCCTGCAAAATGATGTTCATTGACGGTGGCGGAGTTACACTTACAGGCGGTGAGGTCACCTGCCAAAAAGACAGTGTTAATACGCTTTTAAAAAAGCTTAAAGAAAATGGTATTCACACCTGCATTGAAACAAATGTATCTTTGAAAAAATGCGAAGAAATTTTCGAAAACGTTGATTTTATGATAGCGGATTTCAAATCCCCTAATGCAGAAAAACTTAAAGAAATTACCGGCGCAGACCTTGAAACTATAAAAGAAAATCTTTTATTCAGAGCAAAAACGGAAAAGCCTTTACTTGTAAGAATCCCTCTTATAAACGGCTTCAATAACGGCAAAGAAAATGCAGTTGATTTTGCGAATTTTTTTGAAGAACTAAAAAAGCAAAGCGGTAATGAAAATCTGTATTTCGAAATATTAACTTACCACGAATACGGCAAAGAAAAATATGAAAAATCGGGCAAGGAATATACTGTAGAAAACGGATTTGTAACTCCCGAAGATGTTAAAATTCTGGCAGAAGAAATAAAAAATAAAAACCTGAAATTAATTCACACTTGAGGTGCTTGATATGTATAATTTTGACCCAATTAAAACAACAGAAAAAGCGAAGCGTCTTTTTAAAGAAGAACGCTCCATAAACCATCTTGAAGGTTGGTTTATAATTAAAGAAACCGAGCAGAAAGCGGATGAAAAATACTGCTCTCTTCCCCCTATGAGAAGAGCTGCTGAAAAATTCAGAGAAGCAGTAAAAGTGCTTCCCCTCTCAGTCAGTGACCACGCAATTTTTGCAGGTACTCAGAGAGATGCTTTTGCAAGAAGCTATGCTCTTATTAATCCATCATTCAGAGTTGAAACCTTTGCAGGCTATTGCGATCCTACCGCAGTTTATGACGATATTGACCCAACAGAAGAGTTTCCCAAAGAGCGCATTGAAGCTCTCCGCGAGCTTGATAAACAGACAGATTATGTAAAAACTCTTTCTGCCGTTTATAAAGACTGCGAAAAGCTTACGGGTGAGGTTGCATTTTTCGTTGAACAGGTAACAGGTCACCTTATTCCCGATATGCGTTATGCCTTGAAATATGGTATTAAAACTATGCTTTCTGATATTGAAGAAAAGCAAAAAAACGCAAACGATGAGCAAAAAGATAACTACGAAGCAATGAAAATTGCTCTCCAATGCGCTCTTATTCTCGCAGAAAGATATAAGAAAATCGCAGAAGAGAAATTAGCAGTTGCCAAGGGTGAAAGAAAAGAAGAACTTTCACTTCTTGTTGACACTCTCGCAAAAGTTCCCGAAAATGGCGCTGATACTCTTTACGAAGCAATCCAGAGCTTTATAATTCTCTGGGAAACAATGTGCCTCGAACAAGCACCCAATCCCTTTGCATTCTCCGTTGGTAATGCGGACAGAATTTTCGAGCCTTACAGACAGAATGACAATCTTTCAAGAGAAGAAACCGCCGCTCTTTTCAAGCATTTTCTTGTATTCTTCAATGTTGCGGACAGAAGCTGGGCAATTTCTCAAAACCTTATTGTCAGCGGTCGCGATAAAAACGGAAACGACCTTACAAACGACTCCACCTATGCTCTTCTTGATGCATACTATGAAATGAATCTTCCTCAACCTATTCTTTCCGTTAAGTTACATAAAAACACTCCCGAAAAGCTTTACAGTGAATTGGGACGTTTCCTTTTCACACCCGGTTGTCTTACACCCTCTTTCTTCAATGACGATTCGCTTTATGCGGTTCTCACAGAAGCAGGAATTGATATAGACGATATCGAAGATGCCTCAATCGCAGGTTGTCAGGAGCCTCTTATTATGGGTAAGGACAACGGCAACACAACAAACAGCTGGTTCAATTTAGGCAAGGTTCTGGAACTCACTCTTAATAACGGTTATTCCACCGTTACAGGTGAATATATCGGTACTGTATGCGAAGAAACAGATGCCTTGACTGCTCTCAAAAATATCAGAGAGCGTTTCTATAAAAATGCACAGTATTACTGTGATGAAATGGTGAAAGCCGCCAACGGTTGCTCTCGCGCTATTTCCCATTTGCCCGTCCCCTTCCTCAGCACAGTTATGGGCGGTATTGAAAGCGGATATGATACCCGCGATATCACCCACCAGGGCACAAAATACAATGGTAGCGGTTGCCTTATTCACGGAACAAGCGTTGTTGCAGATTCCTTTATTGCTATAGATAAACTCATAGCTGAACGCCCCGAGGATGCAGAAAAGCTTCTCGACGCTTTGAAATGCAATTTTGAGGGTTACGAGGAACTTCGTGAATTCTTGCTTTCCGCCGCTAAATTCGGTAATAATATTGATGACGTTGACAACGAAACTGCAGACCTTACCTCAAAAATTGCCGATATGGTAAGAGCGCAGAAAAACTACTTGGGCAACAATTTCCGTCCCGACTTTTCAACTCCCTCAACCCACCTTTTATACGGTTATTGGGTAGGCGCACTTCCCTGCGGAAGAAAGTCAAGAGATATGCTTAACTACGGTGTTGACCCACTTTATGGCGAGGCTCAAAACGGTCTGGGCTTCCGTACGCTTTCTCTTATGAAGCTTCCCTTTAACAAAATGTGTGGCGGCTACGCTTCCCATTTCGGTATTGACCCCAAATATTTTATGAGCGCAGATTACGAGGGTAAAGGCGTTGAATTCCGTGACAAAGTTATGAAACCCTTATTCTTCAATGAACTGAATTCTAACGTTGCTCCATTCTATCTTTATGTTAACGTAACCACCGCAGAAATTCTCAAAAAGGTTCTTGCAGAACCAAAAAAATATGCTCCAAGCGGAGTTTACATTATGAGAATTCACGGCACATTCGTTAATTTCCTTGATCTTTCCCCTGCAATCCAGCAAGACATTATTCGCCGACTTGACCCTGCATCAACTACAGTAGAGTGCTGATTTGAATTATGAATATATTAGGAATTGATATCGGCACAACCACCGTAACGGCGCTTGTGCTGAACACGGAAAAAAGTCAGATTTCAAAATCCTGCACATTGAAAAATGATTCTTTCATTGACGGCAGAGATTTTGAAAAGCTCCAAGACCCGAATTTAATAATAGAAACTGTTAAATCTGCAGTTAAAAATGTTATCGAAAGCCTTAATATTGATGCTATCGGCATAACAGGTCAGATGCACGGTATATTGTATCTTGATAAAAACAATAAACCCTGCTCTCCTCTTATGATTTGGCAGGATGAGCGCGGTAACGAGATTTATAAAAACGGGCTTTCCTATGCAGAATTTCTCACAAAGGAAACAGGACTGAAAGCCGCATCAGGCTTCGGTCTTACTACCCATTTTTATAATTTAATAAATGGCGAAATCCCGGAAAATGCAGTAATGCTCTGCACAATTCACGATTATCTCGCCGCTTTGCTTACAGGCACAAAACCCGTTACTCATGGGAGCGACGGCGCAAGTTTAGGTTTTTATAATTTAAAAGAAAACTGCTTTTGTGATACCGCTTTAGATAAAGTCGGTATAGATAAAAATTTTCTTCCTGAGCTTATAAAATCCACCGCTTTGGCAGGTAAAACCAATTGCGATTTTCTTCCCCACGGTATTCCCGTTGCCGTTGCAATCGGTGATAATCAGGGAAGCTTTCTCGGCTCTGTGGCAGACACTGAAAACTCTGTACTCGTTAATGTTGGAACAGGCAGTCAGGTTTCCTTTGTAACGAATAAGGTTAGAGACATTTCCTGCGGTGAAATTCGTCCTCTTACAGACGATAAATATATTTTTGTTGGTGCATCCCTTTGCGGTGGCAGAGCTTATGCAATTTTGAAAACATTCTTTGAGAAATGTGCCGATATGTTATGCGGTTCAAAAGATAATTTATATTCTCTTATGGATGGAAAAGCTGAAAGCATAAGCGATTTTTCAGATTTATTAACTGTAAATTGTCAATTCTGCGGAACTCGTGAAAACCCTAAGCTTCGCGGTAGCGTTGAGAATATCGGTATAGAAAATCTCACTCCGGAAAACCTTATTTACGGCACACTTAAAGGTGTTTCGGAAGAACTTTTTGATATGTATGAAAGTGAAAAACCACTTTTAACTGCCGCCCCCACCATCCTGGTTTGCTCGGGTAATGGTTTGAGAAAAAGTGAAATCTGGAGAAGGATTTTTACAGAAGACTTCAAAATGGAAGCAACTCTTCCGAAGCATAGCGAAGAAGCCGCAGTGGGTGCTTGTGTATTCGCAAGTGTTGCAAGCGGAATTTTCAGTGATATAAAAACGGCGCAAAATGCGCTTTTGAGGTAATTTATGGACACAAAAACAATAGCAACTAAGCCTATATTTTTTGAAAAAAATCGAGTTTTCCGCGTGTATTTGGGCGGAAAGCTTTTCAGTGATTTCTTCGGTGACGAAAGCGAAGACAGCTTTTACCCTGAAGAGTGGATTTGCTCTTCCACTAAGGCTCTCAATGAGGGCAGCACCGATGAATTTGAAGGTCTTTCCACGATAAAAGATACAAACATTCATTTCAATGAGCTTCTTGAAACTGAAAAAGAATTGATGCTCGGAAGCAGAAAAGGCCTTGATGTGCTTGTTAAAGCCCTTGATTCTGCAATACGTTTGCCTGTTCAGGCTCATCCCGACAAGGCATTTTCACGAGCCCATTTCAACTCTGAATTCGGTAAAGCGGAATCCTGGCTTGTGCTTGGTGCAAGAGAAGGCGCTTGTATCTATTTCGGCTTTAAAGAGGGCGTAACTCCCGAAGAATTCGAAAAGGCTGTTGAAGAAAGCGAAACCGATAAATCCGCTATGGAAAAGCTTCTCAACAAAATCCCTGTAAGCGTTGGCGATGTTTATTTCATTCCTGCAAAAGCAGTACACGCTATCGGTGCAGGTTGCCTTATTCTTGAGGTACAAGAACCAACTGACTTTACAATTCAACCTGAGCGTTGGTGCGGAGATTATCATTTAAGCGATAATGAAATGTATATCGGACTTTCTAAAGATACAGCCTTGAGCGTTTTCGATTATTCATATAACTACGAAAGAGTTATGAAGGAATGTAAAAAAACACCCGTTACAGCCTATGAAACTGACGGATGCAAAAAAGAAATTCTTATCGGTAAAAATGATACACCTTGCTTTAATGTTGAAAGATATATTGTAACAGGCGGTAAAACAGAAACTCTTCAAGGTGTTTGCGTTTATGTTGTAACTGAAGGCAACGGCAAACTCATTTCCGAAGGCTATGAAAAAGAAATCAAAAAAGGCGACTATTTCTTTATGCCCTTTTCTTGTGACGGAGAATATTATGTTGAAAGCTCTTCTTCCTTGACCCTCGCTGCCTGCTTACCTCCAGAACTTTAATTGCAAATCATCGAAAAAACTGCGAAGCCTATCCCTCTTTTTTGCAGAGCAAAAAGGAGGGGGGACCGCGTTAGCGGTGGGTGGTACAAAAAAGGAGTTCCTTATGCAAGATAAAAAAGTTTTAGTACAGCGCGCCCATAAAATGCGAAAAGAACCCACCGAAGAAGAAAATAAACTTTGGCATATATTACTAAAAAAGATACGTCCCCGATTTCTCAGACAAAGAGTTATCGGTAATTACATAGTTGATTTCTGTTGTCCAAAATTGAAATTAATTATTGAGGTTGACGGCGAGCAACACTATATGCCCGAAAATGAAAAATACGAAGACAGAAGAACTGCATATCTTGAAAAATCAGGCTATAAAATAATCAGATTTTATAACAGTGATATAAACAAATTAATCAAGAATGCCGAACAGACAATTATATACACTTGTAAAGAAAGAGCAGAAGAATTGGGAAAAGATGTTGTGGTGGAGTTTGTTAAATAGTACCACCCACCGCTAACGCGGTCCCCCCTCCTTTTTTGTTTCACAAAAAAAGAGGGATAGACTTCGTGATTATTTTACATTTTGGAGTAACATTATGACAGAAACATTATTAAAAAACAAAAACTGGTCACCGAAAATTGTTGGTGAATTCATAAAAGAAATGCAAAATTACACCGATGACGAAAAATGCGTTATAGTTGAGCAGACCGCAAAGGAGCTTATGGGGCGCGGCGGAAATGCAAATATTTCTTCCGCGGAAAATCTGCTCATTTATGCCACCCAGCATTATTTTGAGGTATCTAACTCCCAGTTTAAAGCCAATATTTATTACCGTCTTGGTGAGCTTTATGAAAAACACAAAGAGAATTTTGTAAGGGCGTATACATTCTACGAGAAATACACGCTTAATAACAAAGAAAACAGCGGAACGCATTCACTATTACTTAAAGCACTTATTCTACGCGATAATTTCACTTATTCCGAAGAGCTTGAAAAAGAATTCAGAATGAGCCTTGCCGAAACTGATTTAGGTCTTAAAGATGACAGAATTTATGAAAACATCGGAAGATATATAATTCTTGAGCACGAAAGTAATGAGGAAGAATGTCAAAAGGTTATGAAGCGTCTTTGGGGAATTATAAAAACAGACGAACTGATTTTCCCCGATTTGATTTTAAAGAAAAATCTTAAAGACAGAGTAAACGTACCGCAAAAGGTAGTGGAGTTTATCAAGACTCAACATAAAAACCTAGATGTTTAATTGTAGGGTACGCTCTTGACCATCCTTCTTAATAAACCAATAATAGTGGTTTACTTTCGGGCGGGTCAAGATCCGCCCCTACATTTGAAAAACTACAGTACATTGCAAAAAAATCAATCTGCATCAAACAAGTAGGGGACGGTCTTGACCGTCCCGTAGAATAAACATAAAAAACTCGATTTGCCAAAAGCAAATCGAGTTTTTATATTAAATTATTCTTTAGCGCTCTTTTTCTTTCTCTTATTTATCTTAATAAGGGTTACTGTTGCACCTGCACCGCAGAGCATAAACATTATGAACCAGGGGGCATTTTCTGTTGCAACATTTTCATCAAGAGCATTGGTCGCTACGGCTACAAGAGGCTTAAGAGCCACTCTTACCGCTGCCTTAAGAGGCTCGCTTTCTCTGATGAAATCCGCTATGGGCGGTGAAAGCTTGTAATATGCCTTTACAAAGGCTTCGCCCAAGGGATTTGTGAGCAAGCATTTATCACGGAAATCGCAAAGCAAACCAACCTCGCCGGAATTTTCTCCATAGGACGCTGTGGCGATAAAGCACATTGAAGGTACACCAATAGCAGAACTTGTTGTATCACCAGATATAATGGAATCACACAGCACTTTTAAAACCACACCCGATTTATAAGTGCATAGGCAATCACAATCAAAACATTTATCTCCGCAATCACATCCGCAATGATCAATTGAACAGTTTTCATCACAATGGGTTGCTTCTACTGTTCCTGTTACATCTCCGTTTGTTTGGTCATAGAGGGTTGTTTTAGCAATTCCTCCGCTCGCCGGGTAATTAACAACATTACCTTCTCCATTTTGCAGCATATTTGGAAAATGATAAGCCACATCAAGACTATAGTATATATCATCACTTATTGGGGGTATTCCGCTACTATAATCATAATCACTCTCTAACGCAGCAAGTGTGACGATAACACCACACTGATACTCGTATGTTCCACCGCTATGCACAATTTCTTGCATAGGGGTTATAGAGACATAAATCGGAACATTAGAAAGAACATAAGGTTCTGTCATGCCTTGCTCCAAAACACATAGGTAATATCCATCGAGCTCACCTTTTTCATTTTCGTGAGGTTTTGCGTATAGATATGAATAAGATTTATCTTTTACCGTTACGGTTTTTTCACCACTTACCGTAGTAACCGAAACATCACCGGGAGGAACAACATCAATTCTACTATATATCTCTGCAACTTCCGCTGCAGCTACATTAGTTCGACCGGCAGCTAAGGCTTCGGCACAATATTTCACAGCTTCCTGCTTTTCGTAGCGTTCCTCTGCTTTTTGGAAAGAACGGTAGGTTACTTTAAACATATTGGCAAGAGCCAAAACACCTACGGAAAGAAGAACAAGCACAACCAAAAGTTCTATTATAGTAAAACCTTTTCTGTTCTTTGTTAAAAAACTTAACATGCTTTCTCCCTCCCTATTATGTAGATTCTCGTCCGGCTATTGCACTTATTGTTGATTTGTCAGCAACAAAATCCCAAAGCAGCGGCCAAACCTCCTCGCTACTTCCGTCTTCAAGAGTAATCTTTACTTTTTCAGTTGCAACCTTTCCGTTTCCGCTTGAATCAGCAGGTGCACTGGGAATTCTATTTGTAAATGGACTTTCTGCAATATATTTTAATGTGTTTAACTCAACCGCTCCAATGTAGCCATCACCAACTATGTAGTAATAACCGCCAATGATTACAGAATCGTAAATATAGCCCTCAAAGTCGCCATTGTATGTGAAAGTAAAAGTCCATTTATTAGTAGTTTCATCTTTTGTACCGACAACAAAAACTTCTTCACCGTTTATACCAAGTTTTGAGCCACCATCTTTACGTGGAACACCGGTGATTACTATGATATCATTTTTAACGTCAATAGTAACAATCTCGGAGTAGATTTCATCCAAACCATAAGTACTATTATTATGGGTAACCATAATCTCTTCCATAGTTGAAGGTGCTGCCACAGTACCTGCATAAGTGGTATCGGCAATGAAACCAACAGTACTAATGGTTTCAGGGTCAACACGTACAACATCATCATCACCGACGTCTTCTATCGTGGCTGTACCTGTGGCTACCAAGCTTCTGAATACTCTGCCCTTACTATCACCATAATAGGCATAGTAATTGAGTGATGCGGTTTCCTGTTCAGTATTTGTACGTGTGTCTTCAACAAGCAAATCAACTGCTGTGAACTTAACGCTATCGCGCGCATGTGTTCCGTAGCCTGTTTCTTGCGTTGATGAGCCATTACGATAATATTTATACTGAGAATAGCCATTTTTAGAAGAGTATGAAGAATAATCAAATGACTCATTATCTTTATAGTAAAGAAGGTTTACTAAGCCGGAATCCTTACCCTCGACCATTGCAGAAAGAACACCGTCGTTATAAAGACCACCAAATGCTGTGGAGGTTCTGTTATAATCTGTATCCGAACTGCTTGTGGTATGAATATACTGGTAAACCGAACCTGCAACTGCATAACCAACCGCAACTGTAACACCATCCTTAGATGCCATTTTACTCAGGTTATACATTTCACCGGGCAACCAAACATTATAATAATCATTATGAATGCTGTTTGTAGCAGCAGTATTGTTTACTGTTCCGTTTGTATTACATACCGCTCTATTCGTACCTATAACATAATTATGTACCCCTAAACTCTGAGAAAAAGAGGTCTGTGAAGCTGCATCATAAATATCTTCACCATAATGTGAACGAATATATAATCTTTCAAATGAACGGTTAAACTCTGTCTTACCATCATAAGTAATATTGGTGTAAACCTTTTCTCTATTGGAGGCAAAGCCGAATGTAAGGGATACATCATCAAGATGCAAATATTTCCAAGTGTTTCTATCATCCGGGAAGTAAAATTCTGCACGCTCTGCGAGAGTATCACCGGGTAAAGATGTGGTATCCTTTTTATCTATATAGTTAGTTGTTATATTAGTAAAGCCTGCCAATAAACCGTCAGAACCAAATTCTTCCCAAGCATTATTTATAGAATACCTACCTATATATGTGGAAGTACCATCATGGTTAGATAATGCTATATATTCTGTGGTTCTGCCCGCGGGGTATGCACACAGGTTCGCATTCACTTGCAATAACCAACCATCTTTCCAGTAAGTATCTTGCCTATTATAATAATGCTTTCCTTCACTATCTGACGCTTTAGGATCCTTATTGGCATAAGCATATTCATAGTCAGTTTTATCTGTTTGCCTGAAATGAACGTAGCCATGAGTATTACCGATATAGAAGGTTGTTCCGTCTGTTAATTTATTACCATCGGAATCGTAGGTAGCCGGGATATAAATTCCGTCTGTTATGTTGATTTCATGGTCTTGACCACTTAAGTAATCTGCACTAAGGTCAGAGGCTTTTCTTGCAGAGCTGGGATTTTGGTACTCTTCGTCGCTGCTGCTGTCACCCTCAAGGTAGTTAGCTCTTTTATCAACCTCTCCATCATTTAAATTAATTTTCTTAACATTATAAGAACCTGCAGCCTTGATACGGATACCTGAGAAAACCTGCTCATGGTTTAAGTCTGAATGGTTATTAGGATAGTGGAAAGCCAATAATTTACTTGGGTCATTATAAAAAGTATTGTTTTCACCGGATTCAATTACATTAGGTCTATCCCAAATATCATATAAACCAGTATATGAGTGAGGTTCACCAAACAAATTTCCTACAGGACCTAAAAAACCGTACATTCTTAATGGAAAACCTGTTTCATTCAGAACATAGGAAATAGGGCGGCTCTTTGAATACTGATAATCAAATCCGGTAGCATCACCATTGAAATAATATGAGTATCTTGCTCTTAAATCAAATATATTGTAAGCCGGGTCACCAACAACACCCTTTTTACCAACCGAAGTAACCCAACATTCATCACCGTTATCGTGGTTAATTGATGGTCCATAAGCTGTTCGTTTAGCACCACCGGTGGAGAAATCAAAAACATGAGCAAAATCGCCACTCCAGAGAGACGGATATACCATTGTACCATCAGAGGTGATGGAAAAGCTCTTATCCTTTACTTGGGAATTGTTATAGAAAGAAGCACTTGCACCGGAAAAATTATACATACGATAGATATAACCATTGGTGCCGGTCATAATATAATAAGGTTTTATTCCTGTAGTTTCATCATTATCTATCCAGCGAATATTTCTTATATCCACATTGCCGTTTTTGGGGGTTACATAACCACCTGAAGTTAAAAGACCGGAGTTTGTTGTACGCATTGCCCTTTCAAATGCATCAAGTGATATTTGAGTTTGTCTGTCGTCCGCGTTGGTAGCATCACCGGAAATATCAGTTTCTTTTACACCTGCAGAGGTATAGTAATCGTATTGTGAGGATGCACCTGCAAACAAAAGAGTGGGCGGACTGATATAAAGATAATCAGATGCTGTTTTACAAACACCACGACTGTTTTTATAATAAACAGTAATTCTTATTGGTGAAATTGAAAAGTCGAGTTCGCCGTAAGTTGTACTTTTAGCGCTTATTCTGAATTCTATTTTATCCTCTTCTTCTAATCCACTAGATGAAATTGTTGTGATAGTGTTGTCATTTGAATCCAGAATTGTAGCAGAAATGCCATTAAAGTCATAAGCGGTTTCTTCTTTTGTAGTTGTAGCATCATCACCTTTTTGTTTATCAGGCAAAACGGCTGCAATATGAATAGTTTCTTTATCAAGAGCCTCGTGTTCTGTCTCGGAAAGTTGGCTACCGAAAACAATCTTGGTATATGCTAAACCGGTTGTTTGCAAAATAACATCCTGATAGGGTTGATCATCAGGAACAAGATTTGGAGAAATAATATCAATTCTTGCCCTACCGCCACTGTAAATGGTTTCAAAATTTCGTTGAACAGTTGACACAATTTTTTTACCATTAACTCTTAAGGTTTCAAAAAACTGTGTAGTATTATAATACATCGATATGTCAATACCGTTATTAGGAACATCAATCTTTGAAAATCTTGTGGCAAGACCTTCCTCTAAATCTGTTTTTGAATCATAAACATTTTCAACCTTTTCTCCTGCTACATAAAGCGTCTCATAGGATGAAAGAAGCATGGGGGTGAACATCATTACTATGAGAGCCAGAAGCGAAAGGGCGCAAAGGAGCTCTACATAGGTCATACCGAGCCTATTGAAAAATCGCCTTTTATTTGATTTTGCCCTTTGGCTGTGCTTTTTCATAAAAACCACCCTTTCACAAAGTATTTAAAATACGAATTTTGATTACGAATCCCATACAACAGTAAATGTGTCAACAACAGGGAATCTACCTGTTGAGCTTGAATAAACATTACCTATCCAAGAGAAATCTTCTTTTACATATTCATAATCTTCTTGATTATAGTTTTGGTAAACATCAAATATTGCAGTTTGAATGTTTCCCCATATATTGTACCATTTATTATTGGAATGGTCTATCTCCGAATAAATAACATCAAGGAAATATTTAGTCAAAACAAATCCGGAATTTAAACCATCACCATTATCAACTTCCGCGTTGAAATAGAACACATCTCCGGCATTTGCAACTTTATACATAATAATGTCTTTACCTTTATAATAAACCGTTTGTGTTCTGTAGTTTGAACCATCCTCAGAAAATGGAATGAGCCAAATATATGCATCTTCTGCAAAATAAACCTTTCCGGCTTTAACAACAGTCGGATTACCATCCTTATCCGGTCTGCCTTCATTTGCATAACTATATGGTGTATTATCAGGGGCAGAAAAAACCAAACTTGTCATTCTATAAGCGTTTCTGTCAAATAATAGCGCACCGGGAGAAAGACTAGTGTATAACGATATAAAACTATTTACAGCTTCACTAAATACGATTGTCGGTGCTTGAAAATATAAAACTTTATACAATGATTTGTTTCGAGATAAACCATCGCCGATACGACCGGTACGACAAGGGTTCATTATCAAATTAACCGGCATATCTACCTGAATAGCATCTGTTGAAGTAAAAGCAACAAAATTATCCTTTTGTGCAGAGCCTGCCCAAGATGACATATTATTTGTCTTTAGACAGCTGAATGTAGGATCTTTTTCAGGTTTAACGGTTGTTGTTTCAGGATGTAATCCCAAAGAGAAATTTTCCATTTGGTTTATGTACCCCGGATTGTTTTTTATGTATTCACCATAATCTACGAAGTCATAAACAGTATCTCCTTTATCATCAGTTTTCGCGAGTTTTATTTTCATATTCTTCTTGGAAATAACCATATTTCCCACACTGGAAAAGATATATACAGGCTGATTGGCAGCATCTTGTGCTATATTCGCATTTTGAGAATAATTCAACATTGTCATTCCGGTTGCCTTAGATGTATCCGGAAAAATTTGGTGACTTTCCACATTAGCCGGAACTATCCAAGAATTTTCAGCAGTTTTTGTTGGGAGCACTACTGTACATGATCTTGAAAAAGCAGAGTATTCTTTTCCTTTTATTTCAGGTATTGATTTAAATTTTACTTTTTTTGTTTCGATTCTTGAATATATTGTTTCATCCGATTCCATTCCGGCTGAAATGTTGGCCTTATAATTGTTCATTCCTGTCTCATACTGTTCTTTTGTAATTGGTGTGTAGGAAGCACCATCTGATTCGAAATATTTAATTTCATTTTCATAGGTTACGTCACAGGTTGCTTTTCCCACATATTCTAAATGAGTGTTTTCTGGTAAATTAGTATCAATTTCTGTAGTAGAATAAACAACTGCATTTTCTTGATAATTTTTCAATGCCGCTTCATACTCATTATTAGTCGGATAAAGGGCTGTGTTGCTAGCGTCGGGTATACTAAATCGTGTGTCCGAGTACATATACAAAGGTGTAACAGCTAGTTTATTCTTAGTACCCATAAATTCTTTCATATCTTTATAAATACTATCCGTTACGTTACCTTTCTCCAGAGCTTCATCATATATTTCGTAAAAATCCTGGAAGGCTGCAACAGACATTTCCACCATAGATCGAGCAAGATATGAAGCACGTTGTTCATCCTGGCCTCTTAATGAGTTTTTGGTTGCTATTTCCGACATTGTAAACATAGCCGGAAGGAGCAGAGTTAACACAAGCAAAAGCGTCAACACTGCAACGAGCGCAATGCCGTTTCTGTTTGTTAAAATCTTCATACGCTCAAAACCTTTCTTATGAATTAGGAAATTGTGGTCTTTGTATCACCCACTGCTAACGCGTTCCCTCTATTTTTCACATTCGAAAAGAGGGTCGGTTAAAGTATAAGCTATTATACGATAACACGGAGAACTTCTTCAATTGAAGTTGAACCTTCAAGAATTTTGTCGATACCCTCCTGGCGAAGAGTATGCATACCTTGGCTAATAGCAAGGTCTTTAATTTCCTGAACACCTGAACGTTGAAGAATAAGGTTCTTCATTTCAGGAGTAATCTGTAAGAATTCAAATACACCCTGACGACCTTTATAACCTGTGTTGCTACAGGAAATACAGCCCTTGGGACGATAAATTCTTACTGTATCATCGAGAGTTTTTCCTTCCGGAACAGGGAAATCCTCCATACTGTTGAGAATTTCACGATAAGTAACATCAACCGCTTCTTTACAACGGGGGCAAAGCACACGAACAAGACGCTGTGCCAAAACACCAACAAGTGATGAAGCTGTAAGGAAAGGTTCAACTCCCATTTCATCAAGACGTGTAACCGCACTGGGTGCGTCGTTTGTATGAAGTGTGGAGAAAACCATATGTCCTGTAAGAGCGGATTCAACAGCGATTTTAGCAGTTTCACCGTCACGAATTTCACCGACCATAACGATATCCGGGTCAGCACGAAGAACAGAACGAAGAGCTGCTGAAAAAGTCATACCTGCGCGGACATTCATCTGCACCTGGCTGATACCAGACATACGACGCTCAACAGGGTCTTCAAGAGTGATAACGTGTTTACTTACGTCGCTGACTTTTTCAAGAGTTGCGTAAAGAGTTGTTGACTTACCGCTACCGGTAGGACCGGTAACAAGAAGGAAGCCATAAGGCAATGTTATTGTTTTCATAAAACGGTACATCTGTTCGCCCGTAAATCTAATATCTTCGAGAGTTATTGAATTTCCTCCGCGCTCCAAAAGACGAAGAACAATTTTCTCACCGTATACGGAGGGAAGAACTGCAATACGAATATCATATGTATGGTCATCAACCTTTACTGTTGTACGACCATCCTGAGGAACACGTCTCTCGGCAATGTCCATACCGCCGATAACCTTAATACGAGAAGACACCGCCGGATGAATTTTAATAGGTTGCTGAAGAACCTCATGCAAAACGCCGTCGATTCTGTAACGAACACGTAATGATTTCTCAAGCGGATCAACGTGAATATCTGATGCACCTGCTTTAACTGCGTTAGTAATTATCTGGTTAACAAGCTGAACAGCAGGCTTCTCATCAGCAGCAAGGTCATCAAGAGCGGAAAGATCTTCTTCTAATACCTCTTCCTCATCATATGTATCTATATTAGATGCATTATTAACAATTGTATTAATAGCAGCAGCAAGCTCTGTATCCGTTGAAACGAGCGGAACGATCTCCATACCTCCTGTTAAAACAGAAAGGTTATCCCTTGTAACAACGTCATTAGGGTTGCTCATTACAACATAAAGTCTTTTCTCATCCTGATAAAGCGGAAGAACACCTTTACGCGCTACAATGTCAGCCGGGATTATATTTGCTAGTGCAAAGTTGATTCCCACTTCTTCTATGGAAACAAATTTGCATCCTGTTTTCATTTCTATTGCACGGGCAACATCCACTTCAGAGCAAAGCCCCTCGTTAACAAGAATTGTACCGAGCATCTCTTTGCTTTCTTTTTGTATTTCCAATGCCCGTAATACTTGTTCTTCGGTAACCGAACCGTTTTTTATGAGAAAATAGCCAACGCTGCCGGGAGTAATTACATTCTTCTCTGCCAAAACAAACTTCCCCTTTGAAATTTATGTAAAAAATCTATTGTCTAAAATAAGGCTTAAAGCCGAACATTTTTAACAAAAGTCCGACTTTTCTCACCTGTTCGTCTATTATTGTGCTGACGCAGCATCAATTACCGCACCCACAACACCATCTGCACCGTTCTGAGAGAGAATTGTCAAAGAAAGTGTTGCGACATATTTATCCTCTTCAGATTTTGTTATTGAAGCAGCATCAAATCTATGCATCTGCTCAAGTCCAGAGATATAAGCCATATAACTGTGTATATTTTCAAAAGTTCCCTGAACATTGAAAACAAAAGTTGTTTCCTGAGTTTGAGCAGGAACTTGTGTAACTTCTATCGCCAAAACCTCAAGACCGAAATTTTCGCAAGTTTCAACAACCTTCTCCTGAAGAACAAACACGTCTCCAAGTTCATCCGGAAGAATTCCTTTATAAACTTCTAACTGTGCTTCTGCTTTTTGGCTTTGTGCACGTAATTCTTCAAGAACTGCAATTTCTTGCAAATTCTTCTGATAGGATTCTCGAACAGCGACTATTTCATCTTTTGTTTGAAAGATTCCTATAATGAAATACACTATAATCGCTATTACCAAAAGCATTACTAAAACTAATGCTACAGCCGATGTATAAGGAGAATTTTTTATATCTTTAAGATCTATTTTTTTGCCTTTCATAAACCATTCTCCTTTCTTTATTCTACTGATACAACTGTTGTGTCAGCAGTTGCGTCACTGTCTGCGTCTGTTGCTTCGCTATCAGCAGCGGCTGTTTCAGAAGCAGCTTCGGTTTCAGCCACAAAAGGAGCTGCACCGCCAGTACAGGTTATATTAATCGTAAACTGAACTGCTGCACTATCTCCTACGCCCTGAACATAAGATGCACAAGAAACCGACGATACTCCTTCAATCTCTTTTAGCGCTTCTTCAAAAGCAAGATACTGTCCGCGTGTATCACAAGTTCCGCCTAATACGCAGCTACGTGTTATTTTCCAATCAGTGCAATCGAAAGATGTAATTGAAACTCCGGGATGCTTAAGATTTGAAATCTTTGCAATAAAATTCACAAGCTGCGGTTCATTAACCTGAATATCCTCGATAAGCTGAACTTTTTTCTGGAGTGTTGCGTTAATTTCACGGAACTGTTCAAGTTCAGCAACCTTTTGTGCATATTCATTATCAAGCTTTCTTTCTTCATTGAGTTTCTTATTGGCATATATATTTGTAAACATAGCAACAAACGTAAACATAGCCAACACAACTAAAATAACAAGTGAAAAAAGTTTGATTTTTTCAAGTTTCTTTTTACCGTTTAAACGCTTCCTGTTTTGTTCGGGAAGCAAACTAACTCTATATTTCACCCTTAACCCTCCAATGCTACCTTTGCAAGGCTGATACAACCTGCAAATTCACTTGCATCAAATGATGCATTAGAATAATCTTTATAAAATTCAGGAATTGTAAGAGGAACATAGCTCTTTTCTGCGAGTTGTTCTGCGATATCTTTTTCTAATTCTGTTGCCGCAGAGAAAAGAACTTTATTTAACATATACCCCGTTTGCATTTGGAAATAGTTAATGGAAGAAGAAAGCTCAGAATAAAGCAATTCAACAATTGTTTCCATTTCCGATGTAACTATTTCATGAGGATCATTAAAAGCTTTTTTAACTTCAACCATTGCGCGATCCGGAATATTTATAGAACGAACCATTTTGATTTCTTTATCAGCAATAGCAACGAAATCTAAAACATCATCTGTTAAACAGATAAAACCGAGAACATCTTCGTCGTTCATTTCATCAATTGCAACTCGGCACCAAGCGAGGAATGAACTGTCAATATCAACAACCTCAAGTTTTGCTCCCTCAAAATTCTGAATAAGATTCTGGAGCATTAAATTTCTTGCACCAACAAGAAGAACATTCAAGGCAGGTTGGTCATCATCATCAGTTGTTTCGTCAATAACAACAAAATCCAACCCTAATTCAGAAACAGGAACAGGGATAAAGTCCTGCGCTTGCATCGTAACAACGCCTCTTAATTTATCTTCGGGAACTTTTGGAAATGTTGCGTAACGCATAATAACATTTTCATTGTTTACACCTACTACAACAGGTGCGGTTGTGTTAAACTTTCCTTTTGTCATAAGGTCGTTAAGCGTAGCTCCAAAGAGAGTATTATCCAAAATAATACCATTGCCCATTACGTTACCATCGAGCACTTCCTTGCCTGTGGCGAGAATTTCAAATCTGCCATCAGAGTGTTTAAGAAGCTCTACTGCTCTGATCTCATGTGAATTGTATTCAATGCCGATAGCACTGTTTACTTTTGCCATTATATCTACTCCCTTGCGAAGGATTTGAATTAAAGTTTGTTTTTATGTCGGAGTTGCCGTTGTTGCCTGGAAAACAGGAAGATAAAGAGCGATAATAAGGAAACCGACGATACTCGCCAAACCAACGAGCATAACAGGCTCAAGGGTTGAACCTAAACTTTTTGCAAGTGTGTCAACGTCTTCTTCGTAGAACTCTGCAACTTTATCAAGCATAGTGGGAAGAGTACCTGCTTCCTCACCGATGGCTATCATACCAATAAGCATTGGAGGAAAAAGACCGGATTCATCGAGAGATTCATGAATTGTTCCGCCGTTTTCAACCTCTTCAATTGCCTTTGTAACTGCGGCTTCAACAAGCTTTGAGCCTGATGTTGGTCCGGCAGTTTCAAGTGCATTAACTGCAGTAACACCACCACCGATAAGTGTAGCAAAAATACGGCAGAAACGTGCAAGAATTGTCTTGGTGATAAGTTCGCCGATAATAGGACACTGCATTTTGTGATTTTCCCAAAAATGCTGAATCGGAGGAGATTTGATAATTTGAATTATTAAGAAAATCAAAACACCGATTGCAGGGAAAATTGCATACCAATATGCACGCAAAGATTCAGAAAGGAAATAAACGAACTCAGTAATGGGGTTAAGTTCTTCAACTGATGAGGTCATACCCTGGAAGGTCGGAACCATGAAGATAAGCATCACAATAAGGATTATAATAGCGAAAATACCAACCATTTTAGGATAGGATGTCGCCGATTTAACAGAGTCTTTAAGCTGCTTATCTTTATGTAACTGGTTTGACATCGCCAAAAGAGTTTTGTCAAGCATACCACCCATCTCACCGGCAGCAATCATCGAACAGAAAAGGTCCGAGAAAACCGGTCTTTGGGCACGGAATGCTTCTGAAAGGGCTGTACCACCCTCAACATCATCTGCTATATTTTTAATCGCACTTGCGAGTGTTTGGTTAGTTGTCTGTCCAACAAGAGTCTGCATAGCTTGGGTAACGGGAATACCTGCACTTATCATAGCCGAAAGCTGACGAGCGAACATCGACATATCTGAAAGTGCAACCTTTTTGCTTCTTGTTTTCTTTACGCCTTTACCTTGATTTTCGGAAAGTGTTGTAACCACAACGCCAGCTTCACGAAGTTTTTCGTAAGCTTCGCTTGTACTGTTAGCTACAACCTTACCGGTTATTGACTGACCTTGTCGGTTTAACGCTTCATACGTAAATTCCAAGAGTCTGCCCCCTTTGAATTATTTGTTATCAATACATCTGTATTTGTCTTAAAATCTCTGCTCTTTCAACACAGTTCTCCAATACGGTTTCTCTGTTGATTTTTTGTTCTCTGAGCAGTTTAAGAAGTGCTTGGTCCATCGTCTGCATACCCTCTTTTTGAGCGGTCTGCATAGTACTGTAAATCTGATGGTCTTTGCCCTCACGAATCATATTACGAATAGCAGGACTGTCTACCATATATTCAACCGCAGAAACTCGACCACCGCCGAGGCGAGGCAAAAGCTGTTGAGAAATAACCGCACGAAGAGTGTTACTAAGCTGGCTTCTGACTTGGTTTTGCTGCTCACTGGGGAAAGAGTCGATAATACGAGCAATAGTAAGAGGCGCAGTCTGTGTATGTAATGTTGAGAGAACAAGGTGACCTGTTTCAGCTGCTGTAAGAGCGATACTGATACTCTCGGGGTCACGCATCTCACCAATCATAATAACATCAGGGTCGTGACGAAGAACCGTTCTCAACGCATTGTTAAAGCTAAGTGTATCGCCACCCAACTCACGTTGTCTTATAATAGAACGTTTGTGGGAATGCAAGAACTCGATAGGATCTTCAACAGTAACTATGTTATATTCATAGTTCACATTCATATGGTTGACCATTGCCGCAAGAGTTGTAGACTTACCGCTACCTGTAGGGCCCGTAACAAGTATAAGACCACGTGGAAGAGAGCAAAGTCTTCGTACGTCAGCGGGTAAACCGAGTTTGTCAAGAGTGGGAATTTCAAAAGGAATTGCCCTAAAAACTGCGGCTAATGTACCACGCTGGACAATGATATTACCTCTAAATCTTGCACATCTGGGTACCGCATAGGAAATATCAAGTTCAAGATTTTCACTAAGGTCCTTTTTATTTTTTTCGGAAAGCACCTGCATAAGCATATTTTCGACATCAGCGGGCATCATTGGGGGGAAATCCTGCTTGACAATATCGCCGTCAATACGAATGCACGGAGGCATACCCACAACTATATGAAGGTCGGAACCTTTTTTCTCAACCGTGAGCCTGAGCAACTGCTCAAGGTTCACGGGATAATTACTTGGCTGATTAATATATTCCAAAACAGTCACTCCAAAGTGATAGATTTTTAACCTATTTTACTCCACATATCTATAATAAGGTCAATGTTTTCAGGGGATTCAAGAACATAAAGTACGCGCTTGATACCCTCCTCTGAAGGATCGAGGTCTTCGGAAATTTCAAAGGAATCAACCGAAATTGTAGGATTGTTAAGAAGCTTAACAACAAGAGCTTTCTTCGCATCAAGTACATCAATATCTGCTGTGCTTGTAATTGTTGCAATGGGATAGTACATATCGCCGAGGTTGTTATCAAGAGAAGCGATAATTTCTTTAACTTCTTCTACACTGTTCTTATTGCAATATACCATAATGGATTTTGTAAGCTGAGGATAAGAACCGAAATAGAATTCTACACCGTCAAGGTTAACAAAACCGATTTTGCTTTGGAGTTCAGAAGCAACAATATTCTGAAGTTCATAAGTAAAGAATGTTCTTGTTGCATCATTCTCTGCAGTATCATTTTCTTTAATACGTTCAACTGCTTCTTCAACCTCTTCTGCAGGACCTTTAATCCAAGCCCTCTTCTCATAAAGGTCAAGACCGAGAACTTCTACATCATAACCGAATGTAGTGATGATTTCACTTGCATCGTCCTTTGTAATATACTGAAGGTCAATCTTAACAAGAGAGGTTTCACCGTCTGTAATAACAACATCATTGCTTGTGCCGCCCTGAGTTGTATTGTCTTGAGTTGGAGCATTTGTTGTGTCGTCTGTTGTGCCATCTTCAGTTGCTTCACCGTTCTCAGTTGTGTCGTCCTGAACAGCGTTAGCATCCTCGAAGTCAACAAGTCTTTTAACATTCATAATATCTTGATATGCATCACCTGAAGCATAAACATAAAGAGTCATGGGGTGAGCACTCATTACGATACCTGTATGAAGACCGAGAGAACCAAGCAAACCGCTGAATTCGCTTGCTGTAATATATTCAAGTTCGATAGCTGTAAGGCTTGTGCTGATGCTTGCGCTACCGACTGTTGTATTCTTTTTATTGTCAAGAGTTTTAATAAGCTGGTTAACCTTAGCAAGTTCCATAGGACTGCCGCTAATCCAGAATTCTCTGAGGTTGATGTCAACATTAACAAGTTTAACTGAAACACCAAGTGTTGAAAGTTGAGATGTAAGTGTATCAGTTGAGATGTACTTAAGTGAGAACTTTGTAAGAGCATCCTTATCAACAAAACTTGAGTTAAGGACTGCTGCTGTACCAACATAGATTATATCGTCGTTTTTGATATATGTCATATCAACCATACGAAGAATGTAGTCAATTGCTGTAAGAGGTGTAACATTATCAAGGGAAATTTCAGGAAGAACTGTTGTTGAACCCTTAAAAATCATTGTGTAACCTGTATGAGCAAGAACTGTTTCGAGAGCACCAATAAGGTCTGCATCCTTAAAGTTGATTGAAATTGTGCTTGATGTACCGTAGTATGTAGTGGAATCGTCTTCAACAGCTACTGCACCGGGAATATCAAGCTTTTGACCAACATAAAGTTCTGCAGAAGCGGAAATTCCGTTAGTTGTTACGATATCGGAAACAGTAACACCATGTGCAGCGGCGATAGAAGAAAGTGTATCGCCCTGTTTAACGATATAAGTTCCCATTGCTTCGTCAATGGCACTACCTGCTGCAGAGAGCGGTAAAATAGCGCTCATAAGCAGAACAAGTACAAGAGCAAAGATGCCTATTGACCTCATTTTGCGTTTGTTTGTTTTCATTGGATAATCCCCCTAATTTATATGTATATTACATAAATTATTAATTAAGCTAAATCAAGTTTCTTTGTTAACTTGCCGGCTTTAAAAATTACATAGTCTGAAGAAATTTCTACAAGCTCCCAGTCAGAATCACCGATTGTTTCGCCCATCGAAAGAACTAAAACATCACCCTGCGAACCTACTTGAATAAGAGCTGTTTTAAGGCCACTGGAACCCACAACAGAACCGGTATAAGATGCAGAAGCGAGAATATCAGGTGAAAGCGGATCACTATCAATGAGATCTATGATTTCTTTATCCTTTATTATGTTGTTACCGGGAATAACCTGAACCTCGTTTGATTGAGCGGAAGAGTTGTCAGCATTCGGATCTTCCTTGTCCATTAAAATTCCGTCACCGAAGACAACCAAAAGGAAAATTGCAACAAGAATAAGGAAAAGAACCACCGGAATTACAATTTTCATAAATGGGTTTTTCTCGAAGAATTGCGCAATCTTTAAGGTAAGACCTGTACTCTCTCCGGATTTTTTTTCTTTCTTAGTAAATTTGGGTAATTCAAGTGCCATAGAAAAGCCTCCAAACCAAGTATATAATTACCTAAACTCTATTAAGTCAAATCGCATTTTTTTGTGCTTATATGCCAACTTTTCGAAAAAAGAGCGCAATTGACCTAATAAGACTATATTACGTCACTATCATACTATAAAAGCGCGAAATAATCAATACTTTTCCCCTTTTTTGTTGTAAAAAATATACAGAAAAAAGTTAGAAAAAATGAATGTCATTTTAGGGAAAATGACGAAAAAGAAGCTCTTGAGTTTCAAGAGCTTCTCAAAATTTAGTATATTATTTTCTGCTTCTGTGTCCTTTGCTGCTACTTCTGCTGCCATAGTAGTAGGAAGAACCGCGACTGCCATAATAGTACGAAGAACCGTAATATCCACCATAACGGTTTGAGAAATAACCACCGGCTTTGTTTCCGCCGAGATTAACGTTACCGCTACCTGCACGGTTGTAGATACAACCAAGGATTTCTGATTTTGCAGTTGTAAGGTCGCTGAGAGCATACTCGATTTGGGGAATTGCAACTCGCTCTTCTGCAGTAACAAAGATAACTGAATCTGTGTAGTTCGCAACGATAGCTGCATCGGCAACAACTCCTGCAGGAGGACAGTCAACAATCACATAATCAAAATTCGCCCTAGCTTGTTTGATAATTTCAGCCATTGCTTCGGAAGCGAGTGTTTCGGAAGGATCCTGAACCGCTGCGGAAGCAACAAGGAGATAGAGATTAAGTTTCTCTATGTATTTAACAGATTCTTCAAAGGATCTTTTACCTGTTACGATATCATAAACACCTCTTTCGCCTTCGAGGGAAATGCCGAGGGTTTTACATACAGCAGGTTTTCTCAAGTCAGCATCAATAAGAAGAACTGATTTTCCGCTTTTCGCAAGAGAAAGAGCAGTGTTAACAGAACAAGTTGTTTTACCTTCACTCTCGGTAGAACTTGTGATAGCGAAAACGGAATAACCTTTTTTAAGTTTAACGTTTTCAATTTTTGTTCTGATAAGCTTAAAGGTCTCGATGAAAGGAAGACCAACATTTTTATCTGTAATAAGAAGTCGGGTGCGGTCTGTTTTCTTCTTGTTCTTGATATCGGAAACAGTTGCAATAATATTTACATTGAAATTGCTCTTAATATCATCAGGTGTAAGAAGCTTATTCTGAATCTTAGCAGTAATAAGAATAATCAAAACTGCAAGAGCAGCTCCCAAAAGGAAACCTACAGCGGTGTAAATAAGGGTTGATGAATCCGCTGCAAGTTTTGCCTTGGTAGCATTATCGGCAATACTGATATCTGCAGTCGGGAAAACATCCTCTGCGATTTCGGGATAAACACTTTGAATAGCTGTTGCAACAGCATAGGTTAAATCTGTGTCACCGGAAGTTACCTCAACTTTAATAAGAGTTGTATCTGTAACAACTTCAACACTAATCAAACCGCGAAGAAGCTCTTTTGAATATTCCTCACCTACTGTTGATTCAACAATGTCCTGAACTTTTGTGATAAAGTCATTACCGGTTTGAATAAGCGTTTTAAAGTTATTTGCAAGAATAGTCGAAGCCTGAGCATCACTGGCACTGGTTATCAGGTTAGCTGACCCCACAACTTCCTTATCTTTGTTTGATACATTGAAAATAATCTGAGATGCATAAGACTCGGTATAAGTAATTTTAGCAATACCAAAGCCTGCAATAGAAAAAGCAATAACAAAAACTACAATAAGCCACCATTTGCTGAGAACTTGTCTGACAAGTTTAATAATAGGTTCAAGACCGGTAGCTTCATCATAAGATGTTTTTTTCTCTTCGTAAGCCATTTGATAATCTCCCTTTATTTATTTGGTAGTACGCGAAAAGACCGCAATACTCTATCTTGGTTATTCTATCATAAAAAAAATCAATCTACAATAGTTTTTTTGAAATTTATAGCCCCATCTTATTAAAAAACTGCTTTTGCTTTTCTTTTTGTGAATTATCGGCAGTTATAACTGTTTTGGTTTCGTTTGCAATTCTTTTCGGGTCGACTAAAGATGTAACAATTCTCACACACCAAAAAACAGGTAATAAGAAAGGTAATTTCTTCAAAACAGTATACCGGTTTTTCATAATTTTAAACGGCGGAAAAAGTCTTTTAAAAAAATAACTGTTTGGGCTGTCGCTATATTCCCCTCTTGCAACTGAACTTAAATAACTGTTTGTTTCGTTTCCGAAAACACCGCTTAACAAAATATATTCTGAAGTTTCTTCTGTCAAGCTGTCACTTTCAGCCTCTTTAAACCAAAAATCGCAAAGCTTATCTATTTTTTCTGCAAATTTTTTCAGTCCGATTTCTTCAAGCGCATTTTCCAGGATCACCGGATTGCACTTGGGCTTCAGATTTTCTCTTAAAAAGTAATGGTCGACTATGCTTTTTATTCCTGTTCCGGCTGTTTCAAAATGGTGAGCTGTGTGGGAAAGAATGTAAACATAAAAATCCTCGTTGGTCATACTCATGGCATAACCATCACTACAATACATTCTTTCAAAAGCACCCTTGTAGTAATCGTAACCCTTGTCATAGTCATATTTGAGTTCTTTGTGAAGTTCTACTATAAGAAAAGGTTTTTTAATGTAACCTGTGTCCTTGTCGTCACCGTTTGTACTGATCTCATACCCCCGTGAAACAAGCATTGCTTCTGCTTCTTTAAACTTATCGGATTCTACATATAAGTCCATATCAAGCATAAATCGGCAGTCGGGATTTTTGTAATAAGCCCCTACCTTGGAACCCTTTAAAAAGCAGTGGTGAATTTCATTTTTTGAAAACTCTTCAGATAATTCCTGTCGTTCTCTTTCCTGTGCTGTATAGCGTGCAGAGTTTTTAAACAATTCCTTACCGAAAATACTTTTTATTTGGTTATCTGCAAATTTACATTTCATAACTGCAGGTGCAACCATTGCTGTCACTCTATGGTTTTGTGCCAATTTATAGAGCATTTTAAAATCCGTATTTTCAGGAAATTCAAAGTCTGTTTCGGTAATTTGCGATTTTATTGCAGAAACCAAAATATTACCGATTTCAAGTATATTTTTTGTAATATCTTTGTTATCTACGGTACGGTCAAGATCGTCCTCTACATTATAATTGCGTCGCAGACCCGACATTTTGCATTTTGCATTTTGAATTTTGCATTTTAAAACGCGTTCCTTCACGAAATGCAATCTATACCTCAATCGCCTTAACGGATATCTGCTTTTAATATTTTTTAAATATTTTTCTTTGTGCTTTAAATAGGTTGCATCTGTATCAACATCAATTTCTTTACTGTCGATTATAAGTGTCTTCGTAACGCCGATTATATTCTTATCGGTAATGCCGTACTCCAAAAGAAATTGATTATCACCGCACATTATATATTCGCCATTTTCTTTTATACCCACAACACGATGAAGAACAAAAGCTCCGTCTTCCCGACGGTAAAGCGGTATGTCACCTAACTTCAATGGTAAAGTGGGTTTCACAATTTTAACAAAATCCCTGTTTTGATAAAGGAGAGGATTCATACTTGTCCCCGTTATAGGAATCTGGAAATCCAAACCGCGATTAAATGCCTCCTCAATAAAGGGCAGCAATGTTTCCATATTAAGTTTTGGCATAAAATCACCTCTTCCTTACAGAAATAAATTTATTTCCTTATTTCAATTTACAAATCTTTACAAACTCAAATAAGAAAACAACTTCTTCACTCTTAACTATTAACTAAATACAAGCCGGGTTGCCCCGGCTTGCTGAATGTTTAGTCATTTGAGGTTTTCCTCACACCCCGTTTTTGCAAACGGGGCGAGTTTTCATAACGTCAATTAAGCGTCGATCCAGTCGTTACCGGAATCGGTATCCCATGAACCACCGTTAGAAACTGTGAGTACATCCTCGAGCTCGAACTCCATGATTTCGAGCTCAGGTGCTGTGTATTTTTTCATTGTAAAAAATACTCCTTTCAATATCTTAGTATTATTGAATCACTGGAAAAAGTCGGAAAAATCGAAAATTATATCTCCGCCTGTTCCTACTTGAACGCCGCCCGAAGTTGTTCCGGGGAGTGTTGTGGTAGTGTTAGGTGTTGTGGTGCTTGGCTCAGTTGTATGAACAACCTTTGAAGCAGTCAGAACATCTTCTATAGCGAATTCGATAATTTTAAAATCCGCTTTTTCGTAAGCTTTCGAAATCATTCTGATTAAGCAGGTAATTTAGCAACATAAGTTGCAAGATCATCTGCTGTGATTGTGATTGCATCTGCATAGTAAGTTGTCTCGTCAGCATCATTCATTACAACGAAAGGTGTAACAACGATATCGCCGTCGTAGTTCTTATCAACACCGTTGATAACTGTACGGAAGTAGTAAGAATCACCATTGTTTGCAGCGTAAACGAATCTCTCTTCCTTTGTATCGGAACCGTTGTTGATTTCAACAGTTGCACCAACAGATGTAACGTTTGTAGATGTACCTGCCTCGTTGAATGCGATAGCGATATCTTCAATATCGAAACCGGCTACAACACCAAGGTTAACAGTGCCTGCAGCCTGGTCTGCCCACTGAATCTGATTCTTAACGTGGTAAACAACGGGTTCTGCAGCAGCTTCAATTACAGCGTTTGAAACAACGTTTTTGTTGGGGTTACCAACTATAGCTGTTGTAGCAGCTGTGAAATAACCTGCGTATTCATCTGTTGCACCGTCAACTGTGAAGCAGTCATCTGTGTAAACACCGAATTCTGCACCTGAAACATCATTAGAAATAGCTTCGAAATAAACTGTAACCATTCTGTTCCAAGCTTTGCTTGTTTCGATGCCTTCGATTGTGTTAAGGTAAGCTGTCTTTGCTTTACCTGTAACGTCAAGCTGAATATACATTACACCTGCGTTATCAGGAAGACCTGCGCCCCATTTGTTGTAAAGAGTATGGTCAGGAGAAACAAGTTCAGCATTAACTGTAACGCCTGCTGTGTTTGAGTTACCAAGACCGATACACTTTGCAAGAGCTTTTGTTGTAGCAGTTGAACCGTCAGCTTTATACATACCTGTGTTGTTCATATAATCACCAAAAGAGTATGCATAAAGAGCGCCTTCACCCATATTTGAGTAGTAATCATCTACAGAGAAGCCTGCACCATGAGGATATGTTACCTCACCATCAAAAAGCATGATGGGTGAGAAGAGAGTTTTATCAAAGTGAATAGGTGCTGTCATAACAGTAACAGCTGAATCACTCTGCATCCAAACTGTAACAGCATAAATGTTATCTGCTGTGTATTCTGCTGAACCTGCTGCTGTTTCAGGAACTGTATCAACTTTTTCTACTGAATATTTGAAGTTGATATCACCAGGAACTTCAGGACCAACTGTATAAGCTGAAGCCATTACAGATAATACTGAAAATACCATAACTACAGCAAGGAAAATGCTCAATAATTTTTTTGAATTAACCATTATTGTTTTCCTCCAATTAATTATCAATTTGTTTAATTTTCTTACTTGAAGAGTCAGCATGTTGCCACACTAACTCTTCTTAAATTGTTTAGCTTAACTTAAGCAACGTAGGGGTTAACTGTAATTGCGCCACCAAGGGATGCCATGTTAACAATAGCATAGTCAGCTGCTGTTACACCGCCATCGCCGTTTACGTCAGCAGCAAATGCATATGCTACGTTATCAATTGCAGCACCAAGAGATGCCATGTTAACAACAGCATAGTCAGCTGCTGTTACAGCGTTATCGCCGTTTACATCACCGAAGATGATAAGTGTATAGGTATCTACTGCTTTGCCTGCGCCGTCTTTAACAGTAAGAACTGCGCCTGTGCCGCTACCGGTGATTTCAAATGAACCATTTTCTACTGCGAAATATGCATTAGCATCTTCGCCTGCGGGTACGCCGTAAACATACTTGTTATCAGCATCAACGAAACCTGTGTCAACACCTTTAAGTACGGGATCAGCAGCAACTGCTTCTCCAAGTGTTACGCTGGAAATTTCAGCGCCGAGTTCAACGTCGTCACCATTAGCGTCGATAACGCGCTGACCGTAGTACATTGTGTCACTTGCAAGAACTACATCGCTCAAACGAACAGCGATAAGCTTACCTGCATTGTCAACAGTTTTTGCATCGTTGTTAAGTGTTACTGTTGCAGAATCTACACCATCATTCAAAGAATAGGTAAGAGTTGCGATAACAGTTGATGTTTCAAGGTTAAGACCTTCAGCAGCTTTGTCTGCGGGCTTAGGAACGATATAAACGTTACCTTTGCCTAAGTTAACCTGTACATCACCGTTATAACCATCAACGTCTAAAATTTCGTCGCTGGCTGTAACATCTTCCAATGTTGCGCCTTCAGCTACAACACTGAAGGAAATAGCACCAACAGCATAGTTGGTTTCAAGACAAACGTCAACAGTATATTTACCGTTAGCATCTGCTTCGTTTGTGGTCTCGAGTGACCAAGCCTGTGTGTATGCAACTTCAGTTTCGCCTGCTTCTTCATCAAATGTTTCATACTCAACATTAACTGCTGCAAATGCTGAAACACTGAAAACAGATAAAACCATTACAAGAGCAAGCATAACACTAATTAATCTTTTAGACATATGTTTGCCTCCATTGATAAATTTTTCAAATTCTCTCCAAATAACAGTCATTCGACTGCACCGTTTGACTGAAAGGAAAACGCATGTTTCTTATATAATATATAATAGTATGCAATTTTCTCTTTTCCCTCCTGCCGATTTCTCGGCAGGAGAGTTTTTTCAGTCAAAGGATTTATTTAGTTCTAAAACTGAAATCAAGAAACCTTCAAGATATCGTTAACAACTGCTGAATAGTCAGCGTCGTCGATAACTCGAGTATCATCAGTAGCGCCTGCCTGGTTACCGGCAATGAAGTAGCAACCATCAAGATCAGCTTTATCAGTAGCAACGAGGCTTAACTGTGCACAGTCGATAACGTCAACTGTACCGTCACCGTTGATATCGCCTTTAACAACAAGCTTAACTGTTGCAACAGGAATCTTAATTCCACCCTGAACTGTGTAGAATGTAACAACTGCATTTGTACCTGCAAAACCTTCGAAACCAATTACATTGCCATCTTCATCGAATCTGTCAATAGAATAGTGAAGGTCTTTAGAAATTGTAATGTTATCTGCACCAACAGTTGCGCCTGTTGCCTCAACATCGAAGAGAGCCTTAACAGCATCTTCATTCAAGCCTGCAGCGATAGTTGCAATTCTTGATGTAACAGTTTCAATTTCCTCTGTTTCAGGATTGTCAAATACGATTGTTGCGCTTTCTTCAATTGCAACATTGTTACCCTTGATATCAAGAGCTTTGAATTTGAGTCTTGCGAGAGCTTCTTTAAGATCTCTTGCAGCGCTGTCAATAATATCCTGATCCTCTGTTGTGTAAGGTTCTGTGTTTGTGTAAACAGCTGAACCGGGGAAGAGGTTAATAGCATCGCCGTTTGCATTTACAACTGTGCCTTCGATACCGAGTTCAGCAAGTACCTGACCAAGCTCTTTAGCTGTGTTGTTGTAAAGTGTCTGGTTAGCGAGTGCATATTTAGCCTGCTCGATAAGAGTTTCAAGCTCGCTGTAGTCAGCTTCCTCTTCAATAAGAACAAGCTCGTTACGGCAGCAGAGAAGCTCCCATTTAGCATCAAATGCTTCTTTCTGAGAATCGCCCTTAGCAAGAACTGCTTTAGCTGTTTCAAGAGCAGCTTCATACTTAACCCAGCTACGCTCTGTGTAGAGGCTGGAATCAGTAATCATAGCTTCAGCAGAAGCAATTTCTGTTGCAAGATATGTTGTATCTGCTTTGCCGTCTACTTTATACTCTCTGTCACGAAGACGAGTAGATGTTTTTTCAAGAAGGCTCTGTGCAAGAGCAACGTCAAATGCAGTTACATTTGAATATTCTTTGTCCTTGTTTTTAAGCCATTCTTCTTTAGATGCTCTTTCTTCAGCTGTTAAATCTTCAAGAAGAGCGAGAATCAAGTTACCGTTAGCTCCGATTGCCTCTGCATTTTCTGCAAGACCTACAAGAGCTGTAAGGTCATCTTTTTCTATAGATGTGTAGGGGAACTTTGCGTTAACGTCAGCGTAAACTCTGTCAGCATCTTTCTTAAGATTAATATAGTATGCTGCATCTTCACGAGCATCGTTGAAACGGTTAATTCGCCACATCATATAGTCTGTGTAGTCATACTTATCAGTTGTAGCTGCTTCAACATTATCAAGAGTTGTCTTGAGAGAGTTGATAGCACCGCCAACTGCAGCACCTGAAGCTGATTCTTCTGCTGCTGCATAGCCAAGGTCGTTAGTTGCTACTTCGAGAGCAAGCTTAGCTTCTTCATATTTGAAGTTACCGTCAGCTCTGAGAGGAGACCAAGCTGCATCTGCTGCTGCATTAAGAGCAGATACGTAAGTAGCCCAAACCTTAGAGTTGTCGATCTTTGTAACTAATTTAGCAGACTGCTCTTCACCGTCAGCATCAATATAAGTACCGATTTGTTCGTTTTCGGGATCGGGAGTTACGCCTGCAACTTCTACACCTTCACCGTTAACCCATGCTACTGTATTGAAGTTTGTGTTCTTCTTTACTACTTTACCTGCTTCATCAGTGTATGTTGTATAAGTAAGAACTTCATCAGCATAGGAATAACCTGTTGAAGTATAGTCAGCAGCAATTCTACCCATCTTCAATTCGTCGCTAGTTTCAGGGGAAAGTGCATTACGTGCTGCACTGTCGTAGTAAATTACAGTTGTTTTAGCAGAGCCGGTAACAAATTCATTTTTATCACCGCAGGTTGAATTACCTTTACTTGCACTAAAGCTGAATGAGAACTCTGTTGAACCGCCGGATGTTTCATTGAATTTAGAGCTATCAAATCCTGCACCGGAAACTCTGAGGGGCTTATCTCCGTCAGATGAGTTGTAATCACCGTTAGTGAAAACTCTGAGAGGATCCCAGTTTCTCTCTGTGTTAGTACCGAGGTAGTCGCCACTGTCAACAAATGCAACGCTACCGGGTGTAATACCGTCAGCACCGGTACCTGTTACCTTAATCTGGTAAATACGGTCAGAGTGTTTTCTTCTGATATAAACGAGGCTTGCATCCTGAATCTGCTGCCAAACATCACCGTTAAGGTCAATATATCTGGGAGAATAAACACCCATGTTTATGCTGTCAGAAACAACGTTGTTTTGTCCACCTTCGTCTGTTTCTTTAGCAATAAGGTATGTGTAAAGGCTTGTTGTATAAATGTCGTTTGACATCAAGCTTGAACCTTCATATACCTGATAGGAAACGTCGAAACGAACAATCTTATTAGCTGTAACGCCTGAAACAGAATACTTGATTGTGTAATCTTTACCGTAGTCGATAAAGTTATTTGTATCAAGTTCTGTGATAGTAACGCCTGCAGCAGCAGTTTTACCGTCAAATTCCAAAGGCTTAACAGATGTCAATTTGATCTTATACTGTTCGTCCTGATGTCTGCCGCTCTCATCAACCCAGCTTCTCCAAACGCCTTCTGCACCGTTTTTAACGATAATTCCGTCGTTCTGGTCAGCAGCCAATGAACCGCCCTCAAGGTCGAGGTTTGTTTGCATTGACATATCGGGAGAAGAGAAAGTCTGTTCTGTACCCCAACCTTTAATGAGCTTACCTACAACAGGAAGAGCGCTCTGAAGGAGAGGTGTCTTAACAGCATTGAGTCTTGTAAGAAGAACTTCAACGATTGTCTTAAGGTTAGCCTTTGTAAGAACCTCGTTGAGAGTAGGTGTGCTGTCAAGGGGGAAGATATTAGCACCGAATACAAGGTAAAGGATGCTATTTACGAGGTTAAGAGCCATGGGAACAACAGGCTGTGCAAGGATGTTACCCTTCTTGAGCTCATCACCGTCAAGACCATTTCTACCAAAGAGGGAAGAAAGTATTGTAAGGTCAAATGTTGTAAGGAATTCCTTAAGCTTGCCGAAGAATACTTCAAGGTCAAGGTCATAGTTATCAGATTCGCATCCGTTAACAAAACCGAGAGGAAGAAGTGTGTTAAGAACATAGCTGAGCTTGTTGAAAGGACCATCCTGAGCTTCTACTGCTGTGGGGTTGATACCGGTAAGAACACCGCTTGAACCCTGACCAACATAGCGAACTGCCCAGATAATTGCTTCATCAAGCATACCCTGCCAACGAGCTTCGCTTGTTGCTTCATCAAAGCTTGCGGGAGCTGTGGGAAGAGTTGTTGTACGGTATGATTTTGTTGCAAAAGCAGTACCGTCAGCTGTGTAAGTGAATTCATCACCAAAGTTTGTGATATTTCCGAGATATGTGTATCCAATGTCAACACCCATATTAAGAATGAGGTTGAACCATGTTTCAGCATCGTGATCAGCAAACTGTCTGCCGTCAGCAGATGTGATATCATCAAAGATGAATTCATCATAGTTCACGTTGGGAGTGATTTCTGTCATGAATTCACGAAGAACAAGTGCACCAAACTGAAGGATAGCAACACTTGTTTCACCATCACTTGTTGCGAATGCAAAAGCACCGTCAGCATCTGTAGGAATGATGAGCTGAGGCATTACACCGTCAAAGAATGTGGGGCCGATAAGAGCAATGATATCGATGAGAGACATATCTGCATAGAAATCGTAGTTGTAAACCTCTTCATCTGCATAAGGAGAATCAGAGCCGAAAATCTTATCAGCGAAATTGGAAAGAAGATATTTAAGCAAACGCTCTATGTTGTAGTTGATGTTTTCGCTTGTTGAACCATCAATCCAACCGTCGCCTGTAACTTCAATGAACTCTTCTTTAACTTCTTCATTAATAGCGTTTTCGTAAACGATGTAAATGATGTGGTTAAGAGCTTCGGTAATAGAACCGTACTCATCAATCATTGCACCGTAATCAATGCTGTTGATTCCGTCAGCTTCGGGATCGGTTGATTTGAGAATCTCGTAATTCCAGTTAATGAGGTTGTAGAATTCGTTAGCAACAGCTGTGTTAGCTTTGTAGTACAAACGTTTTCTTACTGAAACTTCATTACCTTCTTCATCAAGAACAGGATTGCCTGAAGGATCTGTTTCTGTAACGGTTTTAAGAGTTGTGTAATACCAATCACCGTCTTCAGCAGACTGTTCAAGACAGTCATAAGCAATGTAAGTTACATAAGCAGATTCATCTGCAAAAACTTCTGCAACGTCTGCAGGAAGGAGATCTTCTTTAATCTCGTTAAATTCAACATCAACAGCTTCCATAAGAGCTTTCTTAAGGTTGTTGTTGAGAGCTGTTACACCGAGACCATCAATTGCATACTGTGCTGCATAGTCAAGAATATCGAAAACAGATTTAGTAGTAACATCAAAGTTTGCAATAACAGAATCTCTGCCTTTTGCTTCAGCTTCAGCTTTCAATGCGGGAACAATGATTGAGCTTTCGTCCCAAACCTTCTCATCATCTATCCAGTCATAATCCTGGGGAGTGATAAGGAGATTAAGAAGAGCGTTGTTAAGCATTGTGTCAAGGTTGCCACCGTAGGGAAGCCCCTGACCTGCAGCCTTGAGCTCTTCAGCATTCATGGGATGAGAATATGAACCTGCAAGAAGCAGGTCGTAAAGCATCTCTTTGAGCATGCCGGGAAGGTCACTAAGCATATCCTCGATTTCTGCCAAATCATCGCCTACAATGCTGCCGATAAGACCAAGGCTAACACCATTGCTTGTGTTAAGACCGTAAGCAATGGGAGAAAGATTATATGCGTTATCAGCAAGGAACTGAAGAAGCTGCTTAACGATAACAAGGTTACCGTCGCTTCTCTGGTAAGCTTTATTTGCACTTGGACCTAAAGCAGTAAATGACAAATCTTCGATAACACCGAGGTCAACGATAGCAGCAGCGAGACCGAGAAGAGTACCTCTACCAACTTTGTTAAGTGTTTCGAAAGCACGGTTTACTGATCTGAGATCAAGCTCTGCAACGACGATATCAAGGCTGATATCTGCGTCTGCAAGTAAACCTTCCACAAGGTCGAGAGCTATGTCTGCAACTTGTTCGGGTGTAAGAGCTGCGTCGTCAATGCTATCGTAAGTAACATTCTCTTTAGCAAGTGCTGCATTACCGATAACTGAGAAACAGCTGAACGCCATAACAAGCGCAAGAACCAAGCTCAACAATTTTGTTGATTGTTTCATAAAAGTTTTACCTCCATATTTTTAGTACGCCAATACAAAAATACGCGTGCGTTAACTAAAAACGATATAACCGCAAACACGCACCGATTGCGGAAAAACATTTTTGTCGCACAGTCCCCCTTTCATAGATTTCCGTAAAATATGAAGCGGAACGCTTCATACATAGGATGTTGATTGACCGTGGGCCGTATGTACAAAGTGCACAGCGCCGAATTGCTCAGAGCGCATAGCGGTGAGCGTTGTGTCGATACCGACCGCCGCGCACTCTACCGCTGCTGCACCCTGCAGCACCGCTTTGTGCACTTAGCGCCCACACACTTTATAAGACAGGAGAGGTACTGACCGCCTCGATTGAGCAAAACAACTACTCGACCCCGCGCAGAAAATTTGCGCCGGTTTTCTTGCCGAATATTTGTTTTACTCAACCGAGATTGTGCCTCAAAAAGCAGGATGGAAATAACACCGTTTTTCTGCCTGAGGGCATAATACCCCCACTGCCCCAACCTTATGGTCACGATAATAATACAATAAAATCCAACGGCTTGTCAATAGTTTTTCACGAAAAATATTGTATTATTTTTATATAATAAGGTACGCGCACACGCACGAGGGGAAAAACGACAAAATTTGCGGTGTTTTTTATGGAGGTTTTGGTGTTTTTGTTAGTAAATTAAAATACACCTCCGCAACGAACCAACCAAGAACAATCTCATCGGGCGGGTCAAGACCCGCCCTGCCCCAAACAACTCTTTTGTTGATTTTGCACAATTTGTTGTGTAAAGTCTTTCATCTTTACTTTTTACATTGTTAAATTTTTATATATTTATTTCGGAACTCCTTTATTTATCAATGATTTTCTTCATTGAACCACAAAACTTTAAAATGCAAAAACCGCTATGTAAAAGCATTTCACTTTACACTTGCGCGCCATTCATTTTCAATTTTTTCTATTTTTTACGATTGTATTTGTACAATTTGCCAATACCGTTAATTCTCTAAAAACATCAGATAATTATGACGAATATAGTATTTAGCAATGTCAAAAAATTACCTTTTTTTTTATACATCTTTTCCCTTGCAATAGCTGACTAATATATGTATAATTACTTTGTGGACAACTTTGAAAAAGCAAGGGGATTTTTCAATGAAACTTTTGGAAGATAAAATCGCTAAGGACGGAACTGCCATCGGCACAGATATCTTAAAGGTGGATATGTTCCTAAACCACCAGATTGACCCTGTACTTGTTAGTGAAATGGGCAAGGAATTTTATCGCCTTTTCAAAGACTGCGGTGCAACAAAGGTTGTTACAATCGAGTCTTCCGGAATTTCTATGGCAGTTGCGACTGCTTTGGAGTTTGGCATTCCTGCCCTTTTCGCAAAAAAAGGCGACCACAAGAACGTGGGAAGCGATGTTTATTCCGCAAAATGCTATTCTTTTACTCATGCCAAAGAATATCAAATGAAAATCTCCAAAAAATATCTTAACGAAAACGATAAAGTTCTTATTATTGATGACTTTATGGCAGGCGGTAACGCTTGTAATGCCCTTATTGACATTATCGGACAAGCAGGTGCAGAGGTTGTTGGTATAGGCATCGCCATTGAAAAGGGGTTCCAGCCCGGCGGCAAAGAGCTCCGCCAAAAAGGCTACAAGGTTCGGTCTTTAGCAATCGTTGACAGTATGTGTGACGGAAAAATCACATTCAGACCTGATATCGATTGCTGAAAATAAAAAATCCTAATATGGAGGTAATGACAATGAAAAAATTCAGCAAAGTTCTCGCTCTCTGCCTTGCTCTTGTATTGGTAGTTGGCTGTTTTGCAGCTTGCGGCGAGAAAACACCCGCAGATGATGAGGGTAAAGAACCCGAAGTTCTCGGTATGAGCGATTCTCCTCTTGCAGCTCCCGAAATCAAAAAAGATTTCGAAATCAAAGATGGTTTCAAAATCGGTTTCATTTGCTTGCATGATGAAAACTCCACTTATGACCTTAACTTCCTTGAAGCTGCTGACGCAGTAGTTGAAGCTCTCGGACTTACAAAAGACCAATACATCATCAAGAAAAACATCCCCGAAGGCAACGAATGCTACGAAGCTGCTAAAGACCTTGTTGACCAGGGTTGCACAATCGTTTTCGCTAACTCCTTCGGTCACGAAGACTTTATGATTAAAGCCGCTAAAGAATTCAAGGATGTTGAATTCTGCCACGCAACAGGCTTCAAAGCAAGCACAGAAAATCTTCCCAACTATCACAACGCTTTCGCTAACATCTATGAAGGCAGATATCTTGCAGGTATCGTTGCAGGTCTTAAGCCCAACGAAATGATTGAAGCAGGCGACATCACTGCCGAAGAAGCAAAAATGGGTTATGTTGGCGCATTCACATACGCTGAAGTTATTTCCGGTTACTCTTCATTCTACCTTGGCGCAAAATCTGTTTGTCCCTCTGTTACAATGGATGTTCAGTTCACAGGTTCCTGGTATGACCCCACATTAGAGAAAAACGCTGCTGAAGCTCTTATTGATAATGACTGCGTTCTTATCAGCCAGCACGCTGACTCTATGGGCGCTCCCGGTGCTTGCGAAGCTGCAGGTATTCCCAATGTTTCCTACAACGGCAGCACTTATGAATCCTGCCCCGAAACATTTATGATTTCTTCAAGAATCAACTGGGCTCCTTACTTCAAATACATTATCGAATGTGTAAACACAGATAAAGAAATCGCTACTGACTGGTGCGGCGGTATTGCAGAAGGCTCTGTTGTTCTTACAGGTATCAACCAGGATGTTGCTCCCGAAGGAAGCTACAAAGCTGTTGAAGATGCTATAGCTAAACTTAAAGATGGCTCTCTCAAAGTATTCGATACAAGCAAATTCACAGTTGACGGCAAAGCTCTTGAAGATTCCGACATCGTTTACGATGGCTATTTCCACGAATCCGAAAAAGTTTCCGCTCCTTCATTTGACAAAAACATTGACGGTATTACTCGTCTTAACGAAAACTTTGGTTAATAATTAAAAACTGAAAAGGCGGAGGCAACTCCGCCTTTTTCAAGTTAAAAGTTAAGGGTTAAAAATCAACTTTTCACTTTTAACTTTTAACTTGACCTGTGGAGGTGCTGTAAATTTGAATAACAGTATTGCTCTTGAATGCAAAGGTATAACTAAAACCTTTGGTAGCGTTGTTGCCAATAAAAATGTTAACCTTTCTGTTCACAGAGGCGAAATTCTTTCAATTTTAGGCGAAAACGGAAGCGGTAAAACTACACTTATGAATATGATTTCGGGCATTTATTTCCCCGATGAAGGTAGCATTTTCGTTGATGGTAAAGAGGTTTCCATCCGTTCGCCCAAAGATGCCTTCAACCTTAAAATCGGTATGATTCATCAGCATTTTAAGCTTGTTGATGTTTTTGATGCTACTGAAAATATCGTTTTAGGTATCAGCCGTAAAAAATTCAATATGAAGGCCTCACGAAAAGAAATTCAGGAAACCTGCGATAAATATGGCTTTGAAATTGACCTTTCAAAGAAAATTTATGATATGAGCGTTTCCGAAAAGCAGACAGTTGAAATCGTTAAGGTGCTTTACAGAGGTGCAGATATTCTAATTCTCGATGAGCCTACCGCGGTTCTTACACCTCAGGAAATCAAAAAGCTTTTCGATGTTCTCCGCCGTATGCGCGATGACGGAAAAGCAATTATAATCATCACTCATAAGCTCAATGAAGTGCTTGAAATTTCCGACAGAGTTTCCGTTCTTCGCAAGGGTGAATATATCGGAACAGTTGAAACAAAGGATTCAACAGAGCAGAGCCTTACAGAAATGATGGTTGGTGAAAAAATCAGTCTTGATATTGACCGTCCCGAACCTCACGACACCGCTGACAGACTTGTTGTTAAGGGTATCGACTGCTACAATGCAGACGGCGTTAAGGTGCTTGACGATATTTCATTTACTGCCAAAAGTGGCGAAATCCTTGGTATCGCAGGTATTGCAGGTTCAGGTCAGAGAGAGCTTTTAGAGGCTATTGCAGGTCTTCAGAAGCTTTCAGGTGGCGAAATCCTCTACAACGACCCAAAAACCGAAAAAGAGGAAAATCTGCGCAACAAAACCCCAATTGAAATCAAAAATCTCGGCGTTCGCCTTTCGTTCGTTCCCGAGGATAGACTCGGTATGGGTCTTGTCGGCAATATGGGTATTGCAGATAATATGATGCTCCGCAGCTATAAAAAAGGCAAAACAATGTTCCTTGAGCGCAAAGAGCCCAAGAAGCTTGCTAATAAAATCATTGACGACCTCAAGGTTGTTACACCCGATGCAAACACTCCGGTAAGAAGACTTTCAGGTGGTAACGTTCAGAAGGTGCTTGTAGGTCGTGAAATTGCCGCTTCTCCCACTGTTCTTATGGCGGCTTACCCTGTAAGAGGTCTTGATATTAACTCATCTTACACAATTTATAATCTTCTCACTGAGCAAAAGGAACAAGGCGTTGCTGTTATCTTCGTTGGCGAAGACCTTGATGTGCTTATTGACCTTTGCGACAGAATTCTTGTTATCAGCGGTGGCAGAGTAACAGGTATTGTTGACGGCAGAACCGCTAAAAAAGAAGAAATCGGTCTTCTTATGACTAAATCAAATTCAACCGAAAAGGAGGGTAACTGATGGCTAAAACCGAAAACAAAGTAAAAAACCCTCTTTTTCATATTGTTAAAAGAGAGCCTATGCCCATTTTATCCGCCTTGGGCATACGCGCGGCAGCAGTTGTTGCGGCTCTTATCGTTTCCGCTCTTGTTATCACTCTTTTATCACAGCAGAACCCCTTGGAAGTTTATAAATCAATGTTTGAAGGCTCTTTCGGTTCAACTGTTCGTATCTGGAACCTTTTACAGAACCTTGCTATGCTCCTTTGTGTTTCTTTGGTTGTCACTCCTGCATTTAAAATGAAGTTCTGGAATATCGGTGCTGAAGGACAAGTTCTTATAAGCGGACTTGCAACAATCTGGTGTATGTTCTTCCTTGGTGGCAAAATGCCCCTTCCCCTGCTTCTTGTTGTAATGCTCGGTGCAAGTATTCTTGCAGGTATTGTATGGGCTATTCTTCCCGCTATTTCAAAGGCTTTATGGAATACCAACGAAACCCTTTTCACCCTTATGATGAACTATATTGCAATTCAGATGGTTGCATACTTCCTCAAGCGCTATGTTAAAAGCGGTTCGGGTGTTCTTGAACCGATGCCACAATATGGCTTACCCATTATTGCAGATAAGCAGTATCTTTTGAGCATACTTGTTGTTCTTGCATTGACTGTTGCTGTTTATATCTATTTAAAACACAGTAAACAGGGGTATGAAATCTCCGTCGTTGGTGAAAGCGTTAACACTGCTAAATATATCGGTATCAATGTTAAAAAGGTTATCATAAGAACCCTTGCCATTTCAGGTGCTATCGCAGGTGTTGCAGGCTTCTTGCTTGTTGGCGGTATTAACCACACCATAAGCACCACAACCGTTGGTGGCAGAGGCTTTACTGCTATTATGGTTTCATGGCTTGCCAAGTTCAATCCTTTACTTATGATTGTTACCTCTTTCCTTATTGTATTTATGGAGCGTGGCGCAGAGCAAATCAGCTCCGACTTTGATGTTGACCCTTCAATTTCAGATATTCTGACTGGTATTATTCTTTTCTTCATCATCGGTTGCGAATTCTTCCTTCAATATAAAATTGTGTTCAACAAACAGAGAAAGGAGGAAGTATAATGTTATCCTTTCTTGTTAGTGCAATCCGTTTAGGTATGGCTTTCCTTTTAGGCTCAACCGGTGAAACCATCACCGAAAAAGCAGGTCACCTTAACCTTGGAACTCCCGGTGTTATGTGCGTTGGTGCTGCTTGCGGTTGCTTTACCGAATATCTTTATCTTTCCGAAACAGGGCTTCGCGCAAATCCCGTTGTTGCAGTTCTTCTTCCTGTTCTCGCCGCCTTTTTAGGCAGTGCTGTAATGGGCTTACTCTTCAGCTTTATGACTGTTACATTAAGAGTTAATCAGAATGTCACAGGTCTTGCCCTCACCACTTTCGGCGTTGGTGTTTCTGACTATATCATCTCGCAGACCGGTCTTGCATACCAGAGAGGTTCAAAGTTTTTTAACGCCTCTCTCCCATTTGCAGATGATTTAGGTTGGTTCGGCGAAATCTTCCTTTCTCACGGATTTTTAATCTATTTTGCAATTGCTATTGCTCTTCTTACCACCTTTGTTTTCAACAAAACAAAAATCGGTTTGCATCTTCGCGCAGTTGGTGAAAACCCCGCAACTGCTGATGCGGCAGGTATAAATATTTCCGCTTACAGATATATTGCAACCTGCATCGGTTGCGGTATTTCAGGTCTTGGCGGTCTTACCTTTATTATGAACTACCTTAATGGTAACTGGGAATACTGCATTGATGCTATCGGTTGGCTTGCAATCGCACTTGTTATCTTTACAGTTTGGAAGCCCAACCTTGCAATTATCGGCTCAATCGTTTTCGGTGGTCTTTATATTGCAAGTACCTATATCAAAGGCTTCTCCATTCACGATAACGAAATCCTTAAAATGCTTCCCTACATCGTTACAATCATCGTTCTTCTTTTCACAAGCATTCGTGATAAAAAGAAAAACCAGCCTCCTCAAAGCCTTGGTTTAAGTTATTTCCGAGAAGAAAGATAAATTTAAAAGCGTATCCGAAAAAATGTTTCGGGTACGCTTTTTAAATATTTTTTAAAATGATGGTAAAAATAGCAATACATAATAAATTTTCAGGTGATTTTATGCTTGCTGTTATTACTGCTGTTATTTCCGGTGCTCTGATGAGCATACAAGGGGTTTTTAACGAAGGCGTGACTAAACAGACGTCTATCTGGATATCCGCCTCATTCGTCCAATTAACCGCCTTTTTATTTTGCCTTGCCGCTTGGTTTTTCACAGGGCGGGAAAGCTCTGTGGGTGCTCTTTTTAAAATAGAAAATAAATATATGCTTTTGGGCGGTATTATAGGTGCACTAATTACCTATACCGTAATCAGAAGTATGTCGGGGCTGGGTCCTGCTCAAGCGGTTATGATTATCGTTACTGCCCAGCTTCTTGTGGCATATCTTATTGAGCTTTTCGGCATTTTCGGCGTGGAAAAGGTTGATTTCCAATGGCAGAAATTGGTCGGTGTTATAATCTCCATAGGCGGAATTTTGTTATTCAAATGGGAATTTAAATAAAAGCAAAGAAGAAGTAGTTGCTTATGCAACTACTTCTTCTGTTTCTATATATTCTGTTGTTTCTTCGGGTATTTCTGTTTCTGGTTCGGAAAGTTCCGGAGCTTCAACTTCCGCTTTTATATACTGACAGGTGATACCTTTAGAATTATATGAACTTGTATATTTACCGTTCACTGCTTTAACCGTATAACAGTAAGACCCACCGTTTTCTACATCTAAATCAACAAAAGATGTGCTATTTCCACCGGAAACAACTGAAAGTTGTTTCCACTCTCCCGAATCGTTTTTACGGTAAATAATGTATGACGATGCACCGTCAATTTTCGGGAAATTAAGAGCAACTCCGTTTTCTCCGCTTTGAGCTGAAATAGCATAGGGAGTTTTAAGAAATACCGTTTTTATTCCGCTTTTATCGTAACAACCTTTCACATTACCGTCATATGCTCTGACGGTATACTGATATGTTCTGGAGCTGTCAACATTTTTGTCTGTATAAGTAACCTTGCTTGCTCCTTTAATTTTTGCAATTTGCTTCCAAGAACCGCTTGCATTTTTACGGTACACATAATATCCGTCTGCTGATGAAACACTTTTCCAAGTCAATTTAACATCAGAAACATTGTTTTTTACGGAAACAAGTTTGGGTACGCCGATACAAGTGAATTTTTCACCTGCGTAATACTGACTGACTTTTTTACCGTCAACCGCCCTGATTGTATAAGTGTATTTCACACCGTTCTTTGCTGTTTCGTCTGTAAATGTTCTTGATTTTTTTGTAGTTTTTACCTTTTTCCAAGAAGAATTTTCTGTTTTTCTGTAAACATAATATTTATCTGCGCCTTTAACAGAACTCCATTTAACAATAACGCCGTCTGCACCGTTAGCAACAGATGAAATTTGCGGAACACCAACACTTGTCTTTGTACCGTAAAGCTTTGGACCTTCGTACATACGAATTGAATACATCGTCCAACTATCGCCGCCACAATGGTTATAAGTATATGTTGTCTTTTTACCGTTGTGAGCGTTATTATGGGCATAATCCTGTGAATAGCCCTCACTGTTTGCGCCGTTGCAGATAACAACGTGCTCAAAATCGCCGCAATAGTTGCATTTATAGAAAATAGGGTCACCTTTTTCAAGCTTACCGTCATTTGCGGACATACTTATTTTTCCGCTTTTACCGTTAGAAAGCTTCAATTTATAGGCTTTGCCGTGTTCGCCTTTAAGCTGATCATATAAATCAATAACAGTATCGCCGTAAACATCAACACCGCCTGCCTGCAAACATTTTGATGCAAAATCCGCACACAAGCCAATTCCGTTATTCCAATTCTTTCCGGCATATTTAAGAGCTTTAGAAACGCTATATGCTTCATCTTTAGCGGCTACGGAATTTACGCTTCCGAAGGGAATAATTCCCACAGCAAAAAGCAGAGCAAACGCCAAAGAAAATAAACGTTTTGTCATATTTTCTCTCCTAAAAGTTACAATTTGTAATCGAAAACGAGAAAAATTATACCACAACGTTTACAATTTGTCAAATTTATAAAAAAATATCGGCAAACTCTCGTCTGCCGATAATAAATTATTCAACTATTTCACTCGTAGTTTCCGCTTGCTTTTCCGCGTTTTGTTTATCGCGCTCATTTTGAAGCATGGCTCTTATTTGCTCGGGCATTTTGAAGAAATCTTCTTTCTCAAGACCCTCTGTTACAATGGGCGGTAAAAAGGTTACATATACAGTACCTTTTGTAACATTTCCTGTTTCCTCAAGTCTTGCTCTCGAGCCTTCAATAAGCACAGGAACAACCTTTGCTCTGCTTTCCATTGCTATTTTCATGGCACCGCCTTTAAATTCGCCAAGCTTTCCATCCTTACTGCGAGTACCCTCGGGGAAAATAACAAGGCTACGGCCTGACTTAACCATTTCAATAGCCGCTTGAAGAGAGGAACGAGAGCCGTTTTTCTTTTTTCTGTCAACGAAAACGCAATCAAGAACCTCCATCCAAGGCTTCAAGAAAGGAAACATACTCAATTCCTTTTTAGCAATAAACATAGGCATTGTGGGGGCATTGAGGAACACTGCAGGAATATCAAACATACTTGCGTGGTTGGGAGTGTAAATAATAGGCTCATTTTCGGGAACAAGCTCTTTACCCTTAACAACAAAGTTAACTTCCGCCATATCAATCAAAGGAACAAGCCAATCTCTTACATGCTTATCAACAAAGGGCTTGTATTCCTTCCATGTCTGATTTTTTTTCATTTTAAGAGCTGTTTTAAGCTCGGGAGTATAACCTAAAAGTGAAGTTATAAATTTTGTGTACCATTTTAATGTAAATGCATTCATAACCAAATCTCCTTATCAGATTCAACTTAATTTATTGTATCACAGACACGTAAAAATTCAAGTACAAAACAGAAAAAAGAAGTTTTTTCTTGAAGGCTTCTTAAAGGTGTGATAATATGTTTTATATATTTATTGTGGTAGGTGTATCTTATGAAATATAACTTTACACATTTAAACATTGAGGCTTCGGGTAAAGATGCTGTAAAAGCGGCAACTTATTTTGCTAAAGAAATAAAGAAAAGAACAGGGAAATCCTTGCCTGTTTTTGAAAAAGCTCCTGCCTTTCCGAAAATAATTTTCAAAACCGATAAAACCATAGAAAACAAGGATTTCTTTAGTATATATCAAACCGAGGGCGAAATTATTATTACCGCCAAAACTATTCGCGGTCTTATTTTTGGCTACTCTTTGTTTTTGAGAAAATGCACATTTGAAAACGGTGTTATAACACTTATAAAAAACATTTCGGGCGATTATGCTCCCCAAAAAGAAATACGCGGACATCAAGTAGGCTACCGAACAACCCCCAATACATATGATGCCTGGGATTATGAACAGTATTTCCAATATTATCTTGATATGATGGCTTTCGGCTCAAATACCGTTGAACACAACGGCACAAAGCCAAAGAAAAACTTCAGAAATGCCCTTATGAAATACGACCAAGAGGAATTTTTGGTTGAGGCATCAAGACTTGCAGACATTGTTGACTTGGATGTTTCTCTGTGGCACGCAAACAACGATTATGAAACCGAAGAAGAGGCACTTGAAATAAGAGACAAACTCTATGCAAGTATGCCCCGACTTAACATTGTTTTCCCTCCCGGCGGTGACCCCGGCGAGCTTCCTGCGGATGTTTTTGTTGACAGATGCCGTAAGATACAAAAGGTATTGACAAAGCATCACCCCGAGGCAAAAATGCACCCATCTGCACAAGCACCTCACTCTATAAGAGATTGGGGCAAGGTTTTCTGCGAAAATCTTAAAGAGAAGCCCGAAGAAATTGATGCCGTTATTATGGGCCCCAACCACGCCTTCCCCATTCACGAATTAAGAAAGCGTATACCCGAAAAATATCCTATGCGCTTTTACCCCGATATAACCCACAATGTCCGTTGCGAATACCCCGTTAATTTCCTTGAGGACGATTGGCACTACACTCTCGCCGCTACACTTTCGAGAGAAAGTGTAAATCCCCGTCCCACAGAGCTTCGCACCCACTATCGCATTTTTGCACCATATACCATAGGTAG
>JAZSNR010000044.1:0-19995 GCA_045536495.1 Acutalibacteraceae bacterium
CATACTATCAATGGGTTGAAGAAATTGACCCACAGATGTTTGAAGAAATTAAAGCAATGGTGAAAAAAGGCAGATGGGTACCCGTAAACGGTTGGTGGGTTCAGCCCGACTGCAATATGCCCTCGGGCGAAAGCTTTGCCCGTCAGGCGCTTTACAGTCAGCTTTACTATTATGAAAAATTCGGTATAACCTGCAAAACAGGCTACAATGTTGACTCCTTCGGTCACAATGCAAATCTTCCCCAGCTTCTTAATAAGGGCGGTATGAACACTTATGTTATGATGCACCCCGGTATGCACGAAAATGCAGATATTCCCGAAAACCTTTTCTGGTGGGACAGCGCTGACGGCACTCGCATTATGACCTACAGAATCCCCGAAAGCTACACTGCTCACGGTAAAGAAGCTCTCGACAGAAGAATTGAAGATATTAACAACCGTGCAGAAGAAACAGGTCACGGTATGATGCTCTTCTACGGTGTTGGCAATCACGGTGGCGGACCCACAAAGGGCGATATTGAATATCTTAAAGAAAATCTTGAGAGAGAGGGCTACAACGAACTCGAATTCTCCTCTCCCGACGAATATTTTGAAGATATGCTTAACCAGTTCCTTCATATTCCTAATTGGGACAATGAAATGCAGCATCACGCAAGCGGTTGCTACAGTGCAACATCTCTTGTAAAGGCTCTTAACCGCAAGGCAGAAAACAGTCTTGCCGCAGCGGAGAAATGGGACACAATTTCTTCTGTTGTTACAGATTCTAAACCTAAAACAAAGGAATTTGAGGATGCCTGGAAAAAGGTTTGCTTCAATCAGTTCCACGATATTCTCTGCGGCTGCTCTATTATGGAGGCTTATGATGATGTAAAAGAATCCGAAGGATATGCTTTAAACATCGCTTCTGAAAGCTATAATAACGCCGTTCTTAAAATTGCCCGTAAGGTTGATACCTGGATTGACGGTGTAAGCGATGCAGTTTTCGAAACCCGTCACTACACAGGCGCAGACAACGGCTTCCCCCGTCCTGTAATCGTGTTCAACCCCCATTCTTACGAAATCAATATGCCCGTAAGAATGTATCACCCCTCAAAAGCAGTTACAGACTCTGAGGGCAATTCGGTTGTTTTCCAGAATGTTCGTTCTTCACGTTCAAATGACGAGCATCTCGATACTTTGTTTATGGCTAAGGTTGCTCCTTTCGGTTACGCAACCTATTGGCTGGAAACAGAAGATGTTAAAGCAGATAAAGAGCTTTCAGCCGAACAGGATTTCTTTATGGAAAATGAATTTATTTCTGTCGAGCTTGACAGTCAGACCGGCTACATCAAGAGCCTTATAAACAAAGAAACAAATACAGAATATGCAGAAGATAATTTCCTCGCTATTCCCACAGTTATCAATGACGATAAAACTGATACCTGGGCACACAATGTTTTCAAATTCCACGATGTAAAAGGTCTTATGGAATTAGTTAGCATTGAACGAGTTGAAAAAGGTGCTCTTCGCTCCGTAATCCGCACAACCCACAAGTTTAACGAATCCTATCTTACACAGGAATTCATTCTTGCAAAGGGTCAGAAAACCTTAAAGGTTGACTGCAAGGCTATGTGGCAGGAGAAATTTACTCTTCTTAAATTTGCATTCCCCATTGGCGGAAAAGATGAGATTTCAACCTATGAAATCCCCAACAGCTTTATCAAACGTCCCTGCGACGGTGACGAAGAACCCGCTCTCAACTGGGCAGACCTTACGGTTTCTAAAAACGGCAAGCGCTTAGGTCTTTCCGTAATGAGCGATTCAAAATACAGCTATGACTGTCCCGGTGCTGAATTAAGACTTACAGCTTTGAGAAATGTAATCTTTGCAGACCACTATTCCTACAGACCCGATGCAAACTTCAATTTCACCGACGAAGGCTTAAACCGTTTCTCATACGGCATTTATCTCCACGACGGTGAAGCAGAAAGCAGCGATATTGTTAAGGAAGCTCATCTTTTCAATAATAATGTTGTTGCAGTTCCCGAAAGCTATCATAAAGGTGAGCTTTCACAGAAAGACTCGTTCCTTTATACAAATGCAGACAATGTTCTTATTACTGCTCTCAAACGTTGCGAGGACGGTAGCGGTGACCTTATCATAAGACTTTATGAAACTAAAGGTATTGAATCAACACGTTGCTACATTATGTCAAAGCTTTTCGACAACGGCTTCTGGTTCGATATCGGCAAACACGAAACAAAAACATTCCGTGTTGACCGCGAGCTTAATGTTAAAGAAACAAACTTCCTTGAAGGAATTGTTGATTAAACTGTAATTTAAGAAAGAAGGAAAAATATGGATAATTTAATGGAATTCGGCACAAAAATAATGAGCCTTTTTGAAGCCGTTATGGGAATGGATTTCACAACCGAAATTGTGCCTATGCTAATAATGTGGGTTATCGGCGGTGTGCTTATTTATCTTGCTATCGCAAAAGATATGGAGCCTACTCTCCTTTTACCCATGGGTTTCGGTACAATTCTCGTTAACCTTCCCCTTGCTCTTACAGATGGTGTTATCTCGGAACACGGCGCTATTGAGGTTCTTTACAACGCCGGTGTTGCAAATGAACTTTTCCCCTTGCTCCTGTTTATCGGTATAGGTGCGATGATTGACTTCGGTCCGCTCCTTTCAAACCCGAAGCTTATGATTTTCGGTGCGGCGGCACAGTTCGGTATTTTCTTTACACTCACTGTTGCTTCGTTCTTCTTCCCCATCAACGAAGCGGCTTCAATCGCTATCATTGGTGCGGCAGACGGTCCCACATCTATTTTCGTTGCTTCCGAGCTTGGTTCAAAATATATCGGTGCTATTATCGTTGCGGCATATTCCTATATGGCTCTTGTGCCCATCGTTCAGCCTCCTGTTATCAAGCTTCTTACAACTAAAAAAGAACGTAAAATCCGTATGAAATACGAAGGCAAATCCGTTTCTAAAACAACAAGAATTCTTTTCCCCATTGTTGTTTCCATTATTGCAGGTGTTGTTTCTCCCCAGTCTGCAGTTCTTATCGGCTTCCTTATGTTTGGTAACCTTATCAGAGAATGCGGTGTGCTTGACTCTCTTTCGGAAACAGCACAGAAGGTTCTCGCAAACCTTATTACAATCCTTCTCGGTATCACCGTTGCAAGAAATATGAATGCAGATGCTTTCTTAACCTGGGAAACAGCTCTCATTCTCGGTCTCGGTCTTGTAGCTTTCATTTTCGATACTGCAGGTGGTGTTATCTTTGCAAAAATCTTAAATATCTTCCTTCCCGAAGGAAAGAAATTCAACCCCATGATTGGTGCGGCAGGTATTTCTGCTTTCCCAATGAGCTCCCGTGTTGTTCACAAGCTTGGTCTTGAGGAAGATAATCAGAACTTCCTTCTTATGCACGCAACAGGTGTTAACGTTTCAGGTCAGGTTGCCTCCGTTATCGCTGGTGGTATGATTCTTAATTTCTTCGGTAATTAATTAGGAGGGTAATTTTATGTTTAATATACTTTTACAAGCCGCTGCTGAAGCAGGCACAGTTGACGGTCTTACATTTACAACAGAAAACCTCGGCGAAGCTCTTCTTTGTTCCGGCGCAGGTATGGTTGGTATCTTTTTTGTTGTAGGAATTATTATTTTCAGTGTTTCTGTTCTTAACAAAGTCGGCTCATCTAAAAAATAAAAAATACAATGTAGGGGCGGGTCAAGACCCGCCCGTTTTTCATATTAAGTATGCTTGCGGGACGCTGAAGACCGTCCCCTACAATCCTTCCAATATGTTTTTTGCACATAAATATAGTATAATTTTCATTAAAGTTGTTACTTGTTTTTATTTTGGTAAAGTATTACAATATAATATAAGTTATTATCGCTAATTGGGGCGTGATATATTGACAAAAGAAAAAGCGAATAAAAATCCCTTATGGCAAACGACCAATAAGGAAAGAAAAAGCTACTACATCTACTTTACCGGTCAGAATATGATTTACACCCTTGTAACAACAATTCTGACAACGGCACTTCTTTTCCAGGGTATTGATGTAGCGAAAGCCGCAGGTATAACCCTGCTTATAAAAATATGGGATGCTGTTAACGATGCAATTTTTGGTTGCATCTTTGACAAGGTTCGTTTTAAAAGCGGTAAAAAGTTTATTCCGTGGCTTAAAATCTCCTTAATTGCCATTCCCGTTTCGACGGTATTGCTTTTCTCAATGCCCAAGGATGGCAGTGAGGTATTTAAATTAGCCTGGTATGCAATAACATATATTCTCTGGGATACCGCATACACCCTTTGCGATGTTCCCATTTACGGTATGGTTACGGCTATGACCGAGCGCCTTGATGAAAGAACCGCTCTTCAGTCTTATAAGAGTATCTGGGGCGGAGTAGGTTCAGGTCTTTCAACCATTCTTGCAACGCTTCTTGCAGGTGAAGGCATCGGCTTCAGCTACAGTACAGTTTCAATAATTATTGCAGTTGTTGCTCTTGTTACAATGGTCTTCATTTGTAAAAACGGTGTTGAGCGTTGCGTTGGAGAACAGGATGAATCTTTCACCGTAAGAAAGATGTTCAAATATCTGTTCTCAAACAAGAATCTCCTCATCTATTATGCCGGTGTTTTCTTCTACAGCGGTGCTAATATAGCCACACATCTGAACTTGTTCGTTTCATTCTACATCTTCGACAGTTCTTTGTTCAGCCTGATAGTTATGGCGCTTTCTGCAATTCCATCTCTTATCTTCTCCTTACTTGTTCCAAAGATGGTAGAGAAATACGACAAGATGAAGATTTTTATGTTCTGCGCATTTTTAACCATCGCATTAAGCGTTGTTATGTGGCTTATGGGTTACAGTAACATCTGGCTCGTAGTTGCACTTTATGTTATCCGCGTAATACCTCAAAGCATTATGGGTGTTATGCTGTTTATGTTCACTCCTGATTGCGCCGAATATGGTAAATTCAAATCGGGTATTGAGGCCAAAGGTATCACCTTTGCCATTCAGACCTTTATGGCAAAGCTTACAGGTGCAGTTGCTTCCGCACTTAACCTTTTCCTTTTGGGCGTTATCGGTTGGAAGGATGTTTCCGCTGCAGAAAACTTTGACCAACTTAAAGAACTGGGAATTACACAGGCACCCGAAACCCTTGATGGCTTATGGTTCCTCTTTATAATGGTTCCTGCTATCGGCGTTGCTTTAGGTTGCATTTTCTGGGCATTCTACAAGCTCCGTGATCACGATGTTCAGCTTATGACAGATGCCAATAACGGCAAAATCACGAGAGAAGAAGCCCTGAAAAAAATGATAAATAAAAAAGAATTTATAAGCTAAACATTACAAAGAAAGGTGATAAAAATGAAAATGACAAAGAAAGTTATCTCTGTTATCTGTGTTGTAGCTTTGCTCGCAGGCGTACTTTCAACAGTAGGTTATGCTGCAAGTTCAGACAGAGATTACACAATTGTAAACCCCTATGCAGATGTTGATTGGTCTTGGGAGCAGTACAAAACTGACCTCCACTCTCACACAACTGCATCCGATGGTAGAGATACCCTCAAGGATATGCTCGAAATCAACTATAAATACGGTTTTGATGTATATGCAGTTTCTGACCACGGTCTTGTAAACTATTCTTGGACAGAGCAGCAGATTATTCCTGCTCTCAAGGTCTTCGTTGATATGAGAAATCCCGGAAGCGAATTGGTTTCTCTTGACCCTAACGGCGGTCTCACATTTGAAGGCGATCGTTACGACGTTATTACTGAAAACGGCAGCGACTATTATTACCAGACATTTGAAGACGGTTCAGTAGGTCAGAAGATGCTCCGTGTTCCTTTTGCCAATGAGCAGAACCCCTCTTCTCTTAACAATGCTCACGTTAACACTTGGTTTGCAGACTACGGCAACGGCCTTATGGGCGGTACAAGTGATTACGAAACACCTATTAAAGCTGTTGATGAGCTCGGCGGTCTTTCAGTTATCAACCACCCCGGTGAATACACAAACGCTCGTGACGAAGAATGCACAGCAGATGCTTACGATTACAGCGACACAATGTATAAATACTACATTGATAAATTTGCAAATCTTCTCAGAAAATACCCCTCTTGCATGGGTATTGATATGAACAGCAAGGGCGACTCCAGAACTCGTTTCGATAGAAAGCTTTGGGACATTCTTCTTATGAAGCTCGCTCCCGAGGGAAGAAATGTTCTCGGTATTGCAACCAGTGACGCTCACAGCGTTGATGCTGCTTACACAGGCTACACAATGATGCTCATGCCCGAAAACACAGCCGACAATCTTAAAACTTCAATGAGCACAGGTGCTTTCTTTGCAGCAAGTAAGAAGCTCGGCAACCATGAAGAGCTAAAGGAAATTTCAAACTACCTTCTTGAAAACGGCGATGCAAAAGCAGTCGCTATTGCAGAAGATATTCTTGCAAGACAGGTTGACGATTACGATGCAAAGTATGAAGCTTCCTTTGATGTTGAAGCTCCTTATATCAACTCCGTAACAGTTGACGAAGCTGCTGACTCAATCTCACTCAATGTTGACGATGCTCTTTGCATCCGTTGGATTGCAAACGGCAACACAATCGCTTACGGTGATACTCTTGATCTTGATGATTATGCAGCAAACATCGGTAGCTATGTAAGAGCTGAAATCTTCGGCGAAGGCGGTATTGTTTATACTCAGGCATTCCTTCTTGAATACGAAGATGCTCCCGTTGACACAACACCTGACGACGGCGAATTCAGAGATTTCTGGAAGCTTGCAAGCTTTATTCCTGATAATCTTGTAAGGTTCCTCGCTTCACTTGACATTTTCAGAATCATCTGGGAAGCACTTAACGGCTAAAATTCTAAGCAACTCGGATTTTTCTCCGAGTTGCTTTTTAAATAATTTTTGGGAGTGTTTTTATGAGTAACGAAACAAAAAGAACTTATATACCTTTTAATGAATGGAAAGAGCCTTCAAAACAAACAGAATACACAGAAAGAACTCCTCTCCTTTCTTCCGATGGTACTCTTCTTGCAAAAGGTTGGGCAAGACATAATGTGTTTGACTACGAACGCTCTTTCTCAAAACCCAACAAAAGAAAAAAAGAATGGGATTTTTATCAGTTAGGTAATAAAGATTATTCCGTTCAAATAAGCTTTGCAAACATTTCTGTCGGCGGCTATGCTGCAGCAAAGCTTATTGATATTAAAAATGGTAAGGTTCTTGCAGATGCTTTCGCCCTCTTCCTCGGCGGAGATAACAAATATATTCTCCCTGCAAGAGGCGATGCACCCAACAGATTTAAAGCAAAGGTTGGCAAAGCAGAGCTTGATTTTGACACAAAAGAAAATTCACGAACTCTTTACTTTAAAATGCCCGTTAAGGGTAAAATGGTTGAATGTAATTTCCAAATGGATATTATGCCCGGTCTTGAAAACATTACAACTGTTCTCCCCTTTGAGAACGCACCCACAAAGTACTTTATGACAACAAAGCAGAACTGTATGCCTTGTGAGGGTACTTTCAAATATGGTGACGAGGTTTGGGAATTCTCAAAAGAAAACACCTTCTGTGCTCTTGACTGGGGTCGAGTTAACACTCCTCACAGAATGGTCTGGTATTGGGGTAACGGCTCAACATATTTAACTGATGAAGAAGGCAAAAAGCACATCTTCGGTTTTGAAATCACCTGGGCAATCGGTGATGAAAGTAACGCAACGGAAACCTGCCTTTTCTACGATGGTAAAGCTCACAAATTCGGTGCAGTTGATGTTGAGGTTTTCCCGAAACCCGACAAATATATGTCCCCCTGGAAAATCATTTCCGAAGACGGCAGATTCAACCTTACAATGACACCCTTCTTTGACCAGCACTCCGATATGAATGTAGGTGTTGCAAGAATGCACACTCATCAGGTTCACGGCCTCTGGAGCGGTGATGTTACTCTTGATGACGGAACAAAGCTTGAAATCAAAGATATGTATGCATTCTGCGAATATGTAGAGAACAAATGGTAAAAAAATGAAAAAAAGATTATTATCAATCATACTCGCTATGATTTTAACTACACTTTGTGTTACCCCTGCTTTTGCAACAGCACCGCAAAAGACACCGTACCTTCTCAGTTTTTATACAGATAATATGCTCTTTAAACAAAAAGAAGAGGTTGTTATTGCAGGTACGGGTACCGAAAAGAAAGAAATATCTGTTGAACTTATCAACAGCAAAAAAGAAGTTGTTGCAAAAGCTTCCGAAAAGATCGATAAAACCGGCAATTTTGAAATTTCTTTCACTGCTCCCGAAGGCAGTTATGAAGAATACACTATTATTGTAAAGGAAGACCGCAAGAAATTTACAACACTGAAAAATGTTGTTTTCGGTGAATTGTGGTTGGCTTCAGGGCAAAGCAATATGCAATACCCCTTAGGTCAAGCAAAAATCGGAAGAAAATGGATGGAAGAAAAAAAGCCTCTCTCCAAAAATCTGAGAGTGCTTATTACACCTTTTTATCAAGAGCTTGACGGAACTAAAGAAATTCCGTCCTCACCTCTTAAAGACATTCCCGATTCCAAATGGATTACCGGTGAAAGCGAAGAAATTTACGGTATGAGTGCGGTAGCATATTTCTTTGCCGAAGTGCTTCAAAAAGAAATTGATATGCCCGTTGGTGTTCTCAATATTTCTTTGGGTGGCACATCAATTGCCTCCTGGCTTTCAAGAGAAGCAATTGACTCTGACGAAAAGGTAAAGGATGACCTTATAGCCCGTGAAAGATATATCGAAAAGGACAAATGGCTTGATGATAACCGAAGCCTTTATCACGATATGACCGTAAACTATAATCTGAGAATAGAAGCCCTTAAAAGCTTCAGATTATCGGGTATGATTTGGTATCAGGGTGAAACAGATTTAATGTTTGGCTTAACCGATGAAAACTATGCAGACTCCTTTTCACTTTTGCAAAAATCTTATACGGAGCTTTTCTCTTACAAAAACGGATTATTGCCCATTGTTTACACTCAACTTGTTTCATATAATTATGGTGATAACAATTATTTCCTTAACAGAAACATCGCTTTTACAGAATTGCAGAAAAAGGAAAAAGACTCTCGTGCGGTAGTTTCTGTTTATGATATACCAGCAACATACCTTAAGGAAGTTGGCTATATTCATCCCGAAAGCAAGCTTGAGGTTGGCGAAAGAATGACTGCCGCCGCACTGGGTCTTGTTTACGGAAAAAGTGATACATATACTACCGCAACGCCAAAGAAAACAGAAATTAAAGACAACGGTATTTATGTAACATTGGAAAACCACGGCGATACCCTCACTTCAAACGGTGAAGTTTTAGAAGGCTTTGCAGTTTGCGGCACAGACGGTATTTATGTTAAAGCTAATGCAGAAATAATTGATAAAGACACAGTACGGATCTGGAGTGATTCCGTTAAAGAACCAAAATCCGCAACATACGCCTACTATTTAACTAACGCAAACGCTAATCTTTACTCCTCATTAAACGGGAAAGCCCTTTTCCCTGTTTGCCCATTTGTCACAGATAAAGCTATCGGTACTCATTATTGGGTGGAAAAACCTTGGGCAGAGTGCGAAAACGAAACCGTTTGGCACAATGAGGATGATACATATACAGATTATTATCCCACTTGGGATGCGGAGAATGCAGGTATTGAATTTAACGAACACGGCTCAATCGATATAAAAGGCTCTGCTCCCGAATTCTGTATCAAGCCCGTTCTTACATTTGAAAATGCGAATGAAAAGAATAAGGTTTTCAGCTTCAAGGATGTTGATACGGATTACAGTACTTATGGTACCATAACATTTTCTGTTATCAACAGAGGCACAGAGGACATCACCTTTTCCGGTATGAAGCTATATAAAAACTCTTTTGAATGGTATTCCGCCGCTGTTGCAGGAACAAAGGTGATTTCCACGGTAATCCCCGCTGATAGCCAATGGCACACTGTAAACCTTGACCTTAACAGACTTTATTTCAGGGGGAACGACTGTGGTATAGGTTACGGAAACGAAAAGCTTAACGAGGTAAAGGAAATTAAATTCTGCTTTATCTCCCCTGAAGGTACAGAGGGTAATATCAGCTTAGATAGTATAGAATTCACCGCCTCTGCAACCTCCTCAGAAAAGCATTTTGACCCCGAAAAAGAAAATGCAGATAATATATTTGAAAAAATTTCTTACTTCTTCGTAAACGGAATAGGAAAAATTTTCAATTAAAACAAACTAAAAATCAGGTAGTTGAAATTTTCAAAAAATTTCAACTACCTGATAACTTTTTGGTTTTATTATTCTGCCTTTGCAGCTTTGCGCTCTGCTTTCTTTTTGCGGGTTTTGTAAGTATTAAGCTCCTGCACACATTCATCGGGCAAGTCGCAATCACCAACGGAAACTACCATTTTATTGTAAAGACCTTTGAAATTTGAACCGCCGGTTGTAAGAAGTTTATTTTTCTTTGCATATTTTATAAACTCCGCTTTTTCTTCATCAGAAAGCTCGGGAGAATAAACCTCAATACCGTCAAGACCGGCTTTAACAAGCTCGTCCACTAATTTTTCATTTTTGCAACGCTGGGGATTAGCAAGAACAGCGATACCGCCTGCATCGTGGATAGCACCCAAAACATCGAAAATATCTTCATATTCAGGAACATTATTTATATTGCCCTCAACCTCTGAAGAGAAAAGCTTTTTGTAAAGGTCGCCGTAAATTCTGTCGGTATAACCGTTTTCCAAAAGCGCTTGCATAATGTGAACTTTAAAAATATTCGTGGACCCGGATGCGCATTTAACAACAAAATCAGGGGTAATGGGATAACGCTGAGCGGCTTTTAGCATCATAACATGGGATGATTTTTTTCTGATAAGCGAACTGCGGCGGCAAAGACCCTCAAGTCTGTCAGGGAAATCAGGCTTGTAGCAAAGCATATGTATTTCCTGACCCGTAGTCTTGTCCGTTCCCGAAAGTTCAACACCGGGAATAACGGTAACTCCGTGTCTTTCACCAATAACCTTACCTCTTACCGTACCCGCAAGGCAGTCGTGGTCGGTAATGGCGATTGTTGTGATACCGCGTTTTTTAGCAAGTAAAATTAAATCTTCAATACCGAGAGAGCCATTAGACAATCGAGTATGGCAATGCAAATCCGCTGACAAAATAATCCATCCTTTCGTGCTTTCGCAAAAGCGAAAGTTACTTTCCACATTTACCTAATTTGATATATAACTTTTTATGCAGAAATTTGTTTTTATCTGCAAAATAGCCTATATACCCCTAATATATCAATGGTATTATTTTACACCAAATTTCGAAAAAATGCAAGTGGATTTTTCTTCTCTTTTTTGGAAAAAAGCAATATTTTTTACTTATAATATAAACATACAGTTTGATTTTTCATAATACCTGTGTTATTATTTTTAAAGAAATAAAACTTCGGAGTATAAATATGTCTGAAACAGTTTTTGTAGCTATCAGCGGCGGTGTTGATTCCGCTGCCGCAGCAATACTTTTAAAGGAACGCGGATACAATGTTCGTGGTATTACCCTGCGCCTTAAACCTCGTGACCTTGCAGACAAAGATATTGAAGATGCAAAAGCGGTTGCAGATACTTTAGGTATTCCTCTTGATGTTCTTGATATGCGAGAGGAGTTCAAAAAGATAACAGATTATTTTTGCAAAGAATATCTTGAGGGAAAAACCCCTAATCCTTGTGTTATGTGTAACCCCAATGTTAAATTGGGAAAGCTTTTAGAATACACCCTCGCTCAAGGCGGTGACCTTTTAGCCACAGGTCACTATGCAAATATCGTAAAAGACGAAAATGGTATTTATCATATAAAGAGAAACCCATCAAGCAAGGACCAAAGTTATTTCTTGTGCGGACTTAACCAACACATTCTCTCTCATGTAGTTTTCCCTATTGCTGATTTGTCAAAGCCCGAAATTCGCCAATTGGCTTCTGACCACAACATTCCCGTTGCAGAGAAAAAAGACAGTCAAGAGGTTTGCTTTATTCCCGATAATGACTACATTTCTTTTATAGAACGCGAGTTTAACCCCAAAGCCACCCCCGGTAATTTTCTTTCTTCAAGCGGAGAAAAGCTGGGTACACATTCGGGAATTTATAAATACACAATCGGTCAAAGAAAAGGCTTGGGCGCATTCGGAAAGCCTATGTACGTTCTTTCCATTGATGCAGAAAACAATACCGTAACCATAGGTGACAACCCCGAGCTTTTCAAAGAAAAAATATATATTCGTGATATTAATTTCACCTCAGGAAAAGCACCCGGCGACACCTTCGAATGTGAAGTGAAAATCCGTTGTGCCGCAAGACCAGCAAAGGCAACAGTTACTCTTATGGGTGATAATGGTGAAATCATTTTCAGAGAGCCCCAAAGAGCCGCCGCTCCCGGTCAGACGGCAGCTATATATATTGACGATATTCTTATTGGCGGAGGTACAATATGCAATCCTTAAAAATGCTTTATAAAATCGGCAAAGGTCCCTCAAGCTCACATACAATGGGCCCTCAATATGCCGCAGAATATATAAATGAAAATTACCCCGATGCCGCATTTGTTAAAGTGATTCTTTACGGCTCACTTGCTCTTACAGGTGAGGGACACGGCACGGACAAGGTTTTAAAGGACACTATCTCTGCTCCCAATGAAATTGTACTTAATGCAGAGGAGAAGGATTTACCCCACCCCAACACTCTTGATTTTGTTATTTATGACAAGGATAAAAACGAGGTTGCAAAAGTCCGCGCAATGAGCATCGGTGGCGGTGAAATTCGTATTGAGGGTGTTCCTGCAGTTACCGCTCCCGAGGTTTACCCCCAAAAGAATTTTGACGAAATAAAAGAATACTGCCTTATGCATCATCTTCGTTTAAGCGATTATGTTGCAAACTACGAGGGCGAGGGTATTTTCGTATTCCTTAAATCCGTTTGGGAACAAATGAAAATGACCGTTCGTGAAGGTCTTTCAATGGAAGGCATTCTTCCCGGTGGACTTGAGGTTGAAAGAAAAGCAAAATATCTCTATGCTCAACGCCACATGGACGAAACTCCCGAAACTCGTGAAAATCGTCTTGTTTGCGCTTATGCTTATGCGGCAAGCGAGCAGAACGCAGGCGGCGGAACGATTACAACCGCACCCACCTGCGGTGCTTCGGGCGTTCTTCCTGCAGTTCTCTTCTATATGCAGGAGAAAAAAGGCTTTACAGATTTTGAAATCGCAAAAGCACTTGCGGCAGCAGGTATCGTAGGAAATGTTGTTAAGCAAAATGCATCCATAAGCGGTGCAGAAGCAGGTTGTCAGGCAGAAATCGGCACGGCTTGTTCAATGGCAGCAGCTGCCCTTGCAGAGCTTCACTTTATGGACCTTGACCAAATCGAATACGCCGCAGAAAATGCCATGGAGCATTATCTCGGTCTTACCTGCGACCCGGTTTGCGGACTTGTGCAGATTCCCTGCATTGAGAGAAACGCAGTTGCGGCAATGAGAGCTATAAACGCTCTTTCTCTTGCAAACTTCCTTACTTCCACAAGAAAAGTTAAGTTTGACACAGTTGTTGAAACAATGTACCAGACAGGTAAGGACTTAAAGCACCACTACCGCGAAACAAGTGAAGGCGGTCTTGCAGTAAATTATCAGGCTTTGGATTAATATTCTCAAACTAAAATATTTTTAGGAGTTGAAAATATGGCAAAGGAAAACACCGTTTCAACAGAAAACGTAAAACAGGAGCACCCCAATAAAATCGGTATCCGCGAGGGTATCGCCTATATGCTGGGTGACGGCGGAAATCTATTTCTGCTTACATACATTTCTTCTTATTTAAAAGTTTTCTATACCGATGTTTTAAAGCTTCCCACCGGAAAAGTTGCAAATCTTTTCCTTTTCACTCGTCTTTGGGATGCAATAAACGACCCTATGTGGGGCGCAATTGTTGCTAAAAAGCGTCCCAATAAAGACGGAAAATACCGTCCCTACCTTAAATGGTTGGCAATTCCCCTTGCACTTTCACAAATTTTGTGTTTTATTGACGTAAGTGCATACACAAAAAAACCCCTTTTACTTCTTGTTTTCGCATATATTACATATATCGCTTTCGGTATGCTTTATACCGGTATGAATGTGCCATTCGGCTCTCTTGCCTCGGTTATTACCGATGACCCTGACGGAAGAACTCTCCTCTCCACTTTCCGCACTATCGGTAGCGGTGTGGGCGGTGCGGCGCCTGCTCTTTTAGCGCCCTTCCTCATTTATACAACTGTTACTGCCGCAGACGGCTCAACCTACAATGTTGCAGACGGTCCCGGTATGTTCAAATTTGCTCTTGTAATGGGCATTCTTTCAATTATCTTCTACTTTGCCTGCTTCGGTATGACAAAAGAGCGCGTTCCCTCGGAAGCAGAGCCCAAAGTAAATATGAAAGAAATTTACGGCGGTATGCTTAAAAGCAAACCCTTTGTGGTTCTCGCCATAACAGGTATTCTTATCAGCGGTCAGCTTCAATTCGGCTCACTTAACCAATATCTTTACAAAAACTATTTCTGTGACACTTCTCTTTCCGTTATCGGAACTGTTGCACAGTACGCTCCACTTGTTCTTATGCTTCCCTTCTCGGGAAAAATCGTTAAGAAATACGGTAAAAAAGAAATTTGCGGTGTTACATCCTTTATTGCGGCTGCGGCGGCAGTTGCTACCTTCTTCATTAAACCCGCACCCGACCAGGCTTGGCTTTTCCTCGTAATGCAGTTTGTAATCGGCTTCGGTTACACCTTCGTTTCAATAACAAACTGGGCAATAGTTGCTGATGTTATTGACTACCAGCTTTATAAAACAGGTATCAAAAACGAGAGCGCAGTTTATGCGGTTTACACCTTCTGCAGAAAGCTGGGTCAGACTGCCGCAGATTACGGCGGACTAATTCTTCTCGGCAAAATCGGTTATGAGGCAGAAACAATGGCAAACGCAGGCTTCGTTCCCGGAATCAGCGAAGGAATTTTAACCGTTTGCACCCTTATCCCTGCAATTACATACACCCTTGTATTTATACTTTACAAATTCTTCTACCCCCTCACAAAAGAAAAGCTTGAGCCGGTATATGAATATGTAAGGCAGAATAATGAGAATCTTGTAAAATAAACAGCATATTGACAACTCACAAACCAACTGATAGAATGATAAAAAACGAAAGGCATGTGGACAAAATGATTCGTACAAATATCTCAACACTCAGGAGAGCCGTTTTGTCCGTTTGCAATTGATATAATTTTTATCTCTTTGTAAATTTAAGGCATCTCCGTATTTTCGGAGGTGCCTTATTTGTTTTTTAATGTTTAATTACAAACAAAGGAATGGATTGAAATGATATTTGAAGAAAAGAAAATTGTATTAAAAAACGGTGTAAATGCTATATTGAAATCTCCTGAAATTTCTGATGCCGCTGAGCTTATTGATTTAACGGCTACTGTGAGCGGTGAAACTGATTTTCTTGTAAGATATAAAGAAGAGTGGGAAAGCGTCAACGTAAAGGGCGAAGAGGAATGGGTGCGGAATGTTCGTGAATCAAAAAACTCATTCGTATTAATTTGTCGAGTAAATGATGAAATTGCAGGTATATGCGATGTTACATTCAAAACGGGTATGAAAACCTGTCACAGAGCATCTGTAGGAATCGGGCTACGGAAAAAATACTGGAATATGGGTATAGGCTCTGCAATGTTCACTGAACTGATAAAGGCAGCAAAGGAGCATGGTGGAATAGATTTTATGGAGTTAGAATTCACTAAAGGAAACGAAAGAGCAAAAGCACTGTATGAAAAATTCGGTTTTGAAATTGTGTCAGAAAAGCCAAATGTATATAAACTTAAAGACGGTTCATATCAGAATTTAGTTTATATGCAGAAATATTTGTAATTGAAAATATGGACAATTAAAGGTTTTTGATTGTTAAGGCAAGAAAGTAAAAAGAGGTGTTTAATTTGCAAAATGAATTAAAACAAATAACTTTTAAAAGCATGAACAATAATGAGTTCCGCATATATTCAGAGTGGTCGGTAAAAGCTTATGCAGAGCACTTGATAAAATCAGGTGATGAAAAATTCAGATTCAAAGCCTTGAAAGCGGCAAAAAGCGAGTTTAACGACATATTCCCTGACGGTGCAGATTCCACTGAAAACTATCTTTATGTAGTCATAAATAATAACAACGAAAAAATTGGTGTTATCGGGTATCAAAAAAGTCCTTTTGAGGAAAACGCCGCGTTTGTTACGGAGAATGTTATTAAAGAAGAATATCGCGGAAAAGGCTATGGAAAAAGTGCGTTTATAAAAATACAGGAAGATGCCCGTGAAAAAGGTTTCGGCAAAATGGTTCTTAACTGTTTTAAGCATACCCCCATATCATATTCAATGTACGAGAAAAACGGATTTAAAGTAATAGAAGATTACGGCGGAAGCGTAATTATGGAAAAATATTTATGAATTATTAAAAAGGTGGAAAAATGCAAGTAATTAAAATTGAACCGCTTAAACTCGAAGAATACCACAAGTGTTCAAATATCTGGAATATGAAAACTCAACCGCTCACTGAAATTTGGCGTGAAGAAATTGCATCGGGAAATCGTCTTGTTTTTATTTATAAAATCAATGGTAAGTTTATCGGCGAAGGTGCTTTGGTTTTTGACGCAGGCGACTCAGATTACACTATACCAAACCAAAGAATTTATGTTTCAAGAATGATAGTTAAAAAGGATTACAGAAACAAGGGTATAGGCAGTACAATTCTTGATTTCCTTATAGAAAAAGCCACGGAATTGGGTTATTCTGAAATGACAATCGGTGTTGATAAGGACAACGAAACCGCCTTACATTTATATAGAAAATTCGGCTTCACAGAAGTTCTTTTTGACGGTGCAGATGAAGACGGTGAATATTTCAAATTGATGAAAAGAATTTAAAGTAGAGAAAATGTGTTGCAAGTTATAATAAACACACGAAGCACCCCACAGGCTATCAGTTACCGAATAGTCTGTGGGGCCTTTATTTTTTATAACTGTAGATTATCCTTATCCATCAACCATATTAAATCTCTTGTTCCGGCGGTGGCATCTTTTTGGGGCTTTTCTTGCTGTTTTTTCGAGTTTTCCGCATTCACTATTCTAACACCGTTGATTTTTGCAATTCGGCGGTGCTTTTTATTTGATGTCTTTTCCATTTTTTTACCTCCCTTTATGTAGTGGCAAGTTGGAAGTGGCAAGTGGCAAGTTTCGGGGCTGCGCCGCAATTATATTATTTGAAAATGTTCACCTTTTATACTTGTTTTAACAAAATATCTCTGTTATACTGTATTATGTATATTTATGTATTGAAATTCTAAATAAATCTTCGGAAGTGGAATATGAAAATTAAACGAATTTTATCTGTTATATTGGCGCTTTGTTGCGTGGCTTCTACTATTGCTTTTTCTGGTTGTTCTCTCTCTGACAAGGGTACTGCTATGGAAATTAACGGTGTAGAAATAAGCGACGATGTTTTCACATATTTTCTTGACAAAGCGGTTGTGGATTTGGGTGCTGATGTCCCCCTTAAATCCTTGAAAGAAAAAGCAACAACTTATGCTGAAACTTATTTTAAAATAAACTCTCTTGCCCATTCACAAGGAATTACCCTTTCCACCGCAGAAAAAGCGGCAGTTTCCGAAAAGGTTAATGCCTATTGGGGAATTTACGGTGAATATTACACAAAAATCGGCGTAACGAAAGAAACTCTTACAAAGATTTTTTCTGCGGACTCCTTCCGCGAAACCTTACTCGTTCATTATTACGGCACAGGCGGTGAGGAAGAAATCCCACTTACAAGACTTTATGCCCAGTTTAAAACAAACTACATTGTTTTCCAAGCCATCACAGGCTACTTTACCGCAACTGACCTTAACGGTCAGACTGTAAAAATTAATCAAACCGAAAGCGAAGCACTTGTTCTCAAATTTCAGAATATGGCGGCTATGGTAAACGCAGGCGAACAGAATATGGAACAAGCGGCAGATTTCCTTGCAGAATCCGGCTATCAAAGCTCTGTTCAGACTGTTGTTCTCCATAAGGACGACACAAGCTATCCACCCGGTTTCTTTGAAAAAGTAAAAAACACCGAAGCACGTCTTGCAACGGTTATTGGCACAGATGAATATATTTTCCTGGTTTTGCGCGGTGATGCGGACACAAACAGCACCTATTTCAATGAAAAAAGAACCGAAATGATTGAAATAATCGTAGGCGACGAAATCGACACGAAAATCGAAAAATCATTAACGGTTGAAACTAATATTGATAATTCTCTTGCCAACGGCTACTACAACCTTATTATTAACGAAAAAGGTGATAAATAATGAATCCTGTTATAGAAAATATAATGTCCCGACAGACAATCCGCGAATACACTGACAAACAAGTTCCTGATGAACTTTTACAGGTTATTCTCGATGCGGCAATTCGTGCTCCAAGCGGAAGAAACTCTCAACCCTGCCACTTGCGAGTTTTAACTAACCGTGAAAAACTCGAAGAAATGAACAAGGATTTTAAAGATATTGTAGGTTGGGACACTCCTGCCTACACTGGCTGGAATCTTCGCCCTGTTTATCACAACGCTCCAGTTTTCATTTTCATTGTTGCACCCACAAAAGACGGTATGTCCGGCGGACTTATGGCAGAGAATATTGCTCTCGCGGCACATTCTTTAGGTCTGGGGTCTTGTATGATTGCTTCTCTTGGTGCTCTTTTTGATGATGAAAAGGGTGCAAAGAAATGGAAAGAAATTATTGACATTCCGCAGGATTGGGAATTCGTTTTAGGTATGTCTTTGGGTTACCCCAACGAGAAACCTCCTTTCAAAGAACGTGAAGACGGACACATTAAATTTATAAAATAAGGACACATTTATGAAATATTTTGCAGGAAATTATGATGTTGCGGTTATCGGTGCAGGTCACGCAGGTATTGAAGCCGCTCTTGCTTCCGCAAGGCTGGGTGCAAATACCGTTATTTTCACCGTAAACCTTGACTGGATTGGCAATATGGCTTGTAACCCATCCATTGGCGGAACATCAAAGGGACATCTCGTCCGCGAAATTGATGCTCTCGGCGGTGAAATGGGCAAAGCCGCCGACAAAAATTTAATTCAAAGCCGTATTCTTAACTTAGGAAAAGGCCCAGCGGTTCACTCTTTAAGAGCCCAGATTGACCGCCGCGACTATACGGAATATATGAAGCGTTGCCTTGAAAATCAAGAAAATCTTGATTTAAAACAGGGCGAAATTGTTTCTCTTTACAAAAACGAAGATGGTCTTTGGGTTTTCTCAACAAAGCTTGAAGCGGAATACACTGCAAAATGCGTTATTATTGCAACGGGCACATTCCTTAAAGGTATGGTCTATGTTGGCGATGTTTCCTATGAAAGCGGTCCTGACGGTATGTTCCCGTCAAATGAGCTTTCGGAATCCCTTTTGAAATTAGATATACCTTTAAGACGCTTCAAAACAGGTACACCCCCAAGAGTTAACAGAAACAGTGTTAATTTCGAGGGTCTTGAAGAGCAAGTGGGTGATGAAGAAATCACACCCTTCTCCTTTGAAACGCCTGACGGAGTTCTTGAAAACAAGGCAATTTGTCACATTACGTATACAAATGCAGATACCAAGCAGGTAATTCTTGACAACCTCCACCGCTCCCCTCTTTATTCCAATAAAATTGAGGGTGTAGGCCCAAGATACTGCCCCAGCATTGAGGATAAGATTGTTCGCTTTGCTGAAAAAGGGCGCCATCAAGTGTTTATTGAGCCCTGCGGACTTCGTACAGAAGAGCTTTATCTTCAGGGTCTTTCATCCTCTCTTCCCGAGGATGTTCAGTTGAAAATCCTCAAGAGCATAAAGGG
>JAZSNR010000013.1:0-52610 GCA_045536495.1 Acutalibacteraceae bacterium
AGAGGGAACTCCCTCTTGAATGGTTTTTAGTCCTTTTGTCCACACAAAAGGACATAACACAAAGTATAATATTCTAAAATAAAGTAATAATAATCCTATAATAAAAAATTGGAGGGATTATTATGGTTGAAAATGATACAATAGAACTATTGAGAGAATGTAATGCAGGAGTTAAAATGGGAATATCGGCAATTGATGAAGTGCTTGACTCAGTTGATGATGAAAACTTCAAAAAGCTACTAACCGACAGCAAAAAGGAGCACGAAAAGCTTGGTGAAGAAACAAGAGTGCTTTTAAATGATTATCAGGATAGTGGGAAAAAGCCAAACGCAATGGCAAAGGGGATGTCGTGGATGAAAACAAACGTAATGCTGGCAGTTGAGCCTGGCGACGATACTGTTGCAGATTTGATAACAGATGGTTGCAATATGGGAGTCAAATCTCTTCATAAGTATTTGAATAAATATAAGGCTGCTGAGGAAAAGGCAAAAGATATCACAAAAAGACTAATCAACATTGAAGAAAGACTTGCAATAGATATAAGAATTTATCTATAAAAAATGTATGTTTTTTGCTCAAATTAATGGGATAGGAAAAATGCTTCAGAATGGACAAACTTAATTCGAAGGCGTATGTGTATACGCCGAGTGGTGAAGTTTGTCCATAACATAAAGAAAATAAAAAAGAAAAATCTCACATCAGTGAGATTTTTCATTATTTTTTGTGTTCTGGAGTATTTTAACATCCCAGTATTAGTACATTCCACCCATAGCACCCGGATCCATAGCAGGAGCAGGCTTTTCAGGTTCAGGCTTATCAGCAACAAGACTTTCAGTTGTCAATACCATAGCGGCTACACTTGCAGCATTTTGCAATGCACTTCTTGTAACCTTAACAGGGTCAACAATACCATCTGTAATCATATCAACATATTTTTCAGATAGAGCATTGTAGCCAACACCTGCATCACAAGCTTTAACCTTATCAACTATAACAGAGCCTTCTAAACCTGCATTTTTAGCAATTTGGCGAACAGGTTCTTCCAAAGCCTTTAATACGATTGACACACCTGTCTTTTCATCACCCTCGCAAGTAACCAAAAGCTTTTCGACTGCAGGGATAATATTGATGTAGCTTGTTCCGCCACCTGCAACGATACCTTCTTCAACAGCAGCCTTTGTAGCAGCCAAAGCATCTTCAATACGGAGCTTCATTTCTTTCATTTCAGTTTCTGTTGCCGCACCAACGCGGATAACAGCAACACCACCTGAAAGCTTTGCAAGTCTTTCCTGAAGCTTTTCTCTGTCAAAATCAGAGGTTGTTGTTTCAATTTGTGCTTTAATCTGCTGAACTCTTGCATTGATTTCGTTGTTGTCGCCTGCGCCGTCAACGATAATTGTGTTTTCTTTAGAAATCTTAATCTGACGAGCTCTGCCAAGCTGTGTAACAGCAGCATCCTTAAGGTCAAGACCAAGCTCTTCTGTGATAACCTCGCCGCCTGTGAGAATAGCGATATCACGGAGCATTTCTTTTCTTCTGTCACCAAAGCCGGGAGCTTTAACACCAACGCAGGTGAATGTTCCACGGAGCTTGTTTACAAGAAGAGTTGCAAGAGCTTCGCCTTCAATATCTTCTGCGATAATAACAAGCTTTTTACCTGCCTGAACAATCTGTTCAAGAAGGGGAAGAATTTCCTGAATGTTAGAAATCTTTTTATCTGTAATAAGAATAAAGGGGTCATCGATTACTGCTTCCATTTTATCGGTATCTGTTACCATATAAGGAGAGATGTAACCGCGGTCAAACTGCATACCCTCAACAACGTCACAGCTTGTTTCTGCAGTTTTGCTTTCTTCAACAGTGATAACACCGTCTGCAGTAACCTTTTCCATTGCTTCTGCAATAAGAGCACCGATGTTTTCGTCTGCGGAAGAAACAGTTGCAATTCTTGCAATATCGTCTGTGCTTTCAACGGGCTTTGAATTTGCTTTGATTGTTTCAACAACATTGTCAACTGCAAGCTTGATACCTTTTTTGAGTACCATGGGGTTTGCGCCTGCAACAACATTTTTCATACCCTCGCGAACAAGTGCCTGAGCGAGAAGAGTAGCGGTTGTCGTACCGTCACCTGCAACGTCGTTTGTTTTTGTGGAAACCTCTTTTACAAGCTGAGCGCCCATATTTTCAAAGGGATCGTCAAGCTCAATTTCCTTTGCAATTGTAACACCGTCGTTTGTAATAAGGGGTGCGCCGTATTTCTTATCGAGAACAACGTTTCTGCCCTTGGGGCCGAGTGTGATTTTAACAGTATCGCAAAGCTTATCGATACCTGCCTGAAGAGCTCTGCGAGCTTCTTCGCCGTAAATGATTTGTTTAGCCATAATATTGCCTCCTGATAAATTGGTAAATTACTCTACAATAGCAAGAATATCGCCCTGACGAACAACAATAAGTGTTTCGCCGTCGATTTTAACTTCTGTGCCTGAATATTTGCTGAGAATTACTTTGTCGCCGACTTTAACTTCCATTTTGATTTCTTTACCGTCAACGATTCCACCGGGACCAACTGCAAGAATTTCAGCAGTCTGGGGTTTTTCCTGAGAAGCGGCAGCGAGAATGATACCGCCCTTTGTGGTTTCTTCTGCTTCGCAGAATTTGTGAACAACTCTGTCGCCTAAGGGTTTGAGTGTCATAGTATAGCCTCCTGTATATTAAAGATATTTAACTTTGTTTTAGCACTCTCTGCTGTTGAGTGCTAAATATATAATACCTCTTATTTATGAACAAATCAAGACTTTTTTGTAAATTCGTCCATATTTTTACCATAATTTTCCCTGTTTATACAATAAATAAAATATGCGGAAGAAAAGGGAATAATGTATTAACGGTTGAAAAAACAAATACCATTTGATAAAATATCTCTATCAATATTATTTAAAGGTGAAACAATGTTTAATTTTTTTGTTGATAAAGAAAAAAGAGTGGGCGACAGCTATTACATAACCGATTCGGATTATAACCATATTACAAATGTTTTGCGGATGCAGGTTGGTGACAGCTTTCTTGTAAGTGAAGAGGGTGTCAGCAATCTCTGCTTTATTGAGGCGATAAACAGTGATTCAGTTGTTGCAAAAATCATCAAGGAAAATTATCAGGACACTAATTTGCCTATTAAAATTGTTCTTTTCCAAGGTCTTCCCAAAAGCGATAAAATGGAGCTTATTATTCAGAAATGCGTTGAATTGGGTGTTGACAGCATCGTTCCCGTTGAAATGAACAGATGTGTTGTTAAAATTGAGGAGAAGAAAAAGAGAAGTAAGCAGAGTCGCTGGCAAGCAATTGCCGAAAGTGCCGCAAAGCAGAGCAAAAGAAGTATTATTCCCGAAATTCAAGATATTGTTTCCTATAAAAATGCCTTGAAAATGGCAGAAGAGCTGGATGTTGTTCTTGTTCCTTATGAAAATAAAGACGGAATGAAAGCAACAAAAGAAGCACTTTCGGGTATCAAAAGCGGTATGAGTGTTGGTATATTCATCGGTCCCGAGGGTGGATTTGACGAAAAAGAAATTGAAGCTGCTGTTGAAATTAAAGGAAAAACAATTTCTCTCGGAAAAAGAATTCTCCGCACGGAAACTGCCGCAATTACGGCGGTGGGCATGTGTATGCTCTATGCAGAAACGGAATTGGGTGAAGAATAATGAAAAATTTACCCTTTGAATTCGCCGAGAGGATGAAAAATCTTTTAGGCAAAGAGTATGAAAATTATGAAAAAGCCGTAAACGAAACGCCCGTAAGAGCTTTTAGAATTAATACAGATAAAATAAGTCTTCAAGATTTTGAGAAAATAGACGAGTTTTCTACAGAAAAAATCCCCTACGTAGAAAACGGATTTTACTTTGACTATGAAAAAATCGGAAATCACCCATATCATCACGCAGGAATGATTTATGTTCAGGAACCGGGTGCAATGGCACCGGCAGAATGTGTAGAAATCGAGCCGGATTGGCAAGTTCTCGATATGTGCTCCGCTCCCGGCGGAAAAAGCAGTCAGTTGAGAAATAAGTTAGGTGAAAATGGCGTTCTTGTTTCCAACGAGATTATACCCTCAAGATGCAAAATTCTTACGGGGAACATTGAGCGTTTGGGATTGAAAAACACCGTTACAACTTGCACGGATACGGGAAAGCTGGCAAAAATCTTTCCCGATACCTTTGATTTAATTATGGTCGATGCTCCTTGCTCGGGAGAGGGTATGTTCCGCAAGGACGATATTGCAATTGAAGAATGGAGTCCCGAAAACGTTCAAAAATGCGCCGAAAGACAAAGAGAAATATTAGAAAATGCGGCAATTTGCCTTAAAAACGGCGGTTATATCGTTTATGCAACCTGCACATTTTCTCTTGAAGAAAATGAAATGATGGTTGATAGCTTCCTTTCAGACCACCCTGAATTTGAAATAGTAAAGGTACGAAAGGTTGTTGAAGAAAATACCGAGGACGGCATATTCTTTGACGGTTGCAGATGTGAGAATATTTCTTATGCCAGAAGATTTTATCCCCATAAAAACAGGGGAGAGGGTCAGTTTATGGCAGTTCTTCATAATAAAAATGATTATTACGGAAGCTTCGAAAACTCAAAAAAGAAAGTGGATAAAATTGATAAAACAGTTTTTGATTTCCTTGATGATACATTAGAGAATTATGAAAAAGAAAATGTTCTGATGCACAAGGGTACACCTGTTTATTTCACTCCCGATTTTGATGTAAAAAATGTTACGGCTTTTTCAGTTGGTGTAACAATTGGTGATATTAAAAAGAATTATATTCAACCCCATCATCAATTTTTTATGGCAATGGGTAAGGATTTTAAAAGAAAAATAGAACTTACTGCAGATAGCGAAGAGGTTAAAAAATATCTTCACGGAGAAGAAATTTCCGTTGATTACCCTAATGGTTGGGCGGTTGTTATGGTTGACGGTTGCGCTTTGGGTGGCGCAAAGGTTTCCAACGGCAGAGCAAAGAACCATTACCCGAAAGGTCTTCGAATAAAATGAAAAACATCGTAAAAGGGATTTCCCTTTTGCGATGTTTTTATAATTTAATTGTTTTCAACAGGATTTTTGGGAACTACAACAGTATCTGTTATCTTATTTCCTAAAGATTCACCTGTGATAAGTAAAACAATACCGTCAATAGGGTAAATGAAAAGAAAAACGTTTTTTAAAATCAACTGCCATTTTTTAGGAGTAGACAATGTTTCTTTATCTAAAACAGTTAATCCAAAAATTTTCTTGCCTAAGCTTTGTCCCTTGAAAATATAATCCCGTAACACAAAAAATATAAATGCGCCCAAAACGCCTATAAAACAAGGAATTATAATCAGTGGCGAAGGATTATCGCTTTCAATCACAGTATTTGCAGAAAATCCAAATAGAAAGAAACCGGGGAGAATAGCGATATACCAATCAATTATAAAAGCAACCATTCTTTTTATACGAATTGCCATTATTTTTCCTCCATCTCTGCAGCTTTTCTTAATATATCAATAGACGGACCGGGGATTCTGCCCAGGTGATCGGGGCCCACATTAACAAGATAGTTGATGCCCAATTCGTTAAGATGCTTTTTGTTTTTGTAAAGCTCTACCGGGGATTTCCAATTATGGTCGCGGTATGAGAAGCCCCAGGAATTGTTAAGAGTGCAGGCGGATTCATATAAACCGTATGGACTTGGTTTAAATCCGTCAATACTTTGATAATTAACTTTGACCGGGTCGATTTTTGAAAGCTTTTTCCATTCTTCCTTTGTTTCGGGGATTTCATTATCACCTAATGAAACATAGTCATACATACCATTACCCAAACGGGAGTTTATAAGGCAGTCAGGCTGTAAGGACTTAACTGTATCATAAATAATTTTACTTTGCTTATCGCTTAAGGTCATCGGCACATCAAACCAAGCGAGGAAAATATCGCCGTAGTTTGACATAATTTCTTTAATCTGAGGAAGAATTTTGTTTTCGAAGCAAATATCAAAATTCTTTTCCTCGGGGTTGGGGAAATCCCAACTGTTATCCCAGGTAACACCTGAGCACCCCATATGATTTGAAAGATAACCGCCACCGTGCTTTTCGTGCCAGTCAAGGTCTTGGGAATAGTAAAAGCCAAGCTTGATATCGTGCTTTGCACAAGCATTTGCAAGTTCTTCAATAATATCTCTGCCGTAAGGCGTTGCATCAACAACATTGTATTTGTCAACCTTTGAATGAAAAAGGGCAAAGCCATCGTGATGCTTTGTTGTAACAACAAAGTATTTCATACCGCAGTCTTTTGCAAGCTTGATTATTTCATCTGCATTGAAATAAATGGGGTTAAATGCAGTTGCCAACTTTTCATATTCTTTAATTGAAATTGCAAAGTGTGAGCCGATCCATTCTGCATAATTATCACCGAATTTGCCCTTGTACTCTCCCCCAAGAAGAGAATAAAGACCAAAGTGCATCATCATACCGTAGCCTGCATTTTTAAAAAATTCAATGTTGTTCATATTTGACACCTCGGTTTCAGTATATTAAATAATTCATAGTATTTCAAGATAAAAATAAAGTCGGTTAAAAGAAGTTGCTCTTCTAACCGACTTAGTTTATTTATAACTGATAAAATTATATTTCTCTAAAGTTTTGAAATACTGTGAAAGTCTTTCGTAAAGAGGGTTAGCCTTTTCGCCGAAATGCTCTTCAACATATTTCCCGATTTCAAGAATATCTTTTTCACCATCCATAAGAGGCCAAATAAAGCTACCCATTTCGTCAAGGTGAATGTAACTGATTTTCGGCTTTTTAATAAGCTTTTGCATTATTCTGTTGGCAACGCCCGTGTTCTCCATTTCGAGCGTTACATTGCCGTTTTCGTCTTTAGACCAATTAAGACCTTCTTTGCAAATAGGCTTTCTTTCAAGATAATTTTCGTTTATTACTTTATCTTTTTTCATGCTTTTTTGTCACGCTTTTTCCAAATGGTGAATTTAAGAACTGTGAGAATAATTAAAGCAAAGAGAAGCAAACCGCCAAGGTCTGAAACTGCAGCAGGGATGCCGAGCTTCTCGGAAAGATTGAGTGCAGAGTCGATACCGAATACTGCAAGAAGAGCAAGGAGAATACCCACAAGTCCTTCACCTGCAATCATACCTGAGCAGAAGAGAATACCATCGTTAACGATTTCTTCCTTATGCTCTGCCTTTTTACCTTTGAGTTTATCAAGAGCAAGTCTGATAAGACCGCCCACCATAATACAAGCGTTAAGCTGAACGGGGAGATACACACCGATTGCAAAAGGAAGAACGGGGATGCCGATAATTTCAACTGCAACTGCAATGAATACACCGATAAATACAAGTCCCCAGGGCAAATCGCCGCCCATAACGCCTTCAACAATAAGCTTCATAAGTGTTGCTTGAGGTGCACCCAGCTCGTCTGAACCGAAGCCCCAAGCGGAGTCGAGAAGGTAAAGTGTACCGCCGATAGCAAGAGCGGAAGCGATAACACCGATTAATTCACCTGTTTGCTGTTTTCTGGGAGTTGCACCTAAAATGTAGCCTGTTTTAAGGTCCTGAGATGTGTCACCTGCAATTGCGGAAACGATACAGATAATTGAACCGATTGCAATTGCACTGCACATACCGTCAACACCGTCTGCACCTGTAACCTTAAGAATAAGAGTTGCAATAAGAAGTGTTGCAATAGCCATACCTGAAACGGGGTTGTTACTGCTGCCAACAAGGCCAACCATTCTTGAAGAAACGGTTGCAAAGAAGAATCCGAAAATAACAATTATAATTGCACCGACAGGTGAAACAGGAATAGCAGGAATAAGCCAGATGAGAAATGCAAGAAGTATAATTGCAACAATAACGATTTTGAGATTCATATCTTTTGCAGTACGTTCTGTTGAGGTTGCACCTGCACCCTTCATACTCTTCAAAGCACCTGTAAAGGTTTTAACGATAAGGGGAAGAGATTTAACAAGGCTTATGATACCGCCTGCAGCGAGAGCACCTGCACCGATGTAACGGATGTATGTGCTCCAGATAGCACTTGCACCACCCTCTGCGAAAAGCTCGCTAATGGGAGCAGTTCCGGGGTAAAGAACAATTTCAGAACCGAAAAGAACTACCATAGGAATAAGTACAAGCCAGCTGAGAATACCACCTGCAAACATATAGGAAGATATTCTTGCACCGCAGATGTAACCAACGCTCATAACAGCGGGGTAAATCTGAGTTCCGATTTCACCTGCAAAGCCCTTAACTCTGAAAGAAATTTCACCTGAAACGAGTTTAAGACCATCAATGATGAATTTGAAAAGTGCCGCAAAGCCCATAGCTGCAAAAACAGTACCTGCGTTTGCACCACCCTTTTCACCTGCAAGAAGAACCTCTGCGCAAGCAGTTCCTTCGGGGTAGGGAAGAGTTCCGTGCTCTTTAACAATAAGAGCGTTGCGAAGGGGAATCATAAAGAAAACACCCAAAAGACCGCCGATAAGGGCGATAAGAGTGATTTCAAGAAGGTCGGGTTTGTCCATTTTACCCTCTGCTGCCCAAAGGAAAAGAGCAGGAAGGGTGAAAATTGCACCTGCCGCAAGAGATTCACCTGCAGAACCGATTGTCTGCACAACGTTGCTTTCGAGAATTGAGTTTCTGCGCATAATAATGCGAATAACACCCATAGCAATAACGGCGGCAGGAATGGAAGCCGAAACCGTCATACCAACTCGAAGACCGAGATAAGCGTTTGCCGCACCGAAAACAACCGCCAGAATAATACCCATAACAATGGAGGTAACAGTGATTTCGGGAGTTACCTTTTCTGCCGGAACGTACGGCTTAAAGTTAGATTTGTTATCCATATTTTCTCCGTTCTGTCAGTAAAATTTTAAAAAACATACCGACAATTTTTTATAAGCGACTTATTTTATCATAATTATTTAATAAAAACAATATGATAATTATTTCAAATTCTCCAATATTTTCAAGAGAAGGTTGAATACATTTTCTGTTGAAGAAATACTCAACTTTTCGTTAACTGTGTGAACATCATAAAGTGCAGGACCGATTGAAATGCAGTCTATATTTTCTATGGCATCTGCAAACACACCGCATTCAAGACCTGCGTGAATAGCTTCCACCTTAGGTTCTTTTCCGAAATAGTCTTTGTAAACCACTTTATAAATTTCTCTCAACTGAGAATCCTCCTTATATTCCCATGGAGGATAGTGACCGTTGGAAGCGGTTTCCCAGTTAACAGAATCAAAAAATGCAACAAGCTTTTCTCGGAGGAAAGAAAGTCCCGTTTTTTTGTTGCTTCTTAAACCGAAATGAAGAGATAAAACATCATTTTCAATTTTGAGAATGCCGAGATTCAAAGATGTCTGAACAAGATTTTTGATTTCTGCGCTCATTTCAAGAACACCGTTGGGAACGCAGGTGAGAGCAAAAATAAGCTGGTCTTTTATATCATCACACAAAACCTTATATGAACCATTTTTACCTTTATCAAAAGTGAAAGTAAAACCGTTTTCTCTGTCAGAAAATTCTGACTTTATAACATTGAGATATTCCTCTGCATTTTTAATGAATAAATCAACATCAGCTACGCAAAGCTCAATTGTGCATTTGTTGGGTATTGCATTATCTTTATCGCCACCATTGATATTGATTATATCAAAATCACAGGATTGTTTGACGTGGTTTAAAAATCTTCCTGCAAGAGTGTCGGCATTTACACGGTTGTTATTAATTTCAACCCCCGAATGACCGCCTTTAAGACCTTTAAGGGTAACTGTAATTTTTGTGCCGCTTTTTTCTTGATAATTCACAGATGTCTTTGCAAGAAAATGACATCCGCCTGCACAAGACACCGTAACCGTGTCGTCCTCTTCGGAGTCAAGGTTAATCATTTTTTTAGCGCTGAGGACGCCCTTGTCAAGCTTTCCTGCACCAATAAGACCGATTTCCTCATCTGCAGTAAAAACGGCTTCAATAGGTGGGTGGGGAATGCTGTCGCTTTCAAGAACTGCAAGAATCATTGCAACTGCAATACCATTATCCGCACCAAGAGTTGTTTCCTTTGCTTTTAAAAAGTCACCATCAACAAAAAGCTCAATTCCACGATTTATAAAATCTGTTGTTGCATTTTCTGTTTTCTGGCAGACCATATCAGTGTGCCCTTGAAGAATAACAGGTTCGCTGTTTTCATAACCTGGGGTACCGTTTTTGAAAATAACAACATTGTTTGTATCATCTTTTACATATTTTAAATTATGGTTTATTGCAAAATTTTGGCAAAAGCGCGCCATACCGCTGCAGTTACCTGAACCGCGAGGCACATCGCTTATCTGATTGAAATAATAAAATACTCTTTCAGGGGTTAAATCAGTCATTGTTTTTCTCCTCAGTTTTTTCTGCTAATTTTTTTGAATATACACAACCGCAATAGTTTTGTCTGTAAAGATTATATTGCCGTGAAAGCTCGCAGGAACGCTTGTAGCCCTCTTTCTTTTTGAAATCGGAATAAAGATATTTAATACCATATTCCTTTTCAAGCTCTCCGCCGATTTGGTTGAGTGCATCAGCATTTTTATAGGGGCTAACAGAAAGGGTAGTGGTAAAATAATCAAAGCCGTTTCCTTTTGCATATTCTGCAGTCCTCATAAGGCGCAAGCGGTAGCATTTTTTGCATCTTTTGTCGCCCTCGGGCAAATACTCAAGACCTTTGGCAAGTGCTTCAAATTCATTATTGTCATAATCTGGAACAACTATTTCAATATCGTTGAAATTCATCTCAACAATAAGCCGTTTTAATTCCTCAAGGCGATAGTGGAATTCGCTTTCAGGTGAAATATTAGGGTTATAAAAGAACAATGTAATATTAAAATGTTCGTATAAATATTCCAGAACCGCACTGGAACAAGGCGCACAGCAAGCGTGGAGCAAAAGGGCCGGCTTTTTATTTTGTTTTTTTATTTGCTCAATTGTTTCATCAAGCATTTTCTGATAATTTATTTTCATTTTATACACCAATTTGAAGAAGATATACTAATAATATAATAGAAAAGAAATAAAAGCAAGGAAAATAAACTCTCCGTCAGGTGGACCTGATGGAGAGTTTATTTGTCTGTTAAACCAAGAATATAATCAACTGAAACGCCGTAATGCTTTGAAAGTGCAATCAGAACTTCTGACGGCACATCAAGAAAACCACTTTCATATCTTGAATAAGTAGATTGGCTCACATTTAATATTTCTGCTATTTGGGATTGGTTAAGGTCGTTATCTTCTCGTAATTCCCGAATTCTTTCGTACATAATATCACCATAGTTATTTTATAATATGCAAAAGTTGCATATTGATTTTTATGCAATAATTGCATATAATGTGCAAGGGGTGATGTTTTATGTATAAAAAGATGTATTTTCGCCTGTTTAATATCATAACAGATGCTTTGAATGAAAGTGATATTGAAAAAATGCGGGAAATATTAAAAAAAGGACAAATTGAAACAGAAGAGATGTATATAAATGGTGATGAAGACTAATTGTATCGGCTTTCTTCCAAGTTTTTTCTTTTGAAAATTTGTAATTTTTAATTTTAATAAAAAAAATAAAAATTTCTCTTGACATACAAAATCTTTTGTGATATAGTAGTCAAGCATTAAGTTGCTGGTGTAGCTCAGTTGGTAGAGCAGCTGATTTGTAATCAGCAGGTCGGGGGTTCGAGTCCGTCCACCAGCTCCATTTTTTTGAATAGTGTATATGGGAGTGTTCCCGAGTGGCCAAAGGGGGCAGACTGTAAATCTGTTGGCACCACCTTCGGTGGTTCGAATCCACCCGCTCCCACCAAGAAAAAGACGATTGCGAAAGCAATCGTCTTTTTCAGTTATATTCGCCTTTCGGCGAGTGATATTGCTACGCAGTGATATTCGGCTAAAGCCGAGTGATATTGCCCTACGGGCAGTTATGAGGCGAATATAAGAACCTGCTTCGCAGAACCTTGTTACTCGCTAGGCTCGTAATAATATCACTTCTGCGTAGCAGAAATATCACATTTTGCGTTAGCAAAATATATCACTCCGCCAACGGCGGAATTTAACTAAAAAACGTTAGTACGGGGATTTTTCACTTTTCGCTATTACCTCTTCACTCTTCACTTTTCTCTTGAGTTACGAAAATTTTGCGGGAATCTAATTAAGTAATAATGAATAAGTTTAGAGGTCAGTTTTTGTGCCAAACTCTTCTTGTGTTAATATTGAGATAATAGTATAATATATTAAATGTCGCATAAAAATGGCGAAAGAGGTTGTTTTATGAGCATACGCAATTTAATGGCACAATATAAGGAATATAAAAACGGTATCAGCCATTGTACCTTTAACCCGGAGGGTCCGGGTGTTGTGCGAATTCACCTTGTTCCCCCTAAATTCAAAGTATTCGGTAACAGGGCGTACATAGTTATTTTAAACGGCTATTATTTGTTGCCGTTAGGTTATTCCTGGGCGGTTTTGCTTTCCAATTTTATGAAAGAGGTAAATGCCTTTGACGGTAAGCCTATAACCGAAAGCGATGAGGACCGCATTTTTGAAAACACAATTAAAAAGACCTGTTCGGTATATCCTTCTATGAGCAAAGAGGATATAGAAGAGGATTTGTGCTTTATATTGAAGGTTCTTTTTGCCGTGGCAAGAGGCGATGACCCTGAAATTGAGATTGAAAAGCTTTCTCTTCGCCAATACGGAAAGAATATGACCGCGCCTCACAGAATGGATTTATTAGTCAGCGCAATGACCGATAAGGACGGTAAATGGCAATGCAATCAAAAATGCATATTCTGCTATGCGGCAGGCCAATGCAAAAGCCAAACTAAAGAATTAGGAACAGAGGAATGGAAAAAAGTAATCGATAAGCTATATAAAGCCAATGTTCCTATGGTTACCTTTACGGGCGGAGAGCCTACTATGAGAGAGGACATTGATGCTCTTGTTGCCCACGCAGAAAAATTTGTTACCCGTCTTAATACAAACGGTATAAATTTAACACCCGAGTTAGTGAAAAAATTAAAAGCTGCAGGGCTTGATAGTGTTCAGGTTACTTTGTATTCTCACGATGAAGCTGTTCACAATGAGCTTGTAGGTAGCGAGCATTTTAAAGACACGGTAAACGGTATAAGAAATGCGGTTGAGGCAGGCCTTGATATAAGCATAAACACACCTCTTTGCAAAAAGAACGAGGATTACATAAAAACCCTTGAATTTGTAAAATCCCTCGGAGTCAATTTCGTTACTGTCAGCGGTCTTATTTGTACGGGAATGGCAGAAATTAATCACGAGGAATATGACCTCACTGAAGATGCTTTATTTGAAATAATAAAAGAAGCGAAAATGTTCTGTACCGTCAATGAAACGGAAATGGATTTTACCTCGCCCGGCTTGATTGCAAAAGAAAAGCTTGAAGCAATAGGCATGAATGTTCCAATGTGCGGTGCGGCATTGAGCAATATGGCAATAGCACCTGACGGTACGGTTGTTCCTTGCCAGAGTTGGCTGAACTCTGATGCTGATTTGGGAAATATTCTCACAGATAAATTTTCTGATATATGGAAAAACAAGAAATGCCTTGAATTAAGAAATATGACCGAGGAAGAAGCCTTGAATTGCCCATTCAGAAAAAGTGAGGTGAACGGGAAATGAGAGCTAAAAAAGATAAAAATGATTATTCTCCCAAAACCATAGAAAATCGCAGGAAATTTCCCGTGAGAAACACAGCTATAATTGCGGTGTGTGTTGTTGCCCAGATATTTTTGCTTTATCTGGCAATAACTGCAAAAGCAGAACCCCAAGATATTATTGAAAAATATGCTGTTACCGTTGAACCCTTAGATGACGGAACTCTTGATATTGAATATTCATTCTTATGGAAAGCTGTTGACACTTCTGAGGAGCTTTCTTGGGTGGAAATCGGTATGGCAAACTCATTTTTCACTGTTTATGAGGATTCGATTTCCGGAAATATAAAGGAATACACTGAGATATATGAGGACGGTTATACAGGGGTAAGGCTTGATTTTCAAAGAGGCTATAAAGGTGGGGAAAATCTTAGATTTTCTTTTAAAGTGAATCAGGGATATATGCTCTGTAAGGATATGGACAGTTATTTTTATGAATTTGTTCCTTGTTGGTTCAATAGTACACCTGTAGAAAAGTATGAATTCAAGTGGAAAAAGACAGATTCTTCTTTCGGGGCGGACGGAGCAAAACTTAAAAACGGTTATTATACATGGACAGGTAGCTTTGATTGCGGAGAATATAAAACAATGCAGGTTTCTTACAACCTTGCAGCTTTTTCGGGTGTTGAAACTGTTGAATATGAGCCGTTTATGACTAATGGTGCATATAATCAGCTTGCAGAAGACAGAATTGTAAAAATTGTTGTCTTCTGTGTTGTAATTGCAGGTCTTCTTGTTGCTGAAATTTATCTTTTAGACAGTCACGTTTCATATCGTAGAGGAAGAGGCTTCCTTGTTGGTTACGGACATCCCATACACACCTACGGATATCAGAATCCGAGATATATAAGAGCTTATAACCGTGCTCACACCTTAACTTCCGCAGGTAGAGGCGGCGGAGGTTTTCGTGGTGGCGGTTGTGCCTGTGCGTGTGCTTGTGCTTGTGCCGGTGGTGGAAGAGCAGGTTGCAGTCAGAAAGATACTTATACTAATATGAAAAGAATAAATAAGAATCAAAAAGATTAAATAGAGGTTGTTTTGAATGAAAAAACTTATGAAACGTGTTGCGGTTATCTGTATGTGCGCAATATTGCTTGCAGTGAATTTATTTACTCCTGTAGGCTTTGCAGCTTCGGGAGTATATGAGCTTACTTTTGATAATTTGTTCGTGTTTGAACAATGGGCAAATCATCCTAATTTGAAGGTTCAGAGTGAGGATGCTGCAGGGGGAACATTAGCAACAAATATTGAAAAAGGTAGTTTTGTGCTTACAAATAATACTGCAGGCACAGAGGTTTACACTTCGTTTTCTATGGGCTCAGTTGGTGTTTTCTATTCAATGCCTGTGGAAGCAGGTACAGAATATGTATTTTCTTATGAGGCTAACGGAAGTACAACCAGCTTTGAAACCTTTGTTTTCTATTATGATACCACGGGCTCATATATTTCCAATGAGAGTCGTTTTGCAAGTCAATACGGACTTAACGAATGGAGCTTTACAACTCCTGAAAATGCCGGCTATATTCAAGTGAGATTTGATAATAATAGCCCAAACTCCAATGTAACAGTTTCCAATATAAATATTTGTTCAAAAGAAGTATATGACCATGTAAAAGACAGTACTTCCCGTAAAACGTTTACATATTCAGCAGGGGCAGTATATGGTGCTCTGCCTGTTCCCGAAAGAGAAAACCTTGTGTTTGCAGGTTGGTTTACAGGTCCGAACGGAACAGGGGAAAAAATCACTTCAAACACAAAAGTTTCTCCTACCAGCAAATGTCTTTACTCTAAATGGGACCCGATTGTTGCAGGGGATTTGACAATCGTTTCGTTACCTTTGAAGCAGAACTACTGTGTTGGCGAAAAGCTTGATGTAAAAGGCTTGGTTGTCGGTGTTTCGTACCCCGACGGAAAAAGTGAAAATATTGATGAAGGCTTCGGTTGTTCTCCTGAATATTTGAACGAGGCAGGAACACAGACCGTCACCATTACATACGGTAACAGCACAACAGAATTTACTGTGAATGTTAAAGATTCTGAGGAAAAGGCTGTAAATATAAATGGTACTCAAAAAATTGTTAAAGCGGCAAATTACAATTATGTTCTTGATTACAGCGGTGCGGCGTTTAACAAATATGAAATAACATACTCATCCGACACTTATATTAAGGGAGAATTGAATTTTAACGGAGCTGTTGAAGAATTTTTCTTGGAACCCTCCCAAAACGGCACATTTGCAAGTTATATTGACGGATTTATCAGCGGAAAAACCCAAAGCAAAATTACTACAATAACCTTTAAGCCTCTTAATAAAGAATATATGGATTTTACATTTAACTCCATTGATTTAACAAAAGCAATCAATCTTGGCGATGGTAGCGGTATGGTTTATCTTGATGGCAGTGATTATAAAATCGGTATAGATTTGGATTGGGGCGGAGCCCTTACTTATTTGGAAGACAAAACCAACAATGTTGTATCTGCAAAGAGCAACAAGGATAAATCAGCACCCATAGCGGTTGGTTTTTATGAGGATTATGACGGTGAATCCGGGGGTGGATGCGACCCGATAAAACCCGACTATACAACTCAGGGAGGAATAAACCTAATCAATTGTCACGATACAGGAAGACTTGTTCAACAGTCATATTACGGAACAGGGTCTTACCCTTACGAGCCCGGTATGTATGGTGAAACGGTTTGGAATTACAATCCTGTTCAGGGTGGTAATCTTTATAACGAGGCAAGTAAAATAGTCGATTTAAAGGTTACGGGAAATGAAATTTACATTAAATGTCGTCCGCTTGACTGGGCAAAAAAAGCAGAACATATAACTCCCTCATATATGGAAGCTTGGTACACGCTGGAAGATGGATTAATGAGAGCCACCTGCAGATTTGTTGATTATTCAGGCTATCCTGCAGTTACAACCACTCAGGAATTTCCTGCTTTCTATTGTGTAGAACCTCTTGATAATTTTGTGTATTACACCGGCGCAGAAGCCTGGTCCGATAGTAACATAAAAACCACACAAACCAATTTGAAATTCTGGGCAGATGCAACTGACCAGACCTTTATATGCAACGAAAACTGGGGTGCATTTGTCGGAGACGGAGAAAGCGGCTACGGTATAGGCCTTTATGCACCGGGGCAGACGAATTTCTATACAGGTGTTTTTGAAAGAGGTACTACAGAAACCTTGGATCCATCAACAGAAAATGCGACCTCATATATCGGTGTTGTTGATACAATTTATTTCCAGAGCTACAATCCGATTTCATATTGCTATTACATTACAACGGGTAATGTAGATACCATTCGTAATAATTTCAAGTCTCTCGCGCAAGAAAAGACAGACCTTTGTAATGCAACCAACACAAATGGTTTCTGTGATAAGTGCGGAAAGCAGGTTGCACCTACACTTACTGAGGATAAGTATGACATTAACGACGATGGAACAAAAGATAAAGTTTATGAAATTTCAACCGCCGGAGAGCTTAATTGGTTCAGAGATAATGTGAACAGTGGAGATGTTTTTGCAAATGCAGTCCTTACATGCGATATTACTGATAACAGCGATGTTCTTTCAGGTTATGGCACTCTGGCAAAAGATACTTCCGCTTTCAGAAAATGGACACCTATCGGTAATGCAACAAACAAATATAACGGCCATTTTGACGGTCAGGGTTATACAATAAACGGACTTTATATGAACAATGCAGCAATGGCCTACGGCGGACTTTTCGGCTATACCGATTCGGGCGCGGTAATTGAAAGACTGGGCATTGATGTTTCATATTTCTGCGGTAATCAATATGTAGGCGGAGTTTGCGGTCGCAACAACGGAAAAATCGAAAATTGTTATTCCTATTATACAGTTACTAAAGGTAGTTCCTATGTGGGTGGTATAGCAGGTTATAATAATGGTGCTATCAAAAGTTGTTATAATGCAGGTCTTGTAATTGCAGGCAGTTACGTGGGTGGTGTGTCTGGACACAAAGCATCTGCATCAAATTTCGAGAATTGCTATTATCTTATTAATACCGCAACGGATGGTTCAGGAACGGTGCAAAACGGTATCGGTAACGCTACAAAAGGCTCAGCCACTGTAGATATAATCGGGGATACTGTTGGGAAATCCATTGAACAATTTGCAAGCGGTGAAGTGGCATATCTGCTTCAGGAAGCTAACGGAGAACAACTCTGGGGACAAAAAATCAACAGTTCGGGTTCAGGTCCCGTATTTGATAAAACCGGTTGCTACAAGGTAAGTGCGGTTTCGGGAGAAACGGGATATTCGTTGGTTAATATCGGTAACGTTGTTGCAGATGATGAAATTAATGTATTGGATTATCAGCAAGTTGTGAATCAGTCGCTTGCAGAGGAACCCCTTGATTTTGATGGAATGCTTAGTTCAGATATTGACGGTGACGGCTATCTTGATGTTGTTGACTGCGCTCTTTTGCAGTTAATGATATGCGGATTGCTTGAAAAAGTTGATGTTTATTTGAAGGGCGATATCGACTGCGATGGAATACCCTTTACTCAGGAAGACATACGAGCAATAAAAAAAGGTCTTATAAATCAGGGTGAACTGAACACAAAACAGAAATATGCTTGTGATTTAAACTTTGATGGTGTTCTTGATATCAAAGACAGAGATATTTTAACCGAAGAAGAAAGAGCTTTAAAACCCATATTTACAAACATAGAAGAAATATTAGGTATGGAGAAAAAAACAGCAAATGTTATTATTCTTGCCGGTCAGTCCAATGCTTACGGAGCAAGTCCTTTGACACAGGAAGTGCGTAATGCAGTCGGCAATACAGATTTTTCCAATGTTAAAATTAAATATACAAACATTAACAGTGATAACGGATTGAACAATTGGAGAGTTTATTTCTCAAACAATGAATTTGAAACCTTCCGTTTGGGCATAGGCGGTCAGGCAGATGCTTGGTTTGGTCCTGAGGTGGGACTTTCCTATTATCTTGCAACAAATGAAGCTACCAAAAATGAAAACTGGTATATTATTAAATGTACTGCAGCAGGAACTTATCTTGGGGGTAACTGGTTGTATGATACAACAGGAAAATACCTGAATGCAGTTAATTCCGATAATATTAAAAACGATATCGGTGTTTATCTTGCAGATGGAATGATTAACTATGTAGCTACAGCTCTTGATGAAATTTCAAACACACCCGGGACAGGAGATATTAACATACGCTCATTTATGTGGATGCAGGGTGAGAGTGACGCCTGTGTTGAACAATGGGCAGACCAATATGGCGATTTGCAAAATATTCTTGTAAACAGGGTGCGCACAGAATTTGAAGGAAGAGATACTGATGCTCATATCGGCTTTGTTGATGGTGCTATCGCTGCATATAACAGTAATTATAACAGTTGGACATATTCTGATACTGTTAACACCCATAAAACCAATAATGCGTCACTTTGGTATGTTCCTGTGGCAACAACCAGAAATATAATAAACAAAACATCTGCAGGGCTTTATTCAAACACATCAACTTCGGCCAATAAGCTCCCAAATTCAATCTGGATTGATACATCTACTTGTAAATCCAAGTTGGAAAACAATAATGAAAATGGTGAAAACGACGGAGCGCATTACTGCGGTGATTCTATGTTTAAAATAGGTCAATGGTTCGGCTACGGTATGACACAGGTTTCCGGTTTTTAAGTAAAATATAAAATAATCGTCTGAAAATCGAAGTTTTCAGACGATTATTTTTTATTTGCTTTCTATTGCTTTGTTTACTCTCTTTCTTAAATCGAGCAACCATTCCTGCTCGTGAGGATAGGTTCGGAAAGAGAGGGGGACATCTAAACCTTGTTCAATTAGGCTTAAAACATATTTCCTTGATGTAAGGCTTTCTAAAAGCTTTAATGCTCTTAAATCCTGGAAAGCATCATAAAAAACAAGGTGACGAAGAGAATTGAGAGGTTTGCCATCTTTACCCGGGTAAACAACAAAAGCATCACCCGATGGGAAAGCATCTCCTGCATCCGTAATTTTATAGGGGTTGATGGGATATTTTGAATATTGGGAATACCAGAAATTGTGGCCCCATTGCAAAAATCCTTTTGCTTCGTATTTGTAAAGAAGAATGCCCAAAACCCTGTTACGCAGTGAGGGTTGAGAGAAAAGTCTGTTAGGGAGAAATTTGTCTACCTGACCGCAACAGTAGTAGGTCCAGAAATTCTTAACCTCGGCTTTGAAAATATCTGCTTCACCTTCGGCGCAAACGGGGGTTTTAATAAGTCCGTTTCTGTAATATTCAATGTCTGAAAGGGCATCAAAGGTATTGAAACCGGGGAAAAGCCTGTGGACTGTGTCGGCGGCTTTTTTATAATCCTTAAATTGTTCTTGATTGGGTTCATCGGAAACGTGAAGCCAACAGCGGTTTTTAATTCCCAATTCCTTAACCTCTTTTTTAAAGGCTTTTGCGAAAGCTTCGAGGAATTCTGTATAGGGTTTTCCTGCGGCAGCCGTTTTCCAACCGAAAATCTGTTTTTCTTTGCCGTTTACTGTGGCAATAATTTTAGGAGCGTGTTTTGCACCCCATTGAGTGAAAAAGTGAGAAATTTCAAAGGTTTCAATTCCGTTATCGAGGCAGATTTTTATGTATTTTCTGAAATTCTCAAAATCAAAATAATATTTGTTGTTTTCCTTTATAACCTTTACTAATTGAACTGTGGGGCGTTCACCTCCAACTGCTGTGTCAAGAGGCGGAGTGAAAACGGGTGTCAAAAGCATATTAACGCCGTGTTCGGAGGCATTTTTAATATAATTTTCAACAATGCGCCAATATTCATCGGAAAAGACCTCAACACCGTAATAGGTGCAAAGGCAGTCGTTATGAAACCAGTTTGTGAAAAGAAGCTCTTGTTTTGGAAGCTCTTTATCAATAATGTTGAGAGTAAAGCTTCTTTCAAAAACCTCTGCACTTGTTGCAAGCTTTATAGTTATTTTTTTCTTACCTGTTTCTGCTTTTTTCGGAGAATATTCTACCCATATTGAATTCCACTCACCTTTTTTAACAGTAATTGCATCCTCGATGGGCATAAGTAAGTCGGGGAATGAGGTTCTTTTAAGGTCGTAATGGAAAGAGTCTGAATTATCGTAACCGTTTTTACCCGCAGGAATATCTTTTACGTGATAAAGCTTAATATCGTTTTTAAGAGGTGAAGAAACAGAAACATTCATTTTTGCTTCCTCTTTTGTTTCGGCTTTAAATGCCAATTGAAAAGAAAACTTTTCATTTTTAAGACAGGAGAAAGAATCGAACTCTTTAAAGTTCGGTTCTTTTTCTTTGAATATTTTATTAAGAGAAGGAAGTAATATCGTTTTCATAGTTAACCCTCTTTTTTATCGATACCTTTTTTGCGGAGAACTAAAAGGGGAATCAGAAGCAGAATAGAAATAATGCCTGCTACAAGGAACATCTCCGCACAAGGCTCATATTTTTCCATACCGTTTTCAAAGTAAACTGCACCGGAAGCGGCTTTGCAAACCGCATCGCCGATAGCAGGGCCGACAACCATAGGAATAAGAACGAAGAAAATCATTCTTATGCCCTGGAAAAGACCGATTTTGTCTTCAGGTGTGTAGTCACGAACTGTTGAGTTGAGCATAATACCTAAAAGACCGTAACCTGCCAGAAGGGGAAGAGCAGCGATTCCAAATTTACCCAGGGTATCTGCAAAGCCGGCTATGATAAGACCGACAATGAAAAGTACGGTTGCGATTAATACAAGATTTTTCTTACCTATTTTATCGATAAGCTTACCTGCACCGATTATAAGTGCACCTACGCCGATAAGAACAAAAGGAGCAGCGATAATGACAGGAGTAGTGAGATATTGCAAAAGATTTTCTATTTTAAATCCGAGTCCGTGGTCTAAATAAATAAGAAGATAGGGGAAGAAAATCTGAACAGCAACGGAATAAATACAAATAGCTGCAAGAGAAATGTAAAGCTTACTGTTTTCTTTAATTACAGAGGGTTTGAAGCCATAAATGAGGTCTTTCCAATAATTTGCATTGGGATTTCTTTCACCGCTTCGGGAATCTTTAAGTGTGAAAAGACCTATAATACCGCAAAGGATGACGAAACCACCTAAAATGAAAAAGAAATTGGAATAACCGCCGAGGGGTTCAATCATACCGCCAAATATAACCACAACTACCATTGCAACAACAGGAAGAATTGTGAGAACGCTTTCTGCAGTGGCACGGTTTTTAGTTGTAGTAATATCAGTTACCCAAGCATTGAATGCAGAATCATTGCTGGTAGAGCCCACAAAGGTCATAATACAGTCCATAGCAATAATTGAAATTGCAGTTGCTGTAACAATTTGTTCAGGGTTGGAAAGTCCTAAAAGTCCGCCGATATTCTCTTTAGTGAGAAATCCGAATGCGGCAGTTATAACACCCCAGATAAGATAACCGACAGAAATAAAAACTTTGCGCTTGTTCATTTTGTCAGAAAGATTACCCATAATGAATGTGGTTACAACAGCCGTAATAGCGCTAAAAGCAACCATTAATTTAATTGCACTCATAGAAGAAAGAGTGCCTGTAACTGCACCGCCTTCATAAACCGTGTTGTACATAAATGTGTTATAATACATATTTTCAAGGTTCCAGGCTACCTGACCTACAAAGCCGAAAAGGCACAGGTTGAACCAGATTTTGCCCGAAAGTTTGTTTTCCGATGGGGTTTTTATTTTGTTTTTACTCATAAGAATACTCCTTAATTTATTATAGAAACATTATAAATCTAAATATAATATGTGTCAAGAAGGCTGAAGCTTGAATAAAACAATATAAATTACCAATAATTTTTCTATTGACTATTATTTCAATTGTTTACAAATTTTAGAATGTGTGATATTATTATTCAGTTATGAAGTTTTTCGAAAGGAGGTATTAGCAGTTGGAGCATCGTTTGGTTCATTTTGCGGCGGATAAGGCACTTTCAAGGATTTTAAAGTATATTGATAAAGCACCCGAAGAGAATCTTTTGAAAATTTTAAAGGTTGCAGAAAAATATTTTACAATGTACCCCAAAGAAAACTACGAGAAAATGCGAAAAGCTGTGGGTGATAAGGACAATGTCTATATGCACCTTGCAAAAAACATTCTTAATGATGTTGACCGCGATTTAGTAAAATCAATGCTGATTTCTCTGGGTATTCACGCAGGCTATTTCGGAACAAAAACAGTCCGCGCAAAAAGAGACAAATACAATTGCAATATTCCTTTCATTATTCTTTTTGACCCTACAAGCGCATGCAATCTTAAATGCAAAGGCTGCTGGGCAGCGGAATACGGTCACAGCTTCCAGCTTTCTCTCGACGATATGAGAAAAATCGTCAGTCAGGGCAGAGGTTTGGGTACGCATTTTTATATGCTCACAGGTGGCGAACCCCTTATAAGAAAGAATGATATTATTACTCTCGCTTCCGAGAACCCCGAATGCACTTTCCTGATTTATACCAATGCAACTCTTATTGATAAAAAGCTCTGTGACGATATAAAAAAATGCGGCAATATTACTCTTGCGCTTTCAATTGAGGGCGATGAGTGCAGCAACGATGACCGTCGCGGTCAAGGTGCTTATGAGAAAACCGTTGAAGCAATGGAGCTTCTTAAAAAAGAGAAAATTCTTTTCGGCATTTCTGTTTGTTATACAAGCAAAAATGTTAATGACGTAACAAGTGACGAGTTCCTTGATAAAATGGTTGATTCGGGTGTTAAATATGCATTCTATTTCAACTTTATGCCTGTTGGAAAAGGTGCGGAAGTGGATTTGATTCCCACTCCGTCACAGCGTAAATATATGTATTTCTGGCTTAAGAAAATGCGTAATGGTCATACGGGGAAACCCTTGTTTGTTATGGATTTCCAGGATGACGGTGAGTATGTTGGCGGTTGTATTGCAGGTGGCAGAAACTATTTCCACATAAATTCAAAAGGTGATATTGAGCCTTGTGTATTTATTCATTATTCCGATTCCAATATTAAAACAGACACACTTCTTGAGGCTCTTCAGAAACCGCTCTTTATGGCATACAGAAAAGGACAACCCTTTAACGATAATCATTTGATGCCTTGCCCGATGCTTGAAAATCCCGATATTTTGAGAAGGATTATCAATGAAACAGGCGCAAAAAGCACGGATTTTGTGTCACAAGAAACTGTTGAGGAGCTTTGTGCAAAATGTGACGATTTCAGTAAAGCCTGGAAACCGGTGGCAACAGAAATCTGGGAAAACAATCCACATCCGAAAACACACACACAATATTATAGAGACCACAAATAAAAAAGACTTGTAGTTCATTTTTGAACTACAAGTCTTTTTCAGTGAAGAGTGAGAGTGAAGAGTGAAATGCTTATGGCCCTAGATGTTGTTAACAAGAATTTTGGCTGCGTGTTGTGAATTTTAACAATAATATTGAGAGAAGTTGAATAAAATGTTAACAATCGCCGAAATTATTTGGTATTGTTGACTGTTAATAACCATATATGGTAATATATAATTGTAATATTTTAGGGAGGGGCGAAGTGTGTCGAGGAAGACCAATCGGCTCTCTAAAAGAAAGGCGTTTTATTTATGAAGAAAACAAGAAAAGTTTTATCGCTTGTTCTTGCAATTGTTGTTGCATTCGGTAGCATGCCTCTTGTTTATACAGGCACAGCTGCGGCGGATGCAGTTACATATTCAGCAAGCGGAACAGGAACAATTGATGATCCTACAAGACCTGTAGAGGCGTCAGGTGCTCTTAACTATACCGACCTCTACAAAATGAACATTAACTCGCAAAGTGCATCGTACACCTTCTATCAGACGATGAATGACGAGTACTTTACTTTCGGTCAGACACAAGGTTTGCAGAATTTTTATGAATCCAGTGTCGGTTCAAGAACTCTTACATTCAGAGGTATTTCCTTCTATGAAGGATCTTCGGGTATGAACGGTTCAACCGAACCCGAAGAAATTGCTCCGGGAAGCGGTATGTGGGAAAGTCCCCTTATCACCACTAACCCCACAAGCGAATTCCTTGATAAGTATTGGGTAAAGAATACTTGGAGCTCAACAAATGATAACGCAAGCGGCAAAAACATCGATTTGAGGAATGGCGATGTTGCTTTGGTTTTGGATGGTAGCTTCTGGGATTTTGGTGGTTGTAGAGTTTATACCTGGCAGGATGATATTGTTTTCCATGGTCATTCTGCAAGCGAATCCGGTGAAATTAATACAGGTTACTACGAGCAGCTTAAATGGGATTGGTATAATGATGATGGTGCGAGCGCAGATTTCGACCTTCGTATAGGTACAACCATTCGTGTTCTTGATGCTCGTGAGCTTGCAAGAGAAATAGCAGAGGCTGAGTATATTCTCAATAATCCCGATGATTATACAGAGAAATACCTTGCTTCTGTTGAAGCAACACTTAATACAATTCCCGAAGATTTGAGAGATTTCTCAAAGGTTTATGACCAGAGTGTTATTGATAGCTATACACAAATGATGGTAGATATCAGCTTGAACTCTGCAGATTACAGAGAATACAATCAAGTTTACAAATCTTTGATGACCATCAACAATAGCAGGGGTGCGTTTACGGAAAAAAGCTTTAGTGCTTTCAAAGCTGAAATTGAAGACATTAACCGTAATCTTCCTAAAAATCTTGATAAAACACAGCAAGAAACAGTTAATAGAGCAACACAGGCTCTCAGGGACGCCTATGATAAGCTTGTTGCAACAGACGTTAGCAACTCTGATTCTGGATATACTTATAACGGCCAAAAAGATCAAGGTTATATGAACTTTGTTGTTGATAATACTGCATTTAAGTTTATGCAAACCAAAGATAACCAAGTGTTCCAGTATAATCAAATGTGGACTGTGACTAAATATGATGGTGATACAGATCGTCATTGTGGTGGTATAATTCTTCAGTCAGCATCATTGGCGAACGCTTGCTCAAACAGCACTTGCTGTGATTCAAGCACTGTTCCTGCTCAAAATAACACAGATGCTTATGTGGCGCGTTTAACAAACGGAAGTGTGGCTTATCGTGAGAATATTAAAAATGAAATCGGTGCTATTGGGGGGAATTCTAATACAACTTTTTCTGCATCAGAATTCCTTTGCTGGAACGAGTATACAGATGCTTCCGGTACAGTGCCCCAAGAAACAACCATAATCGATACAACCGGTGAATTAACCGGAGCACTTGACTCAAACAGAGATTATGTGATTCCCGGAAGAACCAATAAATCATATTATTTGACAAACTCACCCAGTTTTGTGGGTAACGATGAGAATACATTTGGTGAAATTAATTTACAATATGTCCTTCGTGCAGGTTGGAGTTACTTAACCGGAGGTTTAAGCGGTATAGGTATCAATTTGGGTGCTACAAAAAACTCCAGACATATTCACGTTAACAATACTATTCAGGTTACAGATGTTCGTCAGCTTATTTCTGCAGTTGCACAAGCAGAAGAAGTTCTTGCTAATCCCGGTTCACATTCAGAAAACTATATTACGGCTCTTCAGGCAGCAGTTGATTCTGTTCCTGTTGAAATGCTCCGTGGTGTTGAATACTATACACAGCAACAGGTTGATAAATTATACAACGATATTATAACAATTCCTGAACAGGTTGCAGACTATTCTGAATTTGTTGAAGTTTTCGAGATGATGATTGCTCTCAACAAAGATAAATATACAGTAGACAGCTACAACACATTTATTGATGAGATTTATGCAATTAACCATGGTCTTGCAAAAAATCTTACTGCAGATAACCAAGCAACAGTAAATGCAGCGGTAGATGCACTTTATGCTGCGTACAATAAACTTGTTTCAGCTCATCTCAATGAAGATAATGTGTTTACTCAGGATGATATTGCCGAGACAGGTAACAGTCCTCTTGAATTCTCTGTTTCTTCAACAAAGTATAACTTTATGCAGACTGTTGATGGACAAAAGTTTGCAATAAGAACAGAAATTACCGCAAGAAATACAAAGGCAAGATACACTTGTAGCTTGCTTGCATTAAGATTTTCGACTGCAACCGCAGAGACAATTGAAAGTATATGCCAAGGCAGATCAGATCCCGATACAGGCTGTCACAACGGTGAAAATATTCTCATTAACCAATCCGAGTTAGTTCTCAGCGGTGTAACAGGCGTAAACACCTATACTGCAAATGATGCGGGCGATGTGGGCGAACATAACACATGGGTAAACACCGAAGGCGTTGCCCTTTCAACAAACGGTATATTTAATGACCCCTCAACTCTTTCTACTTCCGACTCTTCTGCTTATGCAGAAATGTATTACACAGGTGTAAGCGGAAATCAGGAGTCGTTCAATGCTCAGATTGATGCAAATATTGCACTCAGACTTGGTTGGTCTTACCATGAGACTGTTTTGGGTATTGCAGGTGAAAGCATTCGCCGACATGCTCATATTCCTGTTAGTATTCAAATTACCGATGTACGTGCCCTTCACTCTCTTTACACCGAGGTTGAAGAAATTTTAAGCGGTGAAACAGAAACTTCTTATACACTTGGTTCACTTCTTAATCTTTACTATGCGTACGTTGCAACAAACGAAGATATTGCAAACGGTGACATTTATGTAACACAAGAAACAGCTAATGCAGAATACGCAAAGCTTAAAGCCGCTTATGATGAGCTTCAGGCAGGTGCTGATTACGGCGAATATTTCGATGCTTATGTTAAGGCTCAGGAAATTATTTCAACAAATAATGATGACGGCTACGACAACAAGCTTTACGATGAAGAAACCTTCAACACATTTGTTGAGACAGTAGAAACAATCAATAGCGGCCTCGACAGAAACCTTGCCGATACATCAGAAAATCAGGCAATTATTGATGCAGCAACAGGTTCTCTTAATGGTGCGATTATAACATTGGAAGCAACTAAACGCGCAGATTACACAGAACTTGAAGAGCTTATTGCCAAGGCAGAAAAAATCACAAATGCTTACGAAGGAACATACACCAACGAAACACTTGATGTTTTGAAAGAAGCTCTTAACAATGCAAATGCACTTGACAGAGAGCTTCCTGCAAGCGAGCAGGCAACTGTTGATGCAATTACTTCTGCTCTTGAAGCAGCTGTTGAAGATATGGAATTCAGAGCAGACTATTCTGAGTTTGAGGAAGCTTACAATAAGATTCAGGATATCGTAAATGCTCCCGAAGGCACATATACAGAAGAGACAGTTCAAGCTGCAAAAGATGCACTTACCCAAGCAGATAATTTAAACAAAGACCTTCCTGATACAGCAGAAAATCGCATTACAATAGAAAACGCTGCGAATGAGCTTAATAAGGTTCTTAACGGTGTACAGGAAAAGGCAGACTACAGTGATTTCGAAGAAGCGCTTGAGGATGCAAAAGAAATTGTAAATGCTCCCGAAGGAACATACACTGATGAAACAGTTAAGAATGCACAGGATGCTATTGATGCAGCAGAAGCACTTGACAAGGATCTTGCAGATACAGAAGAAAATCGTCAGACAATCAAAGATGTAACAGATGCTCTTGAAGAGGCCGTTACAAATGCACAGGAAAAAGCAGACTATACAGATTATAACGCTGCTAAAGAGGCTGTAGACAACCTTGTAAATGACGACGGAAACGGCAACCCCATTTATGATGAAGAGGCTTTCCAAGAGTACAAGGATAAAGTTGCAGAAATTGATAATGCACTTGATAAAAATCTTCCCAAGTCAGAAGAAAATCAAGCAGTAATCGACAAAGCAACTCAGGATCTCGAAGATTTGAAAGCAACACTTGAAGAAAGTAGAATTGCTACACCTACTGTTATAGATCCCGAAACAACTGTAGATGAAATACTTGACGAGGTTCTCAAAGATTATAATCCTGACGAGGTAATTGTTGAATTTAAAAACTATCTCGGTGAAGAACTTACAAGTGCTGATTTTGTTGGCACAGGTTCAATACTCAAAGTTACCTTGAAGAGCACAGGAGAAGTTTTAGAGTACAAGATGTTTATTGTTATGGGTGACGTTGACGGTGACAGCGACGTGGACGCAGACGACTATCAGCAATCAGTGAATGTTGGCCTTGAATTTGAAACTTATGCAGAAGAGCACTACTACTTCTTCATAGCAAATGATATGGATGCCGACGGCGTTATCGATGTAATCGACGCAGCTATAATCAGAGGAATGTATTGATAAAAAAATAAACCACTCCGAGAGGAGTGGTTTGTTTTTATTATATTTAATTATCTTACTATCTTTTCGCCGTCAAATACGATAATACCGTGGCCGTGACCTGTTTTACCGCCGCTTAAAACGTGTTTTTTAAAGGCTCTTTGCATAGATGTATTTTCATCCCATTTTTTCGGAGCTTTGTAACCGCTTGCATTGAATATTCTCCAAGCGTCATTGAACTTGTCTTTTGCTTCGCTTGAAACGATTTCAAAGTCATTAATGAATTTAATTGTATTTGAGTTTTCGGGAAGGAAGTTTTTGTATTCCTCGAAAATGAGCCAGGAACCGCATTCGAAAATCATAAGACCGTCTTCTCTGCGGTATTCGGGGAAGAATTCATAAGCCTTCTTGAAAGAGTCAAGACGAACTTCATCTGTAAGGGGAACACCTGAAGAGGGAATGTGGAAACCGAGGGTTTTATCACCTTTTTTGATGGTAATTCCTGCAGAAGAGGTGAAATCCTCACCACCGTATGTACTCATATCAAACTGATATCTGCCTAAAGCAAAACGGGTAAGAGCATAGAAGCCTGTGTTCCAGCTGGCAACGAAGGTGCCGTGAACCCCTTTGCAGTTAACACATTCAATGTACTTATATTTTAAGTCCATAATTGTGTTCCAGAAAAGCTCATCGCTTAAATTTCTTTCCTTATAAAGCCCGTGCATCACTTCTGCGGCACGAATAAGGAAAACGAAATCCAAAGTATATTCTTTGATACCGTAAATTATCGAGAGAGGTTTGATTTTATCAAAGCATTCACCGAAATCGTGAGCTTCGGGGAAGAGGTATTCATTGAAAATAGCCTCAAATCTTTTGTTAAGACTCTTTGTCTTTTCAATTTTTAACGCTGCTTTTTCAAATGTTTCGATAGCTTCTTCGGGAAGACCAAGTCTTTTTTCAACTTCTTTAAAATGTTCATTAAGTATTATCATAATTTCACACGACCTTTAATTTTTTAAGCTGTTAAGAGGAGCAGGAATTCGTCCGCCTCTGTTAATAAAATCTGCGCAACCCTCGTTATGAACAGGCATAACCGGAGCAGTACCTAAAAGACCGCCCATTTCAATGGAATCGCCAACGGTTTTGCCGGGAGCGGGGATTATTCTTACTGCGGTTGTTTTGTTGTTTATCATACCGATAGCGGCTTCGTCGGCGATAATTGCAGAAATTGTTTCTGCGGTAGTATCACCGGGAACAGCTATCATATCAAGACCAACAGAGCAAACGCAAGTCATAGCCTCTAATTTATCAAGGGTAAGAACGCCTTTTTCTGCGGCAGCAATCATACCTTCGTCCTCGGAAACGGGAATGAATGCGCCTGAAAGACCGCCAACGTGAGATGATGCCATAACTCCGCCTTTTTTAACTGCATCGTTGAGCATTGCAAGAGCGGCGGTTGTGCCGTGAGTTCCGCAAACATCTAAACCGATTTCTTCAAGGATTCTTGCAACAGAGTCGCCGATAGCGGGAGTGGGGGCAAGGCTTAAGTCAACAATACCAAATTCCGCACCCAAACGCTTTGAGGCTTCGCTTGCCATTAACTGACCCATTCTTGTGATTTTAAAAGCAGTTTTCTTAATAGTTTCAGCTACAACGTCAAAGGGTTCACCTTTAATTTGTTTAAGTGCATTATACACAACACCGGGACCCGAAACACCAACGTTAACAGCACATTCGGGTTCGCCGACACCGTGAAAAGCACCTGCCATAAAGGGATTATCTTCAACTGCATTGCAGAAAACAACTAATTTTGCACAACCGAAGCCGTCGCGGTCTTCGGTTCTTTTTGCAGTTTTTTTAATGGTCTGACCCATAAGCTTAACTGCATCCATATTAATACCTGCTCGGGTTGATCCGATGTTAACGGAAGAACAAACGAAATCAGTGGTTGCAAGTGCTTCGGGAATGGAGTTTATAAGTCTTCTGTCACCGATTGTAAAGCCCTTCTGAACAAGTGCAGAAAAACCACCGATAAAGTTTACACCGCATTCCTTTGCGGCTTTATCCATTGCCTGAGCAAAAATTGTGTAATCCTCTGTTTCACAGCTTTCTGCGGCAATTGCAATAGGTGTAACGGAAATTCTTTTGTTAATAATGGGAATACCCATTTCTCTTTCAAGGTCTTCGCCCGTTTTTACAAGATTTTCCGCATATTTTGTTATTTTATCATACATCTTTTGTGCGCAGATTTTGGAGTCGGGATGACCGCAGGAGCGCAAGGAGATACCCATAGTAATTGTGCGGATATCAAGATGCTGATTATCAATCATATTGAGAGTTTCAATTATTTCGCGTTGATTAAGCATAAGTCACCTCAGATTTTGTGCATAGCATCGAAAATATCTTCGCGCTGAATACGGATGCTCACACCCAAACGCTCGCCCTCTTTATCAAGAGCATCAACGATTTCGGGGTAGGATACATTAGCTTGCTTAACATCAACAAGCATATTCATTGTGAACATATTCTGCATAACAGTCTGACTGATATCAAGAATGTTTACATTGATTTTCTGAAGAACAACGCAAACACCTGCCATAATACCTACCTTGTCTTTGCCAACAACAGTTATAATAGCATTCATAAAACTACCTCTTCTGAACAATATTTAACTTATTTTATCATATTAAATTTGATAATACAAGAAAAGAGACGGAAAAACCGCCTCTTTTCTTACATATTTTTAAGTCTTTCGTATTCTTCCTCGGTAATTTCTATTGCTTTTCCGTGCTTGAAGCCATAGGGGAAGGAAAACGCTTCGTCCATTCGGGTGAAATTCATATCACCGGGCTTTGAAGAAACAAAGGGAACATAGCCCATTTTTTCTTTTTCGCAACCGAAAAAGTCGAGCATTAAGCACCATCTGCCATCGGGGAGAGTATAGGTGGTAGGTCCTTCGTAAGCACCGGGATTTGGAACATTATTTTTCATATACTCCTGAAAGTTTTGGTCATGCTCAAATGGTCCGTAAAGGTTATTTGAGGTGGCGTGCATATTCATTCCGGGATTATGGGCATTTTTATAGAAAAGGTGATAAGTATCACCTACTTTGGTAATATGAGAATCAAGGATTTCGTTTTCTTTTGTGAAATACAATTTTGGTTCTGAAAAGATTTCAAAATCCTTTGTTACGGAGCAGTAAATTGACATATGAGTAAAATTATCTTCTTCAACGGTTGAACCCCAATGTATAAGATATTCTTCATTAATTTCATCAAAGAAGATTTCAGGTGCCCACATACAACCGAAATCGTCCCTGTCGAAATAAATGAGTTTTTGTTCAGAGAAATTAACAAGGTCTTCTGTTTTCCACATACAAAGCCGTTTGCTACCGTGACTGTTTATGTGCTTCCAATCTACATTATAGTTTTCGTCCATTCTATTAACTATGCAAAGGTCAGTTGTAATTATAACAAAACCGCCTGTGTGAAGCCTTACAATTTCAATATCACGGCAACCTTTGTCACCTAAAGTGCTCATAAGAATGGGATTGCCGTCCTTTATTTTTTCCCAATTGTAGCCGTCTTTGCTTATTCCGAAATAGACAGCTTCTCCATCGGGAGTAATTTTTTCTTTAAAATGAACAAATAAATATGCCATGAAATCACCTTGCCATAAAATACTCTTACAGAAATAGTTTATCATACAGACAGAATTTTGGCAATTATTAAACACGAATAAGTTTTATTTTAAAGCTATTGTAAAAAAATAACTGTGTGGTATAATTAATTAATCGGTTATAAAAAAAGAAAGGCGCAGTTATGAAAAAATCAAAACTATCTCTTTCTACAACTCATATAATTCTTTTAAGTTTTTTTATGGCGGTGCTTTTGGGTGGAGTTTTACTCACTTTGCCCATAAGTTCGGCAACAGGGGAATGGACTCCCTTTGTTGATGCCCTTTTCACTTCCACAACGGCTACTTGTGTAACGGGACTTGTGGTTGTGCCCACATTCTCTGCTTGGAGCACATTCGGACATATTGTAATTCTCTTTTTAATTCAAATGGGCGGTCTGGGTGTAATTACCGTAATGGCAGGTCTTGCAATGATGCTGCACAGGAAAATGGGCCTTTCAGACAGACTTCTTATTCAGGATGCTTTTAACCTGAATACTCTTTCGGGTCTTTCTCAATTTGTTAAAAAAGTGCTTTTGGGAACATTTTTTGTTGAGGGGATTGGCGCGCTTCTTTATATGACGGTGTTTGTTCCCGAATTTGGATTAAAGGGTATATGGATTTCCGTTTTCACTGCTATTTCTGCTTTCTGTAATGCAGGTATTGATATAATCGCCGAAAACAGCCTTTGTAACTATGTTCATAACCCGATGGTGAATTTTGTCACCTGCGCTCTTATATTTGTCAGCGGTATAGGTTATATCGTTTGGTGGGATGTTATAAGGGTTTTAAAAACAAGAAAAACCCGAAAAGTCAAATTTTTTAAAGCATTAACCCTTCATAGCAAAATAGCTCTTGTTACAACCTTTGTTTTAATTTTCGGCGGAGCGATTTTCGTATTTCTTTTTGAATATGACAATCCTCTCACAATGAAAGACTTTACTTTATATGAAAAAATTCAAGCATCGTTTTTTCAATCCGTAACAACAAGAACTGCAGGGTTTGCTACCATTTCTCAAGAAAATTTATCAAACGGGTCTGCATTTATTTCACTTCTTTTGATGTTTATAGGCGGTTCTCCTGTTGGTACGGCAGGCGGTATAAAAACTGTTACAATAACCGTTGTTATAGCGGCGGCAATTTCTGCTATTAAAAATAAAAATGATGTTACACTGTTTAACAGAGCTTTGTCAAAACAAGCAATAAGTAAAGCAGTTGCGGTTATTTGTACTTCATTTTTTATTATGTTTGTTTCAACAGTTCTGCTTTCTGCAGTTACGCAGGGTAATGCCCTTGATATTCTTTATGAAACAGTCAGCGCAACGGCAACAGTAGGTCTTACAAGAAATTTAACTTCATCTTTGAATGTTGCCGGTAAAATTATAATTATCGCCACAATGTATTTCGGTCGTGTAGGACCTATTTCCTTGGCGGTGGCACTTAACCTGAAAAAACAGAAATCAAACATAATTAAAAATCCCGTAGAAGATATAAGCGTAGGGTGAAAGGTGAATTATATGAGTATAAATAAAACTTATGCGGTTTTTGGACTCGGTAGATACGGCAGAGCAGTTGCAGAAGAGCTTGTAAGAAACGGTGCAGAGGTTATTGCCGTTGATATTAATGAAGATTTGGTAAATGATGCGGCGCAGACGATTCCGGTTTGCAAATGCGCAGATGTTACCGACCCCGAGGTTATTGATAAGCTTGATATTAGGGATGTGGATGTTGTAATTATTGCAATGGCAAACAGCCTTGAAGCAACGGTTATGGCAATAACACTTTGCAAGGATGCGGGGGTTAAAACCGTTATTGCAAAATGTGTTGAAGATATGCACGAGAAAATCTTCAGCAAAGTAGGGGCAGACAGAGTTGTTTTCCCCGAAAAAGAAGCCGGAACAAGACTTGGAAAAAATCTTTTAAGCTCCGGATTTGTTGATATTGTTGAGCTTTCAAAAGACGTTTCCATGGTTGAGTTTGCTATGAAGCCTCAATGGGTAGGAAAAAATCTTATTGAGCTTAATTTAAGAAAAAAATATTCAATTAACGTTGTTGCAATATTAAAGGGTGAAGAGGCTATTACAAGCATTGACCCCGAAATGCCCTTAGAACAAAATATGAAGCTTATTGTTATTGCAGATACAAATAAATTAGAAAAACTCAAATAAAAATGTAATCCCATTAACTTTTTTCAGAAAAAGTTAATGGGATTACTAATTAATCATCAAATTCAAAGGACCCTGAAATAAAGGTTACTCGGTCAGTATCAACGGTAAGTAAACCCCCGTCTGATACTGCCGTTTTCTTTTTGTCTTCATCGAGCCAAATTACGCAAGGAGCTTTAATAACGGAAGTGATAAAGGGAATGTGACCTGCCATAACTGCAAGCTCGCCCTCAACACCGCGAACATCAAATTTGAAAACCTCGCCGTCAAATTTGTTTCCGTCAGGGGAAGATACTGTTAAGTGAAATGTGTTCACCTCTGCACCTTCTTTGCTTTTTCAACTGCTTCCTCAATTGTACCGACAAAAAGGAAAGCGGATTCGGGTAAATCATCATGCTTACCCTCGATAATTTCTTTGAAACCGCGAACTGTTTCGCTTATGGGAACATATTTACCCTTGATACCTGTGAATTTTTCGGAAACGTCAAAGGGTTGGGAAAGGAAACGTTGGATTTTTCTTGCTCTCTGAACAAGAAGCTTATCTTCGTCAGAAAGCTCATCCATACCCATAATTGCGATAATGTCCATAAGCTCATTATATCTCTGAAGAATACGCTGAACCTCTTTTGCTACATAGTAATGCTCGTCGCCAACAATTTCGGGGGAGAGAATACGGCTTGAAGATTCAAGGGGGTCAACTGCAGGGTAAATACCCTGAGAAGCAATATTTCTTGCAAGAACCGTTGTCGCGTCAAGGTGAGCAAAGGTTGTTGCAGGAGCAGGGTCTGTAAGGTCATCAGCAGGAACATAAACTGCCTGAATAGATGTAATTGAACCTTTTTTAGTAGATGTTATTCTTTCCTGCAAAGCACCCATTTCTGTTGCAAGAGTGGGCTGATAACCAACGGCAGAGGGCAGTCTGCCGAGAAGCGCGGAAACCTCCGAGCCTGCCTGAGTGAAACGGAAAATGTTATCAATGAAAAGAAGAACGTCCTGACCCTCTGTGTCACGGAAATATTCTGCCATTGTAAGACCTGAAAGAGCAACTCTCATACGTGCTCCCGGAGGCTCGTTCATCTGACCGTAAACAAGAGCGGTGTTGTTAATAACTCCTGACTCTTTCATTTCGCAGTATAAATCGTTGCCTTCACGGGTACGCTCACCAACACCGGAGAAAACGGAAATACCGCCGTGCTCTTTAGCAATATTGTTAATAAGCTCCATAATAAGAACTGTTTTACCAACACCTGCACCGCCGAAAAGACCGATTTTACCACCCTTTGAATAGGGGCAAACAAGGTCAATAACCTTGATACCTGTTTCAAAAATCTCTGCACTTGTTGCAAGCTCATTATAAGCAGGAGCGGAACGGTGAATGCTCCATTTTTCTGCAGCTTCGGGGTTGGGAATATTGTCAACTGCGTCACCTAAAACGTTGAAAATACGTCCTAAGGTTTCGCGACCAACGGGAACGGAAATAGGTGCGCCTGTGTCCGTAACGGCAGTACCTCTTTGAAGACCGTCTGTGGATGCCATTGCGATACATCTTGCGGTGTTGTCACCGATATGCTGAGCAACCTCAACAGTCAATTTTCTTTCCCCGACGGGTATAGTAAGTGCGTTAAGAATTTCAGGAAGCTCACCCTCGTTGAATCTTACGTCAACAACGGGACCCATAACCTGAACTACTTTTCCCACAGTTAATTTTTCCAATGTATTCACCTCTTGTGAATTTATTAATTGCCACTACCTGCGACAATTTCAGTGATTTCCTGGGTAATTGCGCCTTGACGAGCGCGGTTATATTGAAGACCTAAATCGTCTATCATTTGTTTTGCGTTTTTACCTGCAGAGTCCATAGCAATTCGCCTTGAAGCAACCTCACAAGCAAAGCTTTCTCTTATACAAGCGATTAAAATACCTGCTACATATTCGCGAACAGTAAGGTTAAGAACTGTAAGGTGGTCAGGTTCGAAAACAGCACTTACAGTATTGTCCTTTTCGCTCTTTTGGAAAGGAAGAAGCCATTTGATTTGTGCATCCCAGGACATAACGGAGTTGTATTTTGTAAAAATAACGCCCAGTCTGTCAAATTTTTCCTCGCTGAAATCCTTGCAAAGCTCGTCTGCAAGAGCAGCTGCATCGCTGAAAGAAAAATGCTCGGAAGAATTTATTTCCGCTTCAAATCTTTCGCAAGCTCTTTTGCCGATGGGAATAAATTCTGCATCGGGGAAAGAGGCGCAAAGTCTGAAAACATTTGCATTGTAGCCACCTGCGAGACCCCTGTCACCTGCGATAACAATTATCTTTGTGCGAGAGGTTTCGCTCTGTCGCATATAAGGGCTTTTTAAGCATTCCTTTTCACTTGTAAGAAGTGAAATTGATTTTTCCAAGGATGCGGTGTATTCTCTCGCTTTTTGCATTGCCTCGTTTGCACGGCGGATTTTTGAAGATGCCACAAGCTCCATTGCCTTTGTAAGCTGCAAGGTGGAGTTAACGCTTTTTATTCTTACTCGAAGCGCTTTTGTGTTTCCTGCCATAGCTTACACCTGCATTTCTGAAAGAACTGCTTTGAGCTCTTCCTCGTCTGCCTCATCATAGTAACCTGCTTCAATTCGTTTGAGCCATTCGCCCTTTTCATTTTCAAGCTTTAAGAAAAGGTTGTGTTCATATTCGTGAACCTTTGAAACGGGAACAGGGTCAAGATAGCCTTTGATTGCTGCATAAACGATAGCAACCTGACAACCAACACGAATAGGTGCATTTCTGCCTTGCTTGAGCACCTCAACAATACGCTCACCGAGAGCAAGTCTTGCTTTTGTATCTGCATCCAAGTCACTGCCGAATTGAGCAAAGGATTGCAACTCACGATACTGAGAATAGAGGAGCTTAAGTTCACCGGAAACCTTTTTCATAGCCTTTAACTGTGCTGAACCACCAACACGGCTAACGGAAATACCCGGATTAATAGCGGGCATAATACCTGAATGGAAAAGCTCGGTTTCAAGGAAAATCTGACCGTCAGTAATAGAAATTACGTTGGTAGGAATATATGCGGAAACGTCTCCTGACTGGGTTTCAATAATGGGAAGAGCGGTAATTGAACCGCCGCCGTATTCTTTTGCAACACAAGCCGCGCGTTCAAGAAGACGTGAATGAAGATAGAAAACGTCACCGGGGTATGCTTCTCGTCCGGGAGGACGGCGAATAAGAAGAGAAAGTGCACGGTATGCAACAGCGTGCTTGCTCAAATCGTCATAGATAATTAAAACATCTTTACCTTGCTCGCGGAAATATTCTGCCATAGCGCAACCGCTGTAGGGTGCGATATATTGAAGAGGAGCACTTTCCGAAGCAGTAGCAGAAACGATAATTGTATAGCCTAAAGCACCGTTTCTGTTAAGCTCATTTGCAAGCTGTGCAACAGATGTACTCTTCTGTCCGATAGCAACGTAAATGCAAATAACACCTGTATCATTTTGATTTATAATTGTGTCAATGGCAATTTCTGTTTTACCTGTCTGGCGGTCACCGATAATAAGCTCACGCTGACCTCTGCCGATGGGAATCATACTGTCAATAGCCTTGATACCTGTTTGCAAGGGCACACTAACGCTTTCGCGCTCAATGATGCCGGGTGCTTCCGATTCAATAGGACGGGTAGCACTGTATTGAATAGGTCCTTTTCCGTCAATGGGTTCGCCAAGAGCGTTAACAACTCTGCCTAATAGCTTTTCACCAACGGGAACAGAAAGAACCTTTCCTGTTCTTTTTACTGATGAACCCTCGCGGATATTGTTTTTGTTTGAAAGAACAGCAACGGAAACAGTTTCTTCTTCAAGGTTCTGCGCCATACCGAAGGAGCCGTCCTCAAATTCAAGAAGCTCGTTTGCCATACAGCTCCCTAGTCCGTAAACACGGGCAATTCCGTCACCAACAAGAATAACCTTACCCGTTTCTGTCATTTCAACACGGGATTTATAGTTTTCTATCTGACTTTTTATAATACTGCTGATTTCGCCGGGATTATTCATTCGCTTATCACTCCCTTAGCCTTATTTAAACGATTTTTAATACTACCGTCGATAATTTTGTCATCAATCTGAACCTTAATACCGCCGATAAGACTTTCGTCTTTAATAAATTCGGGCTCGATAACCTTACCGCTGATTTTTTGAAGCTTATCTAAAAGAGCTTCTTTTTGTTGGTCGGTAAGGGGTTCAACATAATAAACCGTAGCAATGGTACGGTTTTTATAAATTCTTACAAGGGTCTCAAATTCGTCAATACAACTGACAATTTGAGTAATGTGACCGTTTTCGCAGAGCACCTTTATAAAGGAAACAAGGAATTCCGTATAGGTGCTTTCGAAAGCTTCATTAATGAAAGAAATTCTTTCGGATAAGGGTATTGCAGGAGATTCCAAGACTTTTATATAATCGGGGTTTTCGCTGAATACTTTTTGTATCTCTTTAAGATTCTTTTCATATTCATCTACGGCATTATGCTCTACTGCAAGAGTAAAAAGAGCAGTTGCATACTCTTTGTTAATTTGCGTCATAGCCGTCACCTATTTCCTCGATAAAGGAATCAATAATCTGTTTGTGGTCTTCGGAATTGATTTCTCTTTCCAAGAGCTTTTCTGTAAGAATTGTACTCACATCAACGATTTCACGCTTGATGCTTTCTTCTGCTTTTGTCATTTCTAACTGTGCATCCTCTTTTGCCTGGCGCACAATAACGTCTGCATCGCTTTTAGCTTTTTCGAGAATTTCATTTTCTCTCGCTTTAGCAAGATTTACTGCAGACTGAATTATACCGTCAGCTTCCGTCTTCGCTCCTGACAGCTTTTCTTCATATGCTTTTTTCTCTGACAGCGCTTCGTTCTTTGCGTTTTCTGCTTCGCTGTATTGCACATCAATAGCATCCTGACGTGCTTTGAGCATTTTCTTAACAGGCTTGTAGAGGAATTTCTTAACGAGCCAGAAAAGAATAGCCAAATTAGCAAGAGAAACAAGCATTTGCCATATATTTATTGAAATAACGTCTAATGTTTGCATATTGCTTTACTCATTTCACCATAGGATTAAAGAGATTGAAGTGTTTCAACAAGAAGGTTTACAAGAATTCTGGGTGCAACGAAAATGAGAAGAATTGCAATAACAAGGGCATAAAGACCTGTTGTTTCTGCAACGGCACAACCCATAAGCATTGTTGTTGTAACCGAACCTTTGCTTTCGGGCTGACGGCCGATTGCTTCACAAGCGCTTGCAACTGCGTTACCTTCACCGATACCGGGGCCGATACCGGCAATCATTGCTATACCTGCGCCGAGAGCGCAGCATCCTAAAATAATACCGAGTGCGAGTTCCATAATATTTCCTCCAAAAATTTAATTTGCTTTTTTATTTTTTGAAAGCTTTTTCTGCCTTCTTTTTTCATATAGCTCGAAATCAAATGCTCCCGCAACATTAAGCATTGTAAGCATTGCGAAAATGAATGCCTGAAGACATCCGCTGAACACATCAAAGTAAACAGACATTACCGCAGGAATACCTACCTGGAAGAGAGGAATATCCGCGAGAAAACCGGGCAAAGAACCGAGAAGCTTGTTTGAAAGACTACCGAGAGCAAACGCTAAAAGAGTTGAAATAACCGTACCCGAAAGCACATTTCCGTAATGACGGAAGGACATTGAAATTGGCGTTGCAAATTCGCTGATAAAGTTAATAGGTGCTAAAAATGCAACAGGCTGAGTGAAACCTTTAAGATAGTTAAGCGGTCCGCATTTCATTTTGTAGTAGGTTATAAGAATGAAAACAAGAATTGCCCAACCACCCACAATGTTTATATCTGATGTTGGTGGGAAGAGTCCGAAAAGAGATAAAAGACTCGAACAAGCGGAAAGGAGCAGTATAGAGAGAATGAAAGGCGCATAACCTTTAAAATACTCACCCATATTCTCAAGAACCATTCCGTCGATTTTTTCAACGGCAAGCTCTGCAATGTGTTGCCTTTTAAGGTCTGCTTTTTCGCTTATGCCGTGAGTAATAAAACGGCAGAAGAAGAAAAGGGTAATAAGCACCAACGCGGAGTTTATCTGGGATTCCGTAACAGGAAAATCCTGCAAGGGCATTGGAATTGTAAAGAAAATTCTTGCACCGGTTATGGTGATTTCTGTGGTTTCAGGTTCTGTGAGAACTTGGAGAACAATACCGCATACAATGGGCAGAATCATCATAACGATGTAGAATATATCTACTATCTTGAATTTAAGTTTTGAAGTTTGCAAAAGCATCACCTCTTTTATCGAGTCAAATATATATTATCTTTTTTTCATAAATAACGGTCTTAAAGCCACCGCGATTCGCGGGAAAACAAAAGGTATAATAACGGCTAAAATGTTAAAAACAGGTACAACATAGCCAATAACACCGATAACAAATAAAAGAAGCAAACGCAAAGATTGAGAAACCTTCATAGTGTTTTTTGCGTCTTTTTCCTCTTTTCCGAGAGCAGATTGAACGGAAAGACCCATAAGAAAGAAATTTCCAATGGCGGCAACAAAGCCTAAAAGGTTACCTAAAAGCACGGTGTAATCCCATTTTCCGATAATTAAGAATACCGATTGCAGGGCTAAACTGAAAATAAAAACCATTGCCCCGATATAGCAAGTTTCTTTTAAAACTGTTGGGTCGATTTTCTTCACCGAAGGCACCTCTTTTATAGAAAACTTTCAAATTTTATTATACCACGATTAAACAGCAAAGACAATAAATTTTGCACTTTTTTTACAACTTATCAATAAATAGATACAAAGAAAACGGTGGACGCTCAAAACAATCCACCGTTATATTTATATTGAATTTTAAAAATAACCGCGCAACCTACAAATAAGCCCAAAATCAAAATTGTGTTTCCCAAAACCTCGATAAACTCAATTGCAGGAAATAAAGCCGAAAAACTGCTTATAAAAGTCGGTATTCCCATCAGCATAAGGGTTTTGCCCATTGCCTTGCAGTAACCCTCTTTGTCTACAACATTTTTATAATGATAGGAGTGTAAAAGTGAAATATGACCTTTAATTATAGTAAAACCGCTTGCAAATAAAAGAAGCGCAACTGTCAGTATAACAATAAATTCATTAATGTTCTCAAAGGATACATTTGTTATAATGCTGTCAACAAGATAAATAAAAGTAGGAATTGCAGGAGGGAGAAGAAGTACAGAAAAGAAAATTACACATAAAATTGTTTGAAGCTTTTTCTTTTTAACCTCTTCTTCTTTTGTTTCAATAGCATTAATAACATTCTTTTCTGCAATTTCGGTGAGTTTTTCCTCTTCGATTCGTTTCCCTGCTAAAAGTTCATTTACACTTATACTGAAAAACTCGCTTAATGCTAAAAGAGAGTTAACATCAGGAAAACCTTTACCTGTTTCCCAGCGGGAAATTGCTTTATCGGAAACGTTTAATTTTTCACTTAACTGTTTTTGAGTAAGATTTTTTTCTTTTCTCAATTCGGAAATAAACTTACCGCAATCTTTTGGGGTCATAGTATCACCACTTTGCTTTAATTATAGTTAAAAACAATCCAAATAGTCAACCTATGAATCGTAGAGTTAGTAAAAATGCGGAATTCGGAATGCGGAGTGCGGAATGAAGCTTCGTAAAAGGTAAAGTAAGAGCAATAATTATCCCTCTTTTTTCGTGAAACGAAAAAGGAGGGGGGACCGCGTTAGCGGTGGGTGGTACAATCTCAACCAAAAACAAAAATCGCTACAAAACAATTGCATTTTAAAAATTCAGGATTTATAATTAGAGTATCAAAAAACAACAGGTGAGAAAATGAAAACAGAAAACAAATTTCAAGAAATAATTCAATATGCAAAAATATATTCCAACCCGCCTGAGAAAGAGCGAGAGGGTTGTAGGGCGATAATAGTTAAAGATAATAAAGTGCTTTTGTCCTGGGAAGAGAGAAAGAATGTGTATATGAGTCCCGGCGGTGGAGTTGAAGAGGACGAAAGCCTTGAAGAATGTGTTGTCAGAGAGCTTCGCGAGGAAGCAGGCTATAAGGTCAAACCTATAAAGCCCTTTGTTAAGGTTAATGAATATTGCTATGAAACTCTTTGGGTGAATAATTATTTTATTTGCGAAATAGAGGGTGAATGTGAAAGGCATCTGACTGAAAGTGAAGAGTATAATGGTGTTAAACCTGTTTGGGTAGATATAGAAAAAGCAATCGAAATTTTCGGAGAATACGAAAGTAAAACTGTTGACCACGCAAGTCTGTATCTTCGGGAATATACGGTGCTTAATAAAGTTCTTGAATATAAAAATCAAAAGCCGAATCTTTTTTAAGGTTCGGCTTTTAATTTATGAAAGCGAGTTTAAATCATTTGTAGGCGGAAGGCAACCGGTTTTTGTGCAAACATAGTAGGTTGTTTTTCCGTCTTTAAGAGTGTATTCATCTGTGGGTAGCGGCAATACTTTTGCAACCGCTTCTTCGGGCAAAGAGAATAGTAATTTATTGATATCGGTGTTTTTATCGAGAGCAATAGTTATTTTCAAAGGCGGCTCGTTGTATTCCAAAAGAGTGGTTAAAAACATTGCATATCCTATTGGGTAGTGGACTGCTTCTCCTGCAAGGAAATCCAACTGTGCTTCTGCAGATTTTATATATTTATCATCGTATGTTAAAAGAGATAATCGGACAAAGTTAAATGCCATTAAAGAATTCCCGCTTGGTATTGCACCGTCATAGGTTTCTTTGGGGCGTAAAATCAGTTCTTCGCTACTGTTTGAGTATAAATAAAATCCCCCTGAATTATCGCCGAAATCCGAATTTACCTTTTCGCACAGAGTTTTTGCTCTCTCTGTATATTTATTGTCAAAGGTTACTTTATAAAGGGCGAGTTGGGCGAAAATATATGAGGCATAATCGTCTAAAAAGCCTTCAACACCGCGTTTTTTCTCTCTGAAGCTGACATAGAGGGTGTTGTTTTCACACATATATTTCTGTATGAATTCGTCTGCTTTTTTCGCAGCATTAAGATAAATTTCTTTCTTGCTCACAAAATATAATTCGCACATAGCGGCAATCATCAGTCCGTTCCAGGATATGAGAATTTTATCATCTAAATGAAGCGAAACTCGCTTTTTTCGATAGTGGGTTATCTGCGAAAAGAACTTGTCAAAATCTTTGTTTTCAAGATCGCTTTTTAGAAGATTAGGAATGTTTTTACCCTCGAAATTGCCTTTTTCGGTGATATCGAAACGTTTATTAAAGGCTTCGCCGTCAGCTTTTTCGAGAATATTTATAATTTCGTCGGGTGTGAAAAGATAAAATTTTCCCTCTTCGCCTTCGCTGTCCGCATCTTGTGCGCTGAAAAAGCCACCCTCGGAGGAGGTCATTTCCCGAAGAATATAGTCGGCGGTTTTTTCTGCGATTTCAAGATACAAGGCTTTTTTGGTAACAGAATATGCTTTGCAGTAAGCCAGGACTAAAAGAGCATTGTCATACAGCATTTTTTCAAAATGGGGAACAAGCCATTTTTGGTCGGTTGAATATCGGCAAAAGCCGAAACCGATATGGTCAAACATACCGCCTCGGTACATTCCTACGAGTGTATGCTCTGCCATTTTAAGACATTCTTCTTTTTTGAAACGCTGGTAGTAGGAAAGAAGAAACAGAAGATTATGAGGGGTGGGAAACTTAGGTGCTCTTCCGAATCCCCCGTATTTTTCATCGAAAACACGCTCATAGATATCAATAGCGGAATGTGCCAAATTTAAATCAGCGGTTTCGGTTATGGTGCTGGTTGTGTTGAGATGTTTAATGATTTTTTCCGACTGTTCCAATAAAGCGGAACGGTCGGTTTCCCATTTTTCGTGAATGGCAAGAAGCAGTTCACGAAGACCAATCATTCCGCCACGTGCAGTTTTCGGAAAATAAGTTCCTGCGAAAAAGGGCTTTTGGTCTGGAGTCATAAAAATGCTTGTTGGCCAACCTCCGCTTCCTGTAAATGCCTGACACACAGACATATAAACATTGTCTATATCAGGGCGTTCTTCCTTGTCAACTTTTATTGAAACGAAGTAACGGTTTAAAATATCTGCAATTTCTTCATCCTCAAAGCTTTCGTGGGCTAAAACGTGGCACCAATGGCAAGAGCTGTAGCCGATGCTCAAAAATATGGGCTTATCTTCTTCTTTTGCTTTGTCAAAGGCCTCTTTGGACCAAGGATACCAGTCAACAGGATTATCTTTGTGTTGCAAAAGATAAGGACTTGTTTCATTTTTTAAACGGTTGCTCAAAACTTCACCTCATTAAATTTCAGGATGCTCCGAAAGAAATTTCAGCCGTTTCCAACGGCGGTCAACTTCGTTTTGAATATTATTTCGTATTTCTTTATAATCTTCTTTACACAAATGCCTTGTTCTTCCCATCATTTTAAGCCAGTCTTCAACGGGGATTTTTTTGTTTTTCTTTTCCGGGTCATAAGAGAGAGCTGTTATTCCTTTTTCAACCTCATAAAGAGGGAAGAAACAGCTGTTAACTGCCGCGGCTATAACTTTTCGCTCCGTATTCGGTTTGTCGCCCCAGTTGAGAGGACAAGCAGAAATACATTTTATATATGCAGTTCCGTAATTTTTAGCGTAATATTGTGCCTTTGCGGCTTTTTTTATAAAATCCGCCGGGTCGGATTCGGCGGCGGTGGCAACATAGGGCATACCCGTAGCCGCCATAATGCGAGGCATATCTTTATTAAAAAAGGATTTTCCCCACTGCCTTGAACCGAGATGCGATGTGGCGCTTTTTGCACCCATGGGGGTGGAATATGAAAGCTGATAACCGGTGTTCATATATCCGCCGTTGTCATATTCAAATATGATTAAAGGGTCATTTCTCAGAGCAGTACCTAAAGCCGAACCCATACCGATGTCCATACCGCCGTCACCGCTTACCATAATAAAGGTGATTTCTCCGGGAGGAAGCTCGCCTCGTTCTTGACGTTTATGGTACATTTTTGAAAGTCCTGCCAAGGTTGCCGCGCCGTTTTGGAAAAGATTGTGAACATAGGGCACGCGAAAAGCAGTTTTGGGATAACCTGTAGTTACAACCATTCCGCAACCGGTTTGAAACAGAAGAACAACATTTCCTTCAATCCCCCGAAGAAGTAAATTCACATTAACGGGAATACCGCAACCGGGGCAAGCGCTGTGACCGGGTGCGAGGCGTTTAGGTCTGCCGGTGGTATCGCGTATTGTACCGCCTTTTACAATTGTTTTTCCGTCTTCTTCACGGCATTCTGTAAAGCCCGATATTTCTTTTTCTTTTATGGGTGCAAAATAGGGTTTCGGAGAATAATCGGAATCACCTTTTTCAACGCCGAAATAATCAAAATCAGGAGCATTTTCCCGGAAACAAGTTTCAAAAAGTTCAATAGCATCCTGTTCAAAAAAGTCCCTGCCGCCGAGACCGTAAATTCGGCTTAAAACCCGAGGTGTGAGACCTTTTTGTTGAAGCGCGGCGCGGATTTCCAAGGACATATTACCTCCTCCTGCACCGTAGCTGTCCTGACGGTCTGCTATAAGAATTGTGTGTGCGTTTTGGCAAATTTCTGCGATTTTCTCCGTTGGAAAAGGTCGCAAAACGCCGAGAGAAAAAACCCCCACTTTTTTACCGTTTTTTCGGAGGTTGTCAACTGCCGCTTTTGCAGTAAGAAAAGATGAACCGAGAACAAATAATAAAACCTCTGCATCATCTGTTTTGTAAGATTTAACGGTTTTTAATTTTCTGCCCGACAACTGCTTATATTCTTTAAACACTTTCGGTATAAGAGTTCGTGCATTTTCCATTGCTAAATGCAACTGGTATTTATTGTTTAAAATATCCGGCTCGTTCATATATGAGCCGATTGTAACAGGGTTTTCAGGGTCTAAAACACCATAGTTGTTTTTGCAAGGACCGATGAAATTTTGCACTGTTTCATCATCGGAAAACACGTAACAATTCCGCTTTTGATGACTTGTAAAAAATCCGTCGAAGGCAACAATAACGGGAAGCCGTAATTGCTCCGCTATTTTCAAACCGCAAATGTTGAAGTCATAGACTTCTTGTGGCGAATCGGCAAAAAGAATAATCCAACCTGCGTTGAGGGTGTACATAATGTCACTGTGGTCGCCTTTTATTGAGAGAGGCCCCGAAACTGTACGGCAGGCAACATTTAAAACCATTGGAAGTCGGGTTCCTGATTGAACGGGCAACTGCTCCAAAGCATAAAGAAGACCGTTTGCAGATGTGGCATTGAAAACTCTGCCACCTCCTGCAGATGCACCGTAGCAAATGCCTGCGGCACTGTGCTCGCCCTCTGCAGGAATGAGGGCAATTGAGTGCTCTCCGTCTGCACCCATTTGGTCAAGAAATTCTGCAATTTGGGTGGATGGTGTAATAGGGTAGTAACCCATAATATGATAGTTAATCTGCTTTGCGGCGTAGGCAGCAAGCTCGTTTCCGCTTTCAAACAATAGTTTTTGCTTTGCTTTTTCCATATTAAAATAAACCTCCGTCCACTCGCTTTTCATTAAGATATGCTTCACCCGTAATCCAAGGGTCTGCTCCCGTTGGCTCGTAGTCAAGATTTTCTGTAATTAAATCCTTGTTACGCATAAAATATTTTTTATCTGGGTGTTCTTGCTCTTTACCTGCAACGAGAGCTTCCGTTGGGCAAACATCAACGCACCTTAAACAACCTTTGCAATGGCGGTAGTCAAGACCACGGTTCATAAAATTTTTTTTGCCCTTATATTCGCCGGGCAAAAACTGAAAAACCATGTCGGGACAGGTTGTGTCACATAAACCGCAATGAATGCACTTTTCATAGACAAACAAAGGAATAAAGCCTTCTCTTGAGGGTGACAAATCATTGGAAACCGTACTTCCGAAAAGGTGATTTGCCCCGCCGAGAGGTGCATTTGCGTACCCCCATTTACTGCTTTTTTCTCCGAAAGGAACAAGCTCATATTTCCCGTCAGGCAAAAAAGCTTCTTTTTTTAAATTATTGTAGCCTTGTTCAATACCGGCTAGGTTGTTTTGAAGAAGCGCAGGGTATTTTTTACCTAAAGTTTCAGTAACTAAAGCAATTACTGCATCAAGAGGAATAAATTCCGATGCTTTCGCTACCGCACCCAGCATTACCATATTTACTCGGCTCTTACTTTCCGCTGAAAGTCCGAGAGCGTCAACACAGCAAACAGTTCCGCTATGCAAACGTAAGTTGTCGCGTGTTTGTGCCGGAGTGTTGCTTGTATTCACAACTATAATGCTATCTTCCGTCAGTCCTGCAGTTACAGGTAAGGTTCTTGAAAGTGCTTCGTGAAATAAAACGAGAAGATGAGGATGTTCCACAGGACTGTTGTGTAAAATATCTCTTTCCCTGTTACTCCAACGTACAAAAGATTTTACGGGAGAACCGCGTTTTTCCGAACCGTAGCTCGAAAAGGCGGAGGCATTAAGCCCCAAATACGCCGCTCCTAATTCCCCGAGAAGCTTTCCGCAAAGGTTTGCACCCAAACCCCCGATACTTTCAAGGCGCATTTCATAGCATCCGTTTTCGTTTGTGGTAGGAAGAGATACCGAATAATCAGAGCGATTTATATTTTCTGCTATACTTTTTGCCATAATAACCTCCTTTTGCTTTTTCTTATAATTAGCAAAATTTAGGGAATTTATGCAGAATTCAAAAGGAATAGTTTTTATTGAAATAAAAATAATATTATTGATATTGGAGGTGTAAAAATGGAGTATAATGAATTACCTTTAGGTTTTGCTATGGCTCTTGCTCAAAATCCAAAAGCAATGCAAAAATTTTCAAATCTCAGCGAAGCTCAAAAGAAGCAAATTATAAACGGAACACATAATATGCATTCAAAAGATGAAATGCAGCAGTATGTGAATGGTTTAGTATAAAAAACACTCGGTAGGCGTATTCACCTACCGAGTGATGTTTTTGTTTGAATGCTAATTAAGAGAGCTTTTTCTTTTATAGTAAATTTAAATCTGGTTGCCTACGGTGTAACCGTCGTAAACTGCGTTAGGAATAATGCCACCGCCATTGGAATCTCCGATATTGTAGATTTCTTTTACTTGATCCTTTAGTGAATCGTAAAGGTCTGTGTTGGGCTTGTTTCCGATAGCCAATACGACACTGTCAGCCTTAAGAGCGGTTACATTGCCGCTTTTGTCTTTGTAGAAAACCTCTTTGTCGGTGATTTTTTCTACCTTACATTCAGTAAGAAGCTTAACACCGTGCCCTTTGAGATGTCCGAGAAGAATAGTCTGCGCTGTCTTACCGGTATTGCCTGCCATTTTATCCTGCATTTCAATAATTGCTACTTTTTTGCCTTGCTTTCCGAGAAGCTCTGCGGTTTCACAGCCGATGGAACCGCCACCTATAACTACAACATTTTTGCCGGTCTGTTTGCCTTCAAGAACATCGGTTGCATTTATTGCTCTTTGTGCACCTTCAATGTTTAAAGCAACCGGTTTTACACCTGTTGCGCAAACTACAGCATCAGCATTCATATTAAGAATGTCTTGCTTTGTTACTTTACAGCCAAGATGAACATTGATATTGTTAATTTCCAACTGTCTTTCTAAATAAGGCTTCATCAATCCTAAATGCTGCTTGAAGGGGGGCTTGCAGGCAAGCTTCATCTGTCCGCCAACTTCATTTGCCATATCATATAAATCAACAGTATGACCGCGCATAGCAGCAATTCTTGCAGCTTCAACACCTGCAACACCGGCGCCGATTACTACAACTTTCTTCTTTTCCTTGGCAGGCTCAATGCTGTAATCATTGTCGCCTCTTGCAAGCACTGCGTTACCTGAACATATAGCTCTGCCACCGTGCTGCAACTGATGGTCAATGCAATGTCCGCAACCGATGCAAGGTCTGATTTCATCTTCTCTTCCTTCGGCTATAAGATTAACAAGATCCGGTTGAGCAAGCAGACCGTGACCGATAAAAATCAAATCACATTTTCCTGATGCCAGAGCTTTTTCAGCGGCTTCAGGATTTTGCGCTCTGCCTCCTCCGATATAGGGAATAGTTTTCTGTTTTCCTGTTTTTAAGAAAACGCCCACTTTCATAACCTGGCACAATGCAACTGCCATACAGTCGGGATAAGCTGATTCGGGCTTTTCGTGTTTGCCTGCTTCGCTTGACCATTTTCCTGCAAGAACCTCAATGGCATCAACGCCTTCCTCCTGGAATCTCTTGCAGTAGTGCATACCGTCCAATATGGAAATACCGCCGTCTGAACCTTGCTCAACAACTGAAAGCTTTACAATAATAGCAAAGTCAGGACCGCACAGCTCCTTAATTCTTTTTACTATGTTAAGATGGAAGCGCATACGATTTTCTCGGTTTCCACCGTATTCATCTGTACGGATATTTGCAGTTGAGGATAAGAATTGCTGACCCAGATAATAGCCAACACTATGTAGCTGTATGCCGTCAAAGCCTGCTTTTTTTGCACGCAAAGCCGCTTGAGCATATTTTTCTTCGATGTCTTTAATTTCTTCGATAGTAAGTTCACGGGGTGTTTCATTTGCAAGACCCATCATAAATGAATAAGGCATTGCAACTGCGCTGGGACCTACGGGTTGGTCGCCGATAATAGCTCTTCTTGCACCTCTTCCTGTGTGAGAAATCTGAAGAAACGCTTTAGCACCGCCTTCATGAATAACAGAAGCAAGCTCCGTCATACCGGGAATATATTTGTCATCGTCAATGACAAGCATACCGTTGGTATTAAGCCCCAAAGGCGCATCAACACAGGTAACTTCAACAATAATAGCGCCTACGCCACCCTTTGCTCTTTCGGAATAGTGATTTAACACAGCTTTATTAACAAAGCCGTTATCAGCCTGGCTCATACCCATAGCAGCCATAACAGTTTTGTTTCGCAGTTCAACACTACCGATTTTAACAGGTGATAAAAGATTGGGATATTTTGTATTCATACAATACCTCCTCATAGCTTAAATAAAGCTTATATATGACACATTTATTTTAACACGAAAAGTTTTTATTTTCAATAAAAATCCTAGTCAGAAGATTCGGCGAGAGGGGTTCAAGCCCCATATTTTTACAATGAAAATAGAGCCCACACAAAAGTGTGCGCTCTATTTTGGTGCGGGAAAAGGGACTTGAACCCTCAAGAACTTACGTTCATATGAACCTGAATCATACGCGTCTGCCAGTTCCGCCATCCCCGCATATAGAATATATTAAGTTTTTTGGTAGTGAATTTTATTGGTAAAAATCCGCCGCGTTACGCGGGACTCTTGCGGTTCCCAAAATTCTTTGCTCGCTGTTCGCTTCGCATAATTTTGACCGCTGCGCCATTTCACACTCGCTTTTTCTGCCACAGGCAGCGCTCGTGTTCAATGCTACCAATTCCGCCACCCCTGCATATTTTGAAGTAAGAAGTAAGAGTGAATAGTGAGGAAGTGAGTGAAACTATTTACTAACTTTTTACGTGGAATGTATTTTACCACATATATTTTTTAGTGTCAATAAATCGGAGAAGTTTGTTTTTGTTAATTTTTTGTACACAAATTTTGATGTAAATGCAACATTTAATTCAACAAGTGTTTAATGTTTCAGGAATCAGGCGTTTTTTTACAGATTTGCTTGACTTTGTCGAAAAAAACCTTTATTATCAAACTACGCGAAAAGCGTTAAAATAGAAGTTTTTGAATTTTTTATAGATTCAGATATTATCTTTTTTACATAAAATTGTTCTCTTAAGAGAACAGAAAGAGGTCCCAAATGGGCACAAAATGTAGTTATTTTCAGACTATGAAAGCAATGTCTTTGATAGATTTACCTATCGAGGAGAAAACCTGGCTTCAGCATTACGGTGATATGCCCGAGCATATGTGCTACCGTGAGGGTTCAATATATGAGCTTCTCAAGGAAATGGTGGACAAACAGCCCGATGCACCTGCTCTCGAGTTTTTTGATACTGTTTACAGCTTCGAAGCTCTTGATGAAAACATAAATATCGTTGCAAATTCTCTTAAAAAAATGGGCGTTGTTGAGGACGAAAGCGTAACAATCTGTATGCCTAATATTCCCGAAGCGATTTTCCTTATTTATGCCATTAACAAAATCGGCGCGGTTGCAAATGTTATTCATCCTTTAAGCGATGCAAATGAGATCAGAAACGCGGTTTCTCTTACAAATTCAAGCCTTATTTTTACAACAGATGTTTCCTACAAAACCGTTAAGGATGCTTGTGTTGAGAATATTGTTGTTTGTGAAGTAAGTATGAGTATGCCCGCTGTTTTAAAAACGCTTTACAACATTAAGAGCAGAAAGCAGATGAAATACAGCTCCGACACAATTACCTGGAAAAAATTTGTTTCAGGTATGGGTACAACTGCACCCTCTGTTGCAAGAAACAGAGATGATGCGGCTGTTCTTATTTACAGCGGTGGTACAACGGGTAAATCAAAAGGTATCGTACTCTCAAATCTTTGTTTCAACTCTCTTGCAATCCAATGTATTGCAGTTTGCCCTGAGCCAAGACCGGGTGCAGATAAGAGCCGCGGGCTTGACAAAACCGGTGTTGGTCTGGGATTGTATATTGCCAGAACCATCATGGAAGCGCATTGCGAAAAGATCTGGGTGGAAAGTGAATATGGAAAATGGTGCAGGTT
>JAZSNR010000042.1:0-12920 GCA_045536495.1 Acutalibacteraceae bacterium
TCGGGGTCGAACCGACGACCTCCAGGGCCACAACCTGGCACTCTAACCAACTGAGCTACATCCACCATATAAAAAATATTGGCACGGTTGGAGGGATTCGAACCCCCGACCTACTGCTTAGAAGGCAGTTGCTCTATCCAACTGAGCTACAACCGCGCATTGTGGAGCGGGTGATGGGAATCGAACCCACACGACCAGCTTGGAAGGCTGGGATTCTACCATTGAACTACACCCGCGTGCTGTCACAACAACCGATATTTTATCACAACACTATATTATTGTCAAGGTTATTTTATGAAAATATCGGTAATTTTTATACAAATTTTCCGATACAAACATCTTTTTCCCAATCTGTAATTTCAACTTTCAAAAATTCACCTTTGCAAATTTTATTACCGAAAACTTTAACAGGGGTATAGTTTTCGGTGTAACCCTCGCAGTAACCATCTTTTTCGGTTTCAAATAATACCTCAACTGTTTTACCGATTTGCTTTTTTAAAAAGTTTTCACGGATTATATCTGTAATTCCAGAAAGCTTTGCCGCTCTTTCTTCTTTAACGGCTTTAGTAAGCTGATCCATTTTTGCCGCTCTTGTGCCTTCGCGGACAGAATAGGGGAATACATGAACCTTTTCAAAGCCGATTCTTTTTACAAATTCAACTGTTGTGTTGAAATCTTCCTCGGTTTCTGTAGGGAAACCAACAAGAACGTCTGTTGTAATTGTAGCGTCAGGGAAGGTTTCTCTTAATTTTTTCGCCAATTCCTCGTATTCTTTTGCAGTATAATGTCTGTTCATAGCCTTTAAAACGCTGTCACAACCGCTTTGAACAGAAATATGGAATTGGGGACAGAGCTTGGTAATTGTCTTTAGCCTAGCTATCATTTCATCTGTAATATGGTCGGGTTCAAGGGAGCCTAAACGAACTCTTTTTATGCCATCATATTTCTCTGCAAGGCGCAATGCATCAGGGAGAGAATTGGGGGTGTTCTTGCCATAATCGGAAAGATTTATGCCAACAAATACAATTTCTGTATATCCGTTTTCTGAAAGTGCTTTGAGCTCCTTGTCAATGTCCTTAAGAGATTTAGAGCGGGAACGGCCTCTTGCGGTGGGAATAAGGCAGTAAGAGCAAAATCTGTCGCAACCGTCTTGAATTTTCAAAAATGCTCTTGTATGACCGTCAAACTTGGAAATGCCGAGGCATACGAATGGGTCGCCTGTTTTGTGTTCGGATCTTTTAGTGAGCTTTTTGTTGTGTTGAAAAAATTCGTCCAATGCCTCAGCAATTTCAGAATTACTTCTGTTACCCATAAAAATATCAACTTCGGGTAAATCTTCAATAATCTGCGGTTCAGCTTGTGAAGCGCAACCTGTAAGTATAATGATATTGCTGGGGTTTTGTTTCTTTAATTTGCGGATTGTCTGGCGAGTTTTTCTTACACTTTCTGCTGTAACAGTGCATGAGTTAACAACTGCAACATCAGCCTGTGTTGCATTATATATAATAGTATGTCCTTTTTTTTCCAAAAGTTCGCTCATTTCCTGAGTTTCATATTGGTTGACTTTGCAACCTAAAGTGTAAAAATAAATTTTCATTTAGTACCTCAAAATAAATCACTCCCGAATTTCTTCGGGAGTGAAATTATATCATAGATATGAAATAAGTGCAAGTGTGTACTTAGCCGGGGAAAGGACCTGTTTGTGCAATATCGGAGAAACCGTTTCCACCGAATACTTCGTAGATAGTATCATCAATAAATTTAGCGATAGCTTCAAGAACTTCCATCATTGTTTCGTCTTCAGCTTCGCCTTCCATACCAACTCTGCGAAGAGCATTGAGAATTCTGTCGGAAACAGCTTCTGCTTCTGAGGGTTCGCAAATAGTTGACTGGAGAAGAGCTTTTGCTTCGTCGTAAGCAGCCTGAAGTTCAACAATGTCTTCAGCAGCATACATTGACTGGTCTTCTGCGTTGAGAACTTCTTCAGCTTCTTCGAGGTACCAACGAGTGATATTTTTTGTGTTACGGTTACCGTTAAACTGGGGATATACATCAGACATATCGTTTACAGATTTGATTTCACCTGTAATAAGCTTACCGATAAGAGAAATAACAACGTCGTTTCTGCCTACTTCGTGGTGCTGACCTTCAAAGAGCCAAATGTTTTCGGGGAAGAGACATGTTGAAATATCAATACTTCCGTCGGGAGAAATGATAGCTGTATCGGAGAAGAGAATATCATCAGGAAGGATTTCGCCTGCAGGAACATAAGTTGCACCGAGTGAAGTTGAATCGATATCGATAATAGCATCACTGTTAGTAGTAAGTGAAGATTTCATTGCTGCAAAGAAGCAATAATCCTGTGAGCTGTAATCAAGACCGTAGCCAGCTACGTTGTGAACGAGTTTGCCGTCGTTCATAAGCTCTGTTAAGTTATCCTCGAGGTTAACAGCAGCTGTGTGGAAAGCATCAAGCTTTGGTGCAAGCTTTGCATAAGCAGGGTCTGTCCAGATTTCGCTGTATTTAGCTTTTGCATCATCGTAACGGTCTGTAGGAATCATTGCCCAGAACTGAGGACAGTTATGCATCAATGAAGCAAGAATACCGTCAACTGCTGCAGTAAGAATGGTATAAACAACTTGTTTGGGGAATATTTTGAGAGCTATGTTAATAATGTAGCCGAGAGCTGCATTACCTTCAGTTTCTTCCATAATCATAGGTATGTATTCATGGAAGAAGAATCTGTCTTCAAGATTCCAGTTTCTGAGGTAGAAGTCACCCATAACGTCTGTACCCTGGAGACAGGAAACAACGTTAACAACGCGGTTAACATCGGGATAGCCTGTACCTTTAAGGTTCTCAAGGTAAGCAGTAAGGATTGTACCGCCAAGAGAAATTGTAACGATGTTAACTTTATCTACGCCTTTAGCTGCTTTAATTCCTTGAATGTATTCATCAAGACCTTCAGCAGATTTCATAGGGTCGCCGATAAGCGGGAATGCATAAAGATAAAGGTTATCTTCGCCAACATCATCTTTGATGGATGTCATGGGAATCATTCTGTAGAAATAATCTCTGTCATCCTGGCTCATTTCTGCAACTGATGCGGGTGTGCCATCCTCATTTTTGTATTCAACAGTTTTAAGGTTGTTAATGGGGTTACCGTCCTTGTTGCTTGACTGAATAGCGAAAAGCTGCATAACTGTGTTGTAAACACCATCTGCAAGCTTGCCGTCAGCATCTGACTGTGTGATAAGAGATGCTGCAAGGGGAAGAGCGAGCTCGTTAAGAACAACAGGAAGAATTTGTGAGGAGTCAAGAATAAGAAGACCGCCTGAAAGTTCTTCACCATTTGAGTTAACAGCGGGGTCACCGTTCTCATCAGCAAGGTAAGAGATAGACTGGCTGATACCGGGGATGACAACTGTGGGATAAATCACATCATCTTTCTGAGGTGCGTTTTTACCACCGGCATTGCCACCAGCAGCGAGTGTGGTGGGAGCTTCAGCATAGAACATCTCGGGAGTCGCCTCCATATATTCGATTGCTTCTTCAACGCTGTTTGCGTTGATAACAGTTGAACCATCTGAACCGATAGTTACTGAATTTGCGATTGCCAAACAAGCAATAGCAACTGCGCCGACGCTTATCACTGAAAATACCATAACAAGTGATAAAACAACGGCAAGTACACGTTTGCATGTCTTTTTCATAGAAAAAGTTCCTCCTTTGGTTTTATACAAAATATAATATAACATATTTAAATAAAAAAAACAATATTATGATGATATTAATTTTAAACAAATTACGCGAAGAATATTTGTTGACTTTAACATCAAAAACATATATAATCTACTTGATTTTAACAGACGGTTGCTAAATCGTCGGAAAGGGTAGTTATGATACATTTTCTCACAGCTTACATAGCAGCAATTATTTTTGTTTTCGGAACGGTAATAGGTAGCTTTCTTAATGTGTTAATTTACAGATTACCAATCGGTATGGATTTTAAAAAGGGAAATTCAATTTGCACAAGCTGCAAGCATCAGCTTAATTGGAAAGACCTTTTTCCGCTTTTTAGTTGGATTTTCTTGGGAGGGAAGTGCAGATATTGCAAAGCGCCCATTTCACCAAGGTATCCTATCGTAGAAGCTCTTAACGGCGTCGCTTATGTTCTTGTTTATTTATTCCTTTGTGGTGGATATGCCATTGAAGGATTAAGCCTTAAACTTGTTGGTTACATGATTATGATGTCTGCGCTTATTGTTGTTTCGTGGATTGATTTTGAGCATCAAATCATACCCGATTCAATGTGGATTGCAATTTTCGTTGGCGGAGTTTTCATTGTTGGAGATGCTCTTATAACAGGTACTTTTACAAAAGATTGGATTATTTCTAAAGTAATAGGACTTTTTGCAGTTTCCGGTTTATTCTTCATTATTGCTCTCGTAACCGGTGGCAGAGCTATGGGTGGCGGTGATATTAAGCTTATGGCGGCAGTCGGCTTTGTTCTCGGTTGGAAAGCTGTTTTAATCGCTTTATTTATGAGTGCGCTTCTCGGTGTTCTTTTCTCAATCGGCAGAAAGCTTGTAAGCAAAAAGGAAATGAAAGGTGTTATTCCCTTCGGTCCTTTCTTGGCAATGGCATCCGCGATATGCGCTTTTGTTGGTGAACAGATTTTTGATGCGTACTTATCCTTGTTTTAATTAAATTTTCACATTAAACTCCCTTATCGCACATATTATGTTGTGATAAAGGAGTTGTGTTTATGTTTGTAGTTTCTGTTTCAAAAAATAAAATAAAAAAATCGTTGTTAATAGCCGTGGCGGTAATTGCTTTAAGTTTAGTTTTGCTTTTTTTAATAAAATGCTTGGGAGAATTTAATTCTCAACAGACAAACTCAGGTGTTTCTCTCTCTGCAACCAATGCAGAAGAGCGATTGAATTTTATTTCTCATTACGGATGGGAAGTTGATGAAGAATCAATAGAGGTTCGTGAAGTCGTTATTCCGGAAGTGTTTGACGAAGTGTACAATAATTACAACGAAATTCAATTGAAGCAAGGTTTTGATTTAGAAAAATATGCAGGTCAAAGAGTAAAAAGGTGGACTTACATTATAAGAAATTACCCAGATACAGTACCCGAGGATGATTATATCAGAATTAATCTTCTTGTCAGTGACGGCACAGTTATTGGTGGCGATGTTTGTTCGGTAAAACTTGACGGCTTTATGCACGGATTTTTTAAGGAATAAAGGTGTATTCTTGTGAAAAAAGAAAGACTTGACAAGCTTATAGCATCTCAGGGACTTTTGTCCAGAAATGATGTGAAAAATTTAATAAAACGCGGAGAAGTATCCGTAAACGGAGCAGTTGTGAAAGACAGTTCCTTAAAGGTTTCTTATGAGGATGATATAAAAATCAACGGAAAAAGCCTTGCCCAGAGCGAGTTCGTTTATATAATGCTCAATAAACCCAAAGGAGTTGTGAGCGCGTCTGAAGATAAGCGAGATAAAACCGTTATTGATATTCTACCGGACGAGCTGAGAAGAAAGAATCTTTTTCCTGCAGGCAGACTCGATAAAGATACAACCGGCTTTTCTCTTATAACCGATGACGGTGATTTTGCTCACAGAATACTTTCGCCAACGAGGCACGTTGACAAGACCTATATTGCAGAGGTTTCTGATAAAATTGACTTTGAAAAAGCTAAACAAGCCTTTTTGGACGGTGTTGTGTTAAGTGACGGAACAGTTCTTCTTTCTGCACAGCTTGAGCTTTTAGAGGATGGCGATAAACAGATTTTCAAGGTTGTGATTAAAGAAGGAAAGTACCACCAGATAAAACGGATGTTTGCTTCCTTGGGTACCACTGTGGTTGAACTCAAACGTATTGCTATCGGCGGACTTGCTTTGGATAACTCTTTGAAAGAGGGAGAAGCGAGAACGATTTCAAAAAATGAGTTAGATTTAATAGAAAAAACATAATACTGGTGATTTTTTCTTTTTACTGATTTTTTCGTGTTTTTTGCATTTAAAACAACTTTTTCTCCGAAAAACTAACAAATTGCATAAAAAAAATTGAAAAATATAAAAAAAGCACTTGCAAAATTGTGCAAAGTTGTGTATTATGTATAATTGTCAAAAGGTTAAAATTATTGGAGGTCATATCAATGTCCAATAGATTATTTCAAGGTGTTATTCACCAGATGCGCGATGTTGTTGACAGAACAATCGGCATAGTTGATGAAACCGGTGCAGTTATTTCTTGCAGCGACCTTGGCAGAATTGGTGAGATTCGCAATGTTAATACTCCTGCGATTTTCTCGTCTGCTTCTCCTGTTGCTTATGACGGTTGCCTTTATCAGTCTTTCGGTACTCACATGCGTCCCGAGTATGCTGTTTTTGTTGAGGGAGAGGATTCTGTTGCACAGAATTACATAGGTGTTCTTGCGGTTTCACTTTCAAGCATTAAACAGTTTTATGACGAAAAATACGACAGAAGCAATTTTATTAAGAATATAATTCTTGATAACATTCTTCCCGGTGATATTTATCTCAAAGCAAGAGAACTTCATTTTAATAACGAAGCATCAAGAGTTGTTCTTCTCATAAGACTTCTTGACAAGAGTGATGTTTCCGTTTATGATGTTGTTCAAAATCTCTTCCCTGATAAAACAAAGGATTTTGTTATAAATATCAGCGAGAGCGATATTGCCCTCGTTAAAGAGGTTAAGAGTGATATTGAAGGCAAAGACCTTGAAAAACTTGCTCGTTCAATTTCCGATGCACTTTCTTCAGAGTTCTTTACTCATTCTCTCGTTGGTATCGGTACTCCCGTTGTGGGCGTTAAGGATCTTGCTCGTTCCTTTAAAGAGGCACAGGTTGCTCTTGAGGTTGGTAAGGTGTTTGATACTGAGCGTAATATCGTTAGTTATGATCATCTCGGTATTGCCCGTCTTATTTATCAGCTTCCCACAACTCTTTGCGAAATGTTCCTTAAAGAGATTTTTAAGGTTGGTTCTATTGAAACTCTTGACCAGGAAACTCTTTTCACAATACAGAGATTCTTTGAAAACAACCTTAATGTTTCAGAAACATCAAGAAAGCTCTTTGTTCACCGTAACACTCTTGTTTACAGACTTGAGAAGATTAAAAAGCTCACAGGTCTTGATTTAAGAGAGTTTGACGATGCTATCGTATTCAAAGTAGCGTTGATGGTTAAGAAATATTTGGATGCAAATCCTGTTAAATATTAAGAAATAGTTAATTTAGCACATTTTTATTACGAAAGGGTTACATTTTGTAATAAGATGTGCTATAATTAATTTCGGTAAAAAATTTTAAGATTGGGTGTTGAAATTGATAGAATTTAAAGGCGTCTCCAAGGTATATGAAGACACCAAAACAAAAGCCCTTAACAACCTTGATATCAAGATTGACAACGGCGAATTTGTTTTTATTGTTGGTTCTTCAGGTGCCGGTAAGAGTACTTTACTAAAGCTTATGATGCGTGAAGAAGTTCCTTCTTCAGGTTCAATTAATATAAACGGTTACGACCTTAACAATATGAAAAAGAGAGAGATTCCCTATTTCAGAAGATCTCTCGGTATTGTTTTCTAGGATTTCCGTCTTATTCAAACAATGAACGTATATGATAATGTTGCTTACGCAATGCGCGTTATCGGTGCAAGAGAGGGCGCAATAAGAAAGAGAGTTCCTTATCTTCTCGGTCTCGTGGGTCTTAATTCAAAAGCTCGTTCGAAGCCAAATCAGCTTTCCGGCGGTGAACAGCAGAGAGTTGCCCTTGCAAGAGCTCTGGCTAACAATGCAAGTATGATAATCGCGGACGAGCCTACAGGTAATATTGACCCTAAAATGTCCTATGAAATCGTTGATTTACTTAATCATATCAACGCCGACGGTACAACGGTTATTATGGTTACTCACGATTTACATCTTGTAAAAACCTTTAATCACCGTGTTATTACAATCAAAAACGGTGTGATTGAATCCGATTACCCTGATGCTTCACATATTGATGTTGAGCCTTACACATTTGAATCTCCCGAAGACGAAATCGGTTCATATTTCCTTGATGAAGATACTTCAGATTTTGACTATCTTATGCAGACTTACGGTATTGACCCTTCTAAAGATACAGTTGAAGCAGGGGAATCTGTTTCCGAAGCAGAGGAGGTTGATGCTCAATGAAAGGCGTAAGCTTAGGTTATTTAACCCGTGAGGGTTTCAGAAATATATGGGTAAACCGTTTGCTTTCTTTGGCAACAATCGTTGTTCTAATTTCCTGCCTTATTATTGTTGGTAGCGGTTCACTTATTTTCCTTAATATTAATGCAGTTCTTGATTTAATCGAAGGTCAGAATGTCGTTATGGTTTATGTAAATGACGATGCTGATGATTATATGACCCAGACGCTCGGTGTTCAGCTTGAAGCTCATACCAATGTTTTGGAGGTTGAGTTTGTTCCTCGAGAGGAAGCTTTCCAGCGACAGATAGAAGCTTATGGCGATAAAGCAGAGCTTTTGGAAGGTCTTTCACCGGAGATTTTACCCGATGCATATAGAGTAACTGTTAAAGACCTTGAGCAGTTCGATGCAACGGTAGGGGAAATCAAGAATTTTGAAAATGTACTTCAGGTTCGTGAGAACAGTGATTTAGCAAGTAAACTTGCAAGTATAAGAAATGCGGTTACATATATCAGTATCGGTATTGTAGCAATTCTTTTCTTCGTTTCCTTGTTCATAGTTTCCAATACAATCCGTATCACAATTTACAATCGCCGACTTGAAATCAGCATTATGAAAGCCGTTGGTGCTACCAATGCATTCATTCGTTGGCCCTTCATGGTTGAGGGTATTCTTTTGGGACTCTTCTCCGCAATTCTTGCTTTGGGTATTCAGTACGGTGTTTATTCATTAGCTTCCATTTGGCTCGGAAATATTCTTTCTATGCTTGGCGGTGAGGTTGTTAACTTCCTTGACTATGTTTGGGTAATCTTCGGATTATTCGCATTTATCGGTGTTGTTATCGGTGCATTCGGTAGTATTATTTCTCTTAATAAATATTTGAAGGAGCACAGCAATGTTGTTGAAAACGACTGATAAATCTAAAAAGATTTTAAGTATAGTTCTTTCTTTAATTATTGTTTTCGGAGTGATGTCTGTATCAGCTTACGCTCTTACAGATGCCGAGAAACAAGAATATCAGAATAAAATTGATGATATAAAAGAACAAATTAAAGAAAATGAAAAGAAAATTGCAGAGCTTGAAGCAGAAGCGGCTACTTACGATGATGAAATCAATGCTTTGCAGGAAAAGATTGATGTTCTTCAAGATCAGATTGATTTGTATAATGATGAAATTGCTCTTATTGATGCAGATATTCAGATTATTGATAACCAAATCACAGGTATCGAAAACGAAATCGAAGACCTTAATAAGCAAATCAAAAAGCTTGATGAGCAGGTAGTGGAAATTCAGCAGCAAATTGCTGATACCTATACTCTTTTGGGTGAAAGAATTCGTGTCACCTATATGACAGGTGCTAACAGCGCACTTGAATATCTTCTTACATCAGATGGGTTTGAATTTCAGGAATATCTTGAAAGAACTGAGCTTATTGACAGAATTGCAGAGCACGACGACAAGCTTATAAAAGACCTTGAAGACGATATTGAATCTCTTAAAGCAAAGGTTTTGGAAATTGAAGATATGAAAACCCGTCTTAATTCCAAGGTTGAAGAGCTTGATGCTGCTAAAAAAGAGCACGAAGCAAAGAAAAAAGAGCAGGTTGATGCTCGAAAAATTATCGAAGATAAAGAAGCTTTAATTCAAAAAGACCTCGATAAAGTTATGAGTATTGTTAATGCTCTTGACAGCAAAAGTAAAGAATATGAAGCTGCTATGGAAAAAGGTGAAGCTACTATCCTTGATTACGAAGAAAAGCTTGCTCAGCAGAACACTTCTTTCGGTTCCGGTCAGGTTAGCGGTGATATGATTTGGCCCTTGCCTTACGGTGATACTTATGTTTCATCTTCTTTTAAGATGAGAACACTTAATGGTGTTACAAGACAGCATAACGGTATTGATATTTGCCGTTGGGGAGGTACTCACGGAGCACAAATTGTTGCTGTTAAAGAGGGTACAATTGAAGTTGCAAACAAGAGCGGTTACGGTGGCGGTTACGGTCTTTATGTTGTTATTAATCATGGTGAAGGCGTAAAATCATATTATGCACATATGTCTTCTGTTCATGTTAACGTAGGTGATTATGTAACACAGAATACTGTTATCGGTTTGGCAGGTAATACAGGCTATTCATTTGGTGCTCATCTCCACTTCGGTCTTATGATTAACGGCGGATGGGTTAATCCTATGAACTATCTTTCAAAGCCTGCAGGACTTCAGATTCTCGGTTAATAAATATTGATATAATAATTTCGCCCCTTTTTCATAGAATGAAAAGGGGCGTTTTTATGTTAATTTTAAAAATAACCGATGAGAGAGAAAAAACAAGAAAGGTTAGAGGTGTTTTTCGTAAAAGCGTTTTTTATGAGCCTTTTTCGGATGTTAGCAGAAGCACTTTAAACGTTAACGGAAAAAATGTTATAACCTTGGAATTGCCTTTTTCAAAAATAAATAATGAAGATGTTATAAAGCTTTTGAATATATACAAGGGTCGTGTTCTGGTTTCAGATAAATACCGTGAAGCAGATAGCCTGAGAGAATATATCTTCAGTCCAAAGGAATATTATCAAAGAGCAGCTCTTTCATCACTTATCAATCAAATGAAAATTGTTAATAGAGAGTGGAAAACGGTGTGTATTAAAATTACTGAATTTGTACCTTTTAAAGAGTTTTTTAGAATTGTTAAAATATCAAAATCTGTTGTTTTTATAACCAAGGAAACTCCTGCGACAGATGAATTTATCAATGCTTGTTACTATGAGTTTGGTGCAATTGTGTCAGTGAAAAGGGAATTTAATTCGGAAAAATATGATGTTTATTTAGATTTAGAAGAAATTGATGACAAAGGTAAACTTATGATACAGGTAAAAGGTAAAGATTTTCTCCTATACCCTGATGTGTCTTATTTTCAAGATAATCCGGAATATCAAAAACTTCTGCCTTTTAACATCGACCATAATATAATTTGTGCAGCTTTTTCTGATAAATAAAAGCTTTTCTTTCTAAACCTTGACAATTTCGTTTTATTTCTATATAATACTATTTATTGATTTTGCGTGAATGTTTTGCGCAAATAATTTTTGAGAGGATGTAATTCATAATGGCACAGGATATTGTTTTAACTAAAGAGGGTTATGAGGAGCTTTCCGCAAAACTTAAAGTGCTCAAATCCGAAGGCCGTTCCGAAATAGCAGAAAAACTCAAGGTTGCACGTTCTTTCGGCGACCTTTCCGAAAACAGTGAGTATGACGAGGCTAAGTCCGAACAGGCAAAACTTGAAGCAGAAATCAATGATATTGAAACAATGCTTTCAAGAGCAACCATCATTGACGAAGAAGAAAATGCAAATACAGAGGTTGTTCACCTTGGTTCAATAGTAACAATCAAAGAAACAACAAGAGGTTCTGCTGAAAGAACTTACACAATTACAGGTTTTGCTCAGGCAAATCCCGCAGAGGGCAAAATTTCAGATGAATCTCCTGTTGGTAAAGCACTTATGGGTCACAAGGTTGGAGATAAGGTTGCGGTTGAAGCACCTCGCGGAATTATCAATTTTAAAATAGTTAAAATTGACGTTGACCAAAAATAATATATAAAACAAGCCGATTTGTGCATTTTTGCATAAATCGGTTTATTAATATAGGTGTGTGAAATGAAACGGATTATAAGTTGTGTTTTATGTCTGCTTTTTATTTTTAATCTGACATCCTGTGACGAAGCTTCTGAGAATTCTATAACAGAAAAGACTATTGCAGTTAAATATGCTTCCGGGAATGAATTAGCGGCAGAGGATTTTATGTCACAAGGCTTTACCAAGGTTACATATAATTCTTCTGCAGATGTTGTACTAGCAGTTGAAAACAGAAAAGCAGACTACGGTGTTTTGGACGATTTTGAACTGAATTCATTTATTTCTGCCGGGAGAAATATAAAAAAGAGCGAAGATTGTGAATACAGCATAGATTATTGTGCGTATTTCAGTTCGGGTAATGAAGCTTTGAGAGATTCTTTTAACAATGCAATTGCTGAATTAGAAAGCAACGGCACTTTGGAAAGAATTAAATCTGCACATCTTAAAGATGAAAATTTTACAAACAGTATATCTGATTGTGAAAACGGAACTCTTGTAATGCTCTGTGACCCGTCATTTGAAAATAGGGTATATACTGATGATGACGGTAGTATTGCAGGCTTGGATGTGGATGTTGCCCTTGAAATATGCAATAGTTTAGGTTATGATTTAGAAATTGTAGCTGCTGATTTTGACGAGCTTTTTATTAAACTCGACGAGGGTGAGGGTGACTTTATTATAACTGCTTGCGAAGTTACTGAGGAAAGGGAAGAATATTATTTATCAAGTATTCCGTATTTTACCCTTAAATATTATTTGATTGAAAGAAAATAAAAATAAATCCTCTCATACGGTTTCCCGTGTGAGAGGATTTTTAAGTTTAAACTTAAATCAAACTTATGCAAGTTCTGCAAAGTATTTGATTGTTCTAACCATCTGGCTTGTGTAGCTGTTTTCGTTGTCGTACCAAGAAACAACCTGAACTTCGTAAAGATCATCAGCAACTTTAGAAACCATTGTCTGAGTTGCATCGAAGAGTGAACCGTATTTCATACCGATAACGTCGGAAGAAACGATTTCATCAGTGTTGTAACCGAAAGATTCAGAAGCAGCAGCCTTCATAGCAGCGTTGATGCCTTC
>JAZSNR010000045.1:0-42188 GCA_045536495.1 Acutalibacteraceae bacterium
ACCAATCAGGGGACGGTTCTATGATTGAGCCGTAATCCTAATTTAATCAAAATGAAAGACAGTAGGTTGTGCCTACTGTCTTTTACTATGTTTATTCAAATTTCATTCCGTATGCTGCGCCGGTTGGTTTGTCCTGAAGAAGTGTGAAGCCGTTACGCTCGTAAAAGCGCCTTGCGCCCTCGTTTTCAGTTCCGACAATTAACATAACCCCTTTAATACCTTCTTCTTTAAGATAGTCGCAAAAGGCGGTAATGAGCTTTGAACCGATACCCTTTGACTGATAATCGGGAAGCATGTCAATATGTAAATGAGCAGGGTAGTCCTCTTTATAGATTGCGTGGTCATACATTTCAGTTAGTGCTTCGGCAAGAAACCTTCTGTCTTCAATTTCTGCTACGCGATTTATGTATTCTCCGAAATTCTCTTGATATTTGTCGTAATCCTTTACACCATAAATATAACCAATGGGTTTATCATTTTCGTCCACTGCAACAAAGCAATTTTCAGGCTCTTTTTCGAGGTAATAACGACAAAACATTGTTTCAACATAGGCTATAAGATTTTCAAGACCTTCAACACCAACCATATCGTGAATACAAACATATTTAGTAGCTTCAAAATCCTTTTCCTGATATTTTCTGATAGTCATTTTTTCTCTCCTAAATCTAATTTCTTACATTATATCAATTTAATAGTAAAAAGTCTATTTATTTTTAAATAAAGATGTGTTATTATGTAAAACAAGGAAGTGATATTATGAAAGAAATAAGAAACGGTGTTTACCCAACAATGATAACACCTTTTACAGATGATAACAAAATCGACTACAGCGGCGTCAAAGAGCTTTTAAAATGGTACGAGAGTAAAGGCGTTGACGGCATATTTGCAATTTGTCAGAGTAGTGAAATATTCTTTTTAAGCTTTGAGGAAAGACTTGAGCTTTTAAAGTTCATTATGGCAAATAAGCCAGAAGGTATGTCAATCGTTGCATCAGGTCATACCGCCGACGATTTGGACACTCAAATTAAAGAAGCAAAAGCTTTTATCGATTGTGGAATTGATGCCTATGTTTTCATTTCCAACCGCTTTGCAAAAGCAGATGAAGATGATGATATTCTTCTAAAAAATATGGAATACGTTGCTTCAAATCTTCCGGATATCGCTCTCGGCGTTTATGAATGTCCTTACCCCTATAAACGTGAGCTTTCACCCTATGTTATGAAAAAAATGGCTGAAAGCGGTAAATATCAGTTTATTAAGGATACTTGCTGCAATACAGCAAAGCTTCAGGAAAAGCTTGATATAATTAAAGGTACAGGTGTTAAACTCTTTAACGCTAATGCAGCAACCCTTTCTGCAAGTATTAAGATGGGTGCTCACGGTTATTCAGGTGTTATGGCGAATTTCCACCCCGAGCTTTATGTTGAGCTTCTTAAAGCTCATAAAGAAGGGGATGAAGAAAAAGCAGAGTTTTTGCAGAACCTCGTTGGCTATTTCTCTGTTACAGAATGTCAGTGCTATCCCGTAAACGCTAAATACTATGTTAGCCTTGACGGAGTTAATATCGGCATACATACGAGAACAAGAAATCCTGCAGAGCTTACCGAAAGCAGAAAAATGGAAATTGAGCAGATGTATGCATTTACAAATGCTGTTAAAGAAAAGTTTAATATTTAATAAGGAGAGATAAATTATGGCAGAATTCAAATACGAAATTCAGGAAAACTTAGGTGAAATTTCAGAAAGCGGTAAGGGTTGGACAAGAGAGCTTAACCTTATTTCCTGGAATGGCGGTAAACCCAAATATGATATTCGTGACTGGGCTCCCGACCACGAGAAAATGGGTAAAGGTATTTCCTTAACAAAAGAAGAGCTTGAAGCACTCTATGACCTTATCGGTGAAGCTTTAGGTAAATAATTTCATAATTCCTAAAAGGTGGTAAATTTCAAGTTGAAATTTATCACCTTTAATGTTATAATTCTATTCAATTAAAATTTAACGGAGTTGAATTTATGAACAAATCAAAACTTAAGTTAATTTCTGTAATATTTACCGTACTTTTGATTATATCCCTATGTTCATGTTCTGATAATGAAGCAAATGATTCTACTGTTAATTCGGTAAAATCATTGATTGTTGAGGTTGACGGTAAAAATATTACCATTGAAGATGCAGAAGGAAAAACAATTCAGGAGCTTTTAGAGGATGCAAAAATATCCTTAAGAGACGGAGATGTGCTTTCTCTTGATACTGATGTTAAGCTGGCTGACAATATGACAGTTAGAATTCTCAGACAGGCAGATGTAACTATTGAAGATACAATCAAAGATATTGAATATACAGTTGTTCTCACAGGCGCAACTGTTTCAGATGCACTTTCTGCCGCAGGCATAAAGCTTGCTGACAACCATACCGTTAACTATAAATTAGAAGAACCGCTTGAGGATGGTATGAAAATTGTTGTTTCTGTAAAGGAAGAGCCCGAAACAACAGAACCCCATACGGAAGAGTCCGAGGATAACAATTATTACGATAATAACAACAGCAACTCTGACTCAGGATATACACCTCCTGCACCTGTTGTTACAAATCCCCCTGCAACAAATCCACCTCAAACAACTAAACCGCCTGTAACAAAAGCACCTACCACAAAGGCTCCTGAGCCCACTACAAGCGGAAGAACTATTGTAAGTGTTGAAATTTATGAAGACTGTGACGGCTCAGGTCACGGTGTTAAGGTTATTACATACTCTGACGGAACTCAAGAGGAGGTTGCATTTTAATGAACAAGTTAAAATCTTGTAGCTTATTGTGTTCCGTTTTTATATCAATTGTTTTCTTATTTATCATCTCATCTGTAACAGCTATTAATGTCAGCGCATTAGATAGTAATACAGAGCTAAGCACAGAAAACTCCGAAGTAGATAATGAAGATATTCCTACCGTAAAAAAAGGCTTAACAGTTGAAGAGGGGAAGATATTTTTCTATAACAATGATGGTACACTTTTCAATGACGGGTACAAAGAAATTATTGTTGACGGAACTAAAAAATATTACTTCTTTCAAGAGGATGGTTCTGCATTTACAGATGGCTATAAACCATTTACTCTAAAAGGTAAAAGAGTTTACTTTTACTTTCTGGAAGACGGTACAGCATATACCGATGGTTATTTAAATTTCGAAGTAGCAGGAAAGCAGTATTACTTCTATTTCCAAAAGGATGGATCTGCTTTTACCGGTGGTTATAAAGAAATAATAATTGATGACAAACCATATCATTTTTATTTCCTTGCTAATGGTCAAGGCTTCAACACGGGCTACAAAACCGTTATGATTGACGGAAAAAAGTATTACTTTTACTTTGGTGAAGATGCTCGCGCTGTTACAGACGAGCTGAAGGAAATACCTTTAGGAAACAGAAACGCATACATGCTTTTCACAGAAAACGGTCGTGCATACACAAATGGTTATAAGGAAATTACCAATGGCAGTAAAAAGGATTACTACTATTTTTTAATGAACGGCCAGGCGTTTACAACCGGCTATAAAACCGTATCCATTAATGGCACTACATATTATTTTTATTTTCAGAAAAATGGTAAAGCTTTCACTGAGGGTTTAAAAAAGATTACCTTTGGAAACGACTCATTCTATTATTATTTTCAAAGTAACGGTAAAGCTTATACATCTAAATGGAAAACTGTAAATGATAAAAAATATTATTTTGAAAAAAATGGCCGTGCAGCAAAAAGCACATTTTTAACTATTGATAAAAAGATTTATTATTTCAACAAGTCTTCTGTTGTGAAAACTGATGGGTGGTTTAATGTAGGTAACGGTTATTACTATGCAGATAATAATGGTGCACTTGCAACCAACAAGGTTATTGAAGGGTATAAGCTTGATACAAAAGGAAAAAGCTCAACAAAATATCGCATTATTCAACTTGTAAAAAAGCATACAAACGATTCAATGACCAATCAGCAGAAAATTTCTGCACTTTATAACTGGGTTCTTAACAATAATATGACTTATATAAGAACCTATGAGCATACAAGGTCCGACTGGGTCTGGAAAGATAGCTGGGTAGACGATATGGCAAAAAGCCAGATGGATAACAATGGTGGTAACTGTTTTCGCTATGCTTCTTTCTTAGGTATGCTGATTCGTGAAGCAACAGGTCTTTCCGTTATGGTTTACCATGGTCAAACACCGGGTGCATCAACTCCCTTAACACCTCACGGATGGGTTACTGTTTATCAGGACGGTACATGGTATGTTTATGATGTTGAGCTTGACAAACACTCAAACTTCGATACTGAAGAGTGTTATAAGGTTCCCTTCAAAAACAATAAAACTTATGTTCAAGGCGTTGGAACAAAACTTTACTGATTAGAGTGGGTAAATTATGGTATTTAGCTCTTTATTATTTACATGTTTTTTTATGCCGATTGTTCTTATATTGCATTCGGCAATTAAAAATTTAAAAATAAGAAACGGTTTGCTACTGATTGCAAGCTTGCTTTTCTATGCCTACGGTGAGCCAAGCTACATCTTTTTGATGCTTTTTAGTGCGTTATTGAACTATGTATTCGCTTTATTAATCTCAAAGCAGCATAAAAAGATCTTCTTGGTTTTAGCAGTTGTTGTTAACCTTTCGCTTTTGGGCGTCTTTAAATATTCCGGATTCTTGCTTACAACATTAAATGATGCCTTTAACGCTTCCTTACCTGTTCCAGCAATTCCGCTTCCTATAGGAATATCTTTCTTTACATTCCAGGCATTATCGTATGTAATTGACGTGTACAGAAACGATGTTGATGCACAGAAGAATTATGGCAAATTATTGCTTTATATTTCATTCTTCCCACAGCTTATTGCAGGTCCGATTGTCCGTTATAAAGATATTGCACAGGAAATCAATAACCGCAATGTTAATATAGAAAATATCGCTTTCGGTTTAAGAAGATTTATTGCTGGTCTAGGTAAAAAGGTTTTAATTTCCAATACAATGGCGCTTGCTGTTGATTTTGTTTTCGGAATTGAAGCAGGGGATTTGAATATTCTTTCTGCATGGATTGGTGCAATAGCATATATTATGCAGATTTACTTTGATTTCAGCGGTTACAGCGACATGGCGATTGGTCTTGGAAGAATGTTCGGTTTCCATTTCAAAGAAAACTTTAATTATCCTTACATTGCTACTTCAATTCAGGATTTCTGGCGCAGATGGCATATTTCGCTTTCCACATTCTTCAGAGATTATGTTTATATTCCCTTAGGTGGAAACCGTAAGGGTAGATTAAGAACTGTTCTTAATAAAATCATTGTATTTTTCCTTACAGGTCTTTGGCACGGTGCTAACTGGACATTTATTGTTTGGGGATTATTCCACGGATTCTTCCTTCTTTTAGAGGAGTTTATACCTTTTATTAAAAAATTACCTAAATTCATTTTACATATTTATACCATTATTACGGTAACAGTTGGTTTTGTTATTTTCCGTGCAGATACACTCAATCAGGGTATTAATTATGTAGGGAAGATGTTCACCGGGTTTGATTTTTCATCCGAAGCTATGTCTTTTGCAATACAGACATTAAAACCATTCTTTATTGTAATGCTTGTTGGTGCCATTATCTGTTGCGGACCTTTAAGAAAAATTTCGGACAAAATCCGTAAACTTGAAAATGCAGAAAAAGTTACTAAAAGCGAAAATGCACTTCAGATTATTTCTTTTGTTTTAGCCTTTGTTGTTCTTTCCTGGTGCATTATCAGGTTAGCGGGCGGAAGTTATAATCCGTTTATTTATTTCAGATTTTAAAAGGAGGGGAATACACCTTGAAGAAAAAAATGATTCTTTTTGTTATAGTATGTATTGTTGTGTGTATTGTTCCCTCCGTTGGTATGTTGTTCTTTCCGACAACACAAAGCACTGAAAACAAAGCTATGGCAGAAGCACCAAAGCTTATCAGCGAAGACGGAAAATTCAATAAAATGTTTTTTCAGGACTGCGGCGAATATTTTAATGACCACATCGCTTTAAGAAATCAGATGATTTTCGTTGATGCTAAAATTCAAACTAAAATGTTTTCAGAATCAAATGTCAGCGGTGTAGTTTACGGTAAAAATGATTGGTTATATTACTCTTCAACGCTTGACGACTATTTAGGTCGCAATCAGATGTCTGAAAGAGAGTTATATAATTTATCACACAATATTTCCATAATTCAGGATTACCTTGAAGAGCGTAATATTGATTTTATTTTCACTATTCCGCCAAACAAAAACACATTATATGATGAAAATATGCCCTATCATTCATCTGATAAAGTGAATGCAGAGCATAATGCAAAGCGTCTTGAAGCATATCTTGATGAGAATAATATAAAGTATCTGGATTTATTTGATTTATTTGAAAAACAAGATGAAACACTTTATCTTTTAAGAGATTCACATTGGAATATGAAAGGTGCTTGCCTTGCATATAACTCTATTATGGATTCTCTCAAAATAAATCACAACGATTATTCCGAGGTAACACCCTCAATTGAGAAAAATACCGATGGCGACCTTAATAAAATGCTTTACAGCTTCTATGGTGAGCCTGAAGATAATTATAATTATAACTTACCTACAAATTACAGCTATAAAAACGAGGTTTCAGGTGTTGAAGATGGCTGGATTATAACGGAAAATCAAGAGGGTAAAGGTACTATTCTTATGTTCCGAGATTCCTTTGCAGATACTCTTATACCGTTCATTTCAAATGTATTTGAAACAGCTTATTATTCAAAAGGTCTGCCAAATGCATTAGAAAGATATATTGAGGAAGATAAGCCTGATTGCGTTGTAATGGAAAAGGTTGAGCGAAATATCACGGATTATTTAAACACGCCGCCGATTATTTCACCTGCAACTGCAGAGCTTCCGAATAATATAACAATTGCAAATACAGATACAACAGTTACTATGGAAGAATGTATGTATGATGCTGAATATTATGTTGTAAGCGGTACTCTTGATTCAAAGCGTGTTGAAGAACGTTCCGATATTGTTGTTTGCGTGAATGACAAGCTCTATAAAGCCTATCACACTGAAGAATACGGATACATTTTATATCTGAAAAAATCGGAATTTTATAATAAATCCGTTTCATTAGATGTATATTCTGTTAACGATGATAACTGTATTAGAATGTTATCTGAAACAATTAATTTGTCATAATTTTATAATTCACCAAAAATTAAAGGAGAGGTTTTTACCTCTCCTTTGTGTTTTATTGTTATTTTCTCTCGCCTTGACAATAAATCTCAACGCCATCTGTGTTGCCGTCAAGGTTGTAGTTAACCATTTTGCCGTCTTTCCATTCAATGTCAACGGTTATATTGCCGATTGCTTTAAGACCTGTAACCTTGCCGTTTTTCCAGGAAGACGGAAGGGCAGGAAGCAAGAAGATTTTACCTTGTCTTGACTGAAGAAGCATTTCTGCAATACCTGCGGTGCAACCGTAGTTTCCGTCAATCTGGAATGGGGGATGAGCGTCAAAGAGGTTGGGATAAGTTCCGCCACCGCGGTATCTTACATTTCTGACTGCGGGAACAGGGCGTAACTGCATATCAAGGAGCTTTAATGCGTGGTCACCGTCCCAAAGACGAGCCCACATATTGATTTTCCAACCCAAGCTCCAGCCTGTACCGTTGTCGCCGCGAAGCTCAAGTGAGCGAATACAAGCTTTAACTAAATCAGGTGTTTCATCGGGAGTAATAAGATTACCGGGATGAAGTCCGTAAAGGTGGGATTTGTGTCTATGGTCAGGCTCGTGCTCTTTAAGCTCCTTATACCATTCAAGAAGCTCACCGCGACTACCGATTTTAAAGGGTAAAAGTCTTGGTAATGCTTTTCTCATAGCCTCAATATCTTCATCATTTTCACCAAGAATTTCTGCAGCTTTAATGGTGTTTGCAAATACCTCTTTAACAATGCTCATTGTCATTGTGGTGGTTTCGCTCAAGCTCATTGCAACGCCATCAATAAGAAATTCATTTTCGGGTGAAGTTGAGGGAGCCATAATCAGATAGCCGTCTTTATCTTCAATAAGCAAATCAAGAATGAACTGTATACACTTTTTCATAATGGGGTATGCAGTTTCTTTTAAATATTGCTTATCATTAGTATATAAATAGTGGTTGAAAACGTGCTGACAGAACCAAGCACCTGACATATTCCAGAAGCCCCATTGAGCATCACCGCTTGCAGGGTCACAATATCTCCAGATATCAACATTGTGATGAGCGCAGAAGCCACGAGCACCGTAAATCTCTTTAGCAGTTCTTTCACCCTTAACAGATAAATCCTTAACCAAATCAATAACAGGTTGGTTAAATTCGGCAAGGTTGCAGGGGAGAACTGGCCAGTAGTTCATTTCGGTATTGATATTAACTGTGTAGTTTGAGCTCCAGGGGGGAGCAACCTTATCGTTCCAGATACCTTGAAGGTTTGTTGCCTGAGAACCGGCTCTCGAGCCTGAAATAACCAAGTATCTGCCGAAGTTAAAGATAAGTGCATAAAGCGCAATATCGCTTTCACCTTTATTATGCTTGATAAGTCTTTTATCGGTGGGAATATTGCCTTTTTTATCAGAGCCGATATCGAGGCTTACTCTGTTAAAATAGCTTGAGAAATCGTTAATATGAGCAGTTTTGAGTGCTGCAAAATCATCTGCATTAACTTTGTTAAGCTTCTCAATACAAGCGTTTTTGAATTCTTTACCCTCTAAAACAGGGTGCTTATCATAGCCATTGAATGAGTTTTCAGCACAGAAAATAACAGTTACATTTTTTGCATTTGAAATGACGATTGATTTGGTTTTGTATTCAACCTTCCCGTCGGTTACAACCTTTAATGCACAACGGAAATGAGTTCCCTGAAGTGCAGGGTCATCGGGATATTGAGGAGCATCAAGACGAGCGTAGGTTTCCTGATTACAAGGTGAATCAGAGGGTGCCATACCATCAAGAATTATTGCACCATTTTCACAGAAGGATTTACCATTAAGCTGTGTTGTAAGTGAAATTTCAAAATTCAAGGTTTTTTGATTACAAGAAATATGCTCGATATAAGCATCCTCAATAGCACTTACAAAGCTCTCTCTTTTGAATTTATTCTTACCGCGTGAATATGTAACTGTATTAACACCCGTTTCCAAATCAAGCTGTCTTTCATAATCCTTTAAAAAACAAGTGTTTTTGAATTTATATTTAATATGGCAAAGGGGCATATATGCTTGAGAGCAATGAGCGAGAACCTTGTCTTCAATAATGTCCTGAGCTTTTCTGTACTCGCCCTGCATAGCCAAATCTCTGGCTTTAATAAAAGCTTCACTTGCGCCTTCTTTTACCTGAGAGGGACGGGGGAAGCCTGTCCAGAGAGAGTCTGAATTCATTGCGATTGTTTCGCTGTCTGTTCTGCCATAAACCATAGCACCAAGAAAACCGTTACCTAAAGGCATAGCCTGAAGCCATTCTTTAGCGGCAGATTTGTAAAATAATACTTTTGAATCGTTTACCATAGAGAACACCACCTTGTGTTAATATTTGTATTTTACAATATTAATTATACAAAATCAATACATTTAATTTGATATAAACTGTTGTAAAAGGAAGTTTATTATGTTATATTTATTATGTATTTTGGAAATTAAAGGTGATTTCAATGAAAACAGTTTTTAGCAAACTTGATGCGGCAAAAATCAATCTTGATGCCAACACAGAATATATGGTAAAGAAAATTACCGATATCTGTGAAAAAATAGGTCCTCGTGCACCAGGCAGCAAAGAAGAATATGCGGCTCAGCAGTCAATGGGTGAAGATTTAAAGAAATGGTCTGATGATGTTTCTTTTGAAGAATTTATCGTACACCGTCAGGCTTTTATGGGCTTCATTCCCTTTACTGTTGCAATGGCAATCCTTGCAACAATTCTTTATTTCAGCTATCCTCTTGTGGGCTTTATTCTTACAATTCTCGGCTTTATTCCTCTTGTACTTGAATTTTTAATGTATAAGCAGTTTATTGACCCTCTTTTCAAAGGTCATCTTTCTCACAATTTAATTGCAACTCGCAAACCAACGGGAGAAGCTAAAAAGAGAATTATTTTTGTAGGTCACGCCGATTCACAATATGAATGGATTCTCAACTATAAATTAGGCGGAACAGGAATGAAGCTTTTCCTTATTCCTGCTGTTGTTGGTCTTATTGCTTGCTGTATTGCAAGTATTATTAAGTTCGTTGTTCTTGAATTAAAGGGTGTTGAAGCTGCAGGTGCGCAGACCTTCTTCCTTGTTGTAGGAATTGTACTTTGCATTTTTGTTATTCCATACATAGGCTTCCTTTTCTTCCAGAGCTATACAAAGAGCGTTCCCGGTGCAAACGATAACCTTTCAGGTTGCCTTTCTGTTATGTCTGTTCTTAAATTAATGGACGAAGCTGATGTTCGTTTTGAAAATACAGAAGTCAGTGTTATTCTTTCCGGTTCAGAGGAAGCAGGTCTTCGCGGAGCAAAGGCTTATGCTAAAGCTCACGAAAAAGAGCTTAAGGAAATTGAAACTGTTGTTGTTGCATGCGACACAATGCGCGACCTTAAAGATATGGCAGTTTATGACAGAGATTTAAGCGGTACCTTAAAGCACGATAAGCAAGTTAAAGAGCTTGTTAAAAAAGCCGCTCTTAACTGTGGTTATGACATTCCTTATGCTTCAATCTATCTTGGTGCTTGTGATGCAGCGGCATTTACTCAGAAGGGTATTAAAGCAACAGGCTTTGCTGCAATGGACCCCACACCGCCCAGATACTACCACACAAGACTTGATGCTCCCGATAAGCTTGTTCCCGAAGCACTTAAAGTGGGCGCAGAGGTTCTTCTTGAAACTGCATTTTTATACGATGCAGAGGGCTTAAAATAATTTTTGATTTTGACCGTCTTTATGGGCGGTCAAAGTTCAGTTTTTGGATGTAGGAGATTTAACTGTGAATTATATCATAATGGACCTTGAGTGGAACAACACTTATTGCAAAAAGAAAAAAGGTTTTATGAATGAAATTATTGAGATTGGCGCTGTTAAGCTTAACAGCAATCTCGATATTGTTGACACATACTCTGTTTTCATTAAAGCGCAGTTAGGCAAAAAACTCCACGCCCGTGTTAAAGAGCTTACAAACATCACTAATGACGATATAAGCAGCGGTACACCTTTTTCCCAGGCTATGTCCAATTTCAGAAAATGGGTTTCCCACGAAGAAAATGTCATTTTAACCTGGGGCGATACCGATATCAGAGTTTTAATTGAGAATTTCAAATATTTCAACGGCATTTCATTCATTCCGTTTTTGAGTAACTACGTAAATCTTCAAAAATACGCTCAAGCCTTTATGAATATTTCCAAAGCAGACCAAATCGGTCTTTCTGCCGCGGCAGAGAAATTAGGAATTAATTTCGAAGACTATTCTCTTCACAGAGCTTTGGACGACAGTAAGCTTACCGCAGATTTATTCAAAAAGATATTTAACGAAAATATGTTGAAATCATATACCTTGGTTTGCGATAATTCCTTCTATTCAAAAATCACTTTCAAGCCCAAGGTTATTACTGATATTAACAGTCCTCTTATCGATAAATCGAAAATGGCTTGCCTTTGCGACGTTTGCGGTTCAACCTGCGAAAGAATTACGGATTGGCGAGTTATGAATCAGTCTTTCAGAGCAATTTTCCTTTGCAAAAAATGTAAAAGAAAAATCAGATTCACAATAAGATTTAAAGAATATTACGACAGAATCGATATAAAATCATCTTCTGTTCCGTTTATAGAAAAGAAAGAAATTAAAAATGTTGTTGCCGTTGAAGCAGGCACAAGTCAACAGAACAAAACGGAGGAATAACTATGAATTACCCGATTAAATTACAACCTGTTTTTAAAGAAATTGTTTGGGGCGGTAACCGTTTAAAGAATGATTACGGCTTCAAATCCGACCTTAATAACATTGCGGAAGCCTGGATGCTTTGCGCAAGAAATGACGGCGATAATGTTGTTGTTAACGGTGAATTTGAAGGGAAGTCATTTACCGAGCTTGTTAAAGAACATAAAGAGCTCCTTGGTTCAAAAGGGGAGAAATACGAAGAATTTCCTCTTCTTATAAAATTCATTGATGCAAAATCAGATTTATCTGTTCAGGTTCATCCCGATGATGATTATGCAAAAAAATATGAAAACAGCTACGGAAAAACAGAAGCCTGGTACATTCTTGACTGCGACGAGGGTGCTCAGCTCATTTACGGTTTCAATAAAGAATTAACCCGTGAGGAATTCAAAAAATCAATCGAAGATAATACTTTCCTTGAATACGTAAACAAAGTAAACGTTAAAAAGGGCGATGTATTCTTTATAAATGCAGGTACTCTTCATGCAATCGGCGGTGGCATTCTTCTTGCTGAGGTTCAGCAAAACTGCAACACAACCTACCGTGTTTATGATTACGGCAGACTTGTTGACGGTAAACCTCGTGAACTCCACGTTGAAAAAGCACTTGATGTTACCGATACTGTTCCGCCCACACGTTCAGGTGACCCTGACGGCGAAAAAATCACACTTGACAGCGCAGTTTCTCAAGAGCTTTGCTCCTGTGAATTCTTTAAAATGTCAACACTTAATGTTGATGGTACATACACATTCAATGTTGACGGTGAAAGCTTTGTTTCTCTTCTTGTAACAAGCGGAACAGGTACTGTTGAATGTGGAGAAGCGGTTGTTGAAATCGCATCAGGTGACAGCATTTTCATTCCCGCGAATGCAGGTGAAACTATATTAAACGGTAAATTTGAGGTATTGGTAAGCACATTGTAATAGGTGGTTTTATGTCTTTATTAACGGCACAAAACTTAACATTTGGTTTTCTTGACGGCGTCTTATTTAAAGGCGCCGCTTTTAAAGTGGAAGAAACTGACAGAATAGGTTTAATCGGTGCAAACGGAACAGGTAAAACCTCACTTTTCAAGCTTATTATCGGTGAGTATTCCGCTAACGAGGGCGGTATTGTTCGCGGTAAAGATGTTCGCATAGGTTATATGGAGCAGTACCTCGAATGCGACGATAACCAGACCTTATATAACGAGGCTTTGACTGTTTTTTCGGATGTTGCTAAAATGGAAGCAGAGCTGGAAGAAATAACAGAAAGACTTTTAACAGAGAGTAATATTGAACTAATTGAAAGACAAGTTAAATTAACGGAAGAAATAGAACGCCGTGACGGTCTTGTTTACAAAGCAAAAACCAAATCCGCTTTATTAGGACTTGGCTTTTCTGAAAATGACTTGAATTTGAAAGTAAATTCTTTAAGCGGCGGTCAGCGTTCAAAATTATCCCTTTGCAAGCTGCTTTTATCAAATACAAATCTTTTGCTTTTGGACGAGCCAACAAACAACCTTGATATTGACGCTGTTACTTGGCTTGAAGACTTTTTGGTAAAATATAAAGGCGCAATTATTGTTGTTTCCCACGACAGATATTTTCTTGACAAGGTTACAACCTCAACAATGGAAATTGCTCATAAAAAATTAACTCTTACAATGGGTAATTATACGTTTTTTCAAAAACTGAAAGCTGAAAGAGAGTTAACCATTGAGCGTGAATATGAAAAAACAATAACTGAAATTAAGCGGATAGAAGGCATCATTGAACAGCAAAAGCGCTTTAATCAAGCTCGGAATTATATAACAATAGCAAGTAAGGAAAAGCAAATTGAAAGGCTTAAAGAAACCCTCGTAGTTCCCGATAAGGCTTTAAAAAGCGTTCATTTCAGCTTTAAAACCGATGTCAGAACAGGTGACGAGGTTGTTAATGTAAAAGACCTTGCAAAGAGCTACCCCGATAAGAAGCTTTTTTCAAATTTCAATCTTTCTGTTTTCAGAGAAGAAAGAGTTTTTCTGTTAGGTCCCAATGGTTGCGGAAAGTCAACCTTCTTAAAAATTCTTAATAAAGAAGCTCAGCAGGACTACGGCACCTTCCGTTTTGGAAGCAATGTTAAAATCGGTTATTTTGACCAGAACATTGACAAGCTTCATTCTGACAAAACTGTTTTGGATGAGGTTTGGGATATGTACCGCCACTTCACAGAAACGGAAATTCGCAGCGCTTTGGCAATGTTTCTTTTCTGCGGTGAAGATGTTTTCAAAAAGGTTTCACTTTTAAGCGGTGGCGAAAGAGCAAAAATTTCACTATTAAAAATAATGCTTTCTAAGCCCAATTTTTTAATTCTTGACGAGCCCACAAATCATCTTGATATAACATCGAGAGAGGTTCTCGAAAATGCGCTTCTTGATTTCGACGGAACAATGCTTGTTGTTTCCCATGACCGTTATTTTATTAATAAGCTTGCTTCAAAAACTGTGTATTTAACACACGACGGTGCAGTTAATATTGACGGAAACTATGACAGTTATCTTGAATACCGTCAAAACACTGTTGAAACCGAAAAAACTGTTGCTGAGAAAAAGCCCGTCGTTAACGATTATAAATTAAGAAAAGAAAAAGCGAGTAACGAGAGAAAAAGAAAAACAAGAATTGCAAAGCTTGAAGCTGAAATTGAAGAAACGGAAACTACTATTTCCGTTCTCGAAAGTGAAATTTCTTCTCCCGAAATATCAGGTAACTATGAAAAATTACTTGAATATACAAATAATTTAGATGATTTAAGAAATCAGCTTGAAGATATGTATTCCGAATGGGAAGAGCTTCAAACAGAAGAATAATTTTTTTATCACCTGCATATATTTTTGCAGGTGATTTTTTATGAAGAAGAATAAAAAGGATTATTTAACAAAAACATTATTACTTCAGTTTGCTGTTTGCTTGGTCTTGTTCTTATTGCTGTTTGCCTTAAAATATAACGATGCAAACATTTTTTATGAGATAGAGAATATGTTTTCGGGAGAGTTAGAGAAAAATATAAAAGCTGAAGATGTTGAATCTGCTTTTTCTAATATTAAAAGCTATAAAAACAAAGAAACAACCGAAACAGAAACTGAATATGTACCCTTAGAAGAGCCATCCTTAAGCGCAGAAATTATCGCAGGGGGTGGCAGCGATATAAAGGTTTCTTCTAAAGAAGAAATCCCTGAAAATGTTTCAACAGACGATTATAATTTAAGTCAGAAAATGATTTTACCCCTTAAAGGAAAAGTGACCTCTGAATTCGGTACAAGAACACATCCCATCAGCGGTGATTTGCGTTTTCACGCGGGTATTGATATAGCCGCTGAATTGGGAACAAAGATTTATTCCGCTTTTGACGGTGAAGTAATATATGCAGATTATGACCAATGGAACGGCAATTTTCTGAAAATACAGCACGACAACGGCATAATGACTGTATATTGTCATTGTCAGAAATTAAATGTGAAAAAGGGACAAAAAATCAGAGCAGGGGAAGTTATTGCAACTGTGGGCTCAACAGGAAGCTCTACGGGGCCTCATCTGCATTTTGAATTGAGGTTTGACAACATCTCATATAACCCCGAAAAAGCTATTAGAGAGGCTGAAAATGCAGTTTAAAATCAAGAACACGGTCTATGAAATCAGCTTTACATTTTTTGCTCTGGTTTTATTCCTTTTAACCTTAAACAAAAGAGCTTCCTTAATTCTTGTTTTCTTTTTTGCATTATTGCACGAAGCAGTTCATTTGATATTTATATATTTATTTTCCGTAGCACCGAAAAAGGTATCGTTCACTCTTTTCGGTGCTAATATTTTAAGAGATTTTAAATCGAGCGGCAGTTGTGCGTCTGAAATTGCAATCAATCTTTCTGCACCTTTATTTAATTTAATAATAGGCTTGTTGATACCTTTAATTGCAAACCATTTCATTGAATACAGAGCTATTTTACTGAACATATCGGAAATTAATATAGTTTTAGGTGCTTTCAACCTGCTTCCTTTTTATAATTTCGATGGTGGTAATGCTTTAAAGCTTATTCTGTCGAATTATTTTGATGAAAGGATAAGTGAAGCTGTTGTTACGGGATTTTCGGTAGTAATTACAATAGCTTTTTCCTTTTTTTCTGTTTACATTTTCTTTAACTATGAACATAATATTTCACTGGTTTTAATTAGTGTTTATATGGTATTTGCCGTTATTTTTAAAAAGTAAATCTCTCTTGATTATTACATAAAAATATTGTAAAATAACTTCATATTTTATATTGGAGTTTTGTGTAATGTTGAAAGAAAAGATTGAAAGCGTTTTACCGTTAATTCAAAAGCCTGCAAGGTACACGGGTGGTGAACTGAATTCGGTAGTAAAAGATAAAGAAAATGTTGACATTCGTTTTGCATTTTGTTTTCCCGATACTTATGAAATCGGTATGTCACATTTAGGAATGAAAATTCTTTATAGCCTTATAAATTCCCGAGAAAATTTCTGGTGCGAGCGTGTGTTTGCACCTGATACTGATATGGAAAAAATAATGCGCGAAAGAGATATTCCTCTGTTTGGCTTAGAGAGCAGAGATGCGTTAGGCGATTTTGATGTTGTTGGGTTTACTCTTCAATATGAATTATCCTTCACCAATGTTTTAAATATGCTCAATCTCGGAAAAATACCCCTTCGTTCAAAAGACAGAGGTGATACTTTAGATGTTCCGATAATTGTCGCAGGCGGACCCTGCGTATGTAACCCCGAACCCTTGGCTGATTTTATTGATGCTTTTCAAATCGGTGAAGGGGAGGAAATGATGCTCGATTTTCTTGATTTACTTGAGAAATATAAAAAAGATGGTAAATCAAGAAAGGAATTTTTAATTGCCGCTTCACAGATTGAAGGAATTTATGTACCTTCTCTTTATGATGTTGATTATAATGCTGACGGCACAATTAAAGCTGTAACCGCAAAAGACGGTGCACCTGAAAGAGTTAATAAACGTGTTGTTTCCGATTTAGATAATATTTTCTACCCGGACAACTTTGTTGTTCCCTTTGTTGAGGTTGTTCACGATAGGGTAGTACACGAAATTTTCAGGGGGTGTATTCGTGGTTGCCGTTTTTGTCAGGCAGGCTTCTGGTACAGACCCATTCGTGAAAAGACTGTTGAGACTATAAGCAAGCAAAGTCAACGCCTTGCTTGCACAACAGGCTATGACGAGCTTTCTCTTTGCTCTCTCTCAAGTAGCGACTATACTAAAATCACAGAGCTTCTTGAAGAATTATTGGGTTGGGCAAGTCCTCAGAAAATCAATATTGCTCTTCCATCTTTGAGAATTGATAATTTCTCTGATGAGCTTAAAGAAAAGCTTGCTCTTGTTCGCCGTTCCGGTCTTACCTTTGCTGCCGAAGCGGGTACACAGAGAATGAGAAATGTAATTAATAAAAATATTACGGAAGAAGAGATTCTTTCAACCTGCAGAAAAGCTTTTGTGGGTGGTTGGACAGCTGTTAAGCTCTATTTTATGGTCGGTCTACCTACAGAAACAGATGAAGATGTTATCGGAATCAACGAGCTTTCTCAGAAGGTTGTTAACGAGTTCTATAATAATCCTGACAAGCCCAAGGGAAAAGGTGTCAGTGTAAGCGCAGGTGTTTCTTCCTTTGTTCCCAAGCCCTGCACACCGTTCCAATGGGAGCCTCAGGACACAAGAGAGGAGCTAAAACGCAAACAGCAGCGTCTTCTTGAAACCTGCACCACAAAGAAAATCACCTTCCGTTTCCATAACACAGACTTAACCTTCCTTGAAGGTGTTTTTGCAAGAGGGGACAGAAAGCTCTGTGATGTTCTTGAAGCTGCATATAACAACGGCTGTACCTTTGACAGTTGGGATGATAAATTCAACTATGACGGCTGGATGAAGGCTTTTGATGATTGCGGAATTTCAACTGAATTTTACGCTAACCGCAGAAGAAGATATGATGAAATTTTACCCTGGGACCACATTAATTCAGGTATTAAGAAATCATTCCTTATAGCAGAAAATGAAAAAGCAAAAAATGCACAAACAACAAGTCATTGCCGTCAGCAATGCGCTTCTTGCGGTTCAAACTCATTGAATGGAGGTAAATGTGATGCGCTCAATAAGAATATGGTTCACTAAAAAAGATGCCTCTAAATATATATCTCATCTGGATTTAACGCGTTGCCTTATCAGAGCTTTTCGCAGAACAGATATTCCTCTCTGGTATACAGAAGGCTTTAATCCTCATCCGTACTTAGTATTTGGCTTACCTTTGCCCTTGGGTGTTGAAGGACTGCGAGAAGTTCTTGATATTCGTTTGACTGATGATAACTATTCAAATGAAAGAGTATTGTCCGAGCTTAACAGAGTATCGGTTCCCGGCATTGAATTTTTAGAGGTTAATGAACCCATTGAAAAAAATCTTGCCATAAATAAAGCCAAATACACTGTTGAAATTCCCAATGTAGCTGACCCCAAAATTTTCTATAACAAAATTAAAACCGAAATGGAAAAAGGCGATATTATTATAGAAAAGAAAACGAAAAAGGGCGGTATTAAGGAAATTAACGTTTGCGAGCATCTTCTTGATTTTAATTGTAGTTTTGATGATTCTAGAGTTAATTTATCGTTCATATTACCTGCCGGAAACGATTTTACCGTAAACCCGGTATCCTTCTGTAATTCTTTGTTTGAGCGAGTTGGCGAAGCACAAATTCTGCACAGAATTGTACGGCACAATTTGCTTACGAAGGATTTAAAAAATTTCCAATAACTTGAACTGTTTAGAGCAAGTATTTTGTTGACAATGGTCGAATGTTATGTTATATTGTATTAGTTAAAATATGTTTTTAACTAATACATTTTTTTAGGAGAATTATTATGGAAAAACTTTTAGAAATTCTTAAATCTGTTAGAGATGATGTTGATTTCGAAAATGAGGACAAGCTCATTGATGACGAAATCCTTGATAGTTTTGACATTGTTTCAATCGTTGGTGAATTGTGCGATGCATACGATATCACAATCACTGTTGACGATATGGAACCCGAAAATTTCAACAGTGCAAAAGCTATTCTTGCTTTAGTTGAGCGTCTTATTGACGAAATGTAATTATAATTAATATTTAAGGATCGTACTTGAGGAGATAGATATGCCTTTTACGTCATTTAGATTCTTTGGCTTTTTGGCTTTAGTAATACTCGTTTATTACGTTGTTCCAAAAAGAATTCAATGGGCTGTTCTTTTAACAGCAAGCTATGCTTTTTATCTTTACAGCGGTATCGAGAATGTCTTTTTCATTGTTGGAACAACATTGTTCACCTATTTATCTGCTTTGCTTATGCAGAGTATGCGAAACAAAAACCAGCAAAAAATCGATGCTCTCGGTGATGAATTAACCGTTGAAAAAAAGAGAGATATGAAAAAAGCGGTAGCCAAGAAAATTCACACAGTTCAGGTTCTTACCGTGCTTGTGAATCTTGCTACTCTTGCTTCTCTTAAATATCTCAATCTTTTCATCGGCGCAGCTAACGATATGTTTACACTTTTCAGATGGGATGCTTCAATTCCGTTTGTTAATTTAATCGTACCGTTGGGACTTTCTTATTATACCTTCAACAGTATCGGTTATCTTATTGATATCGGTCGTGGTAAGTATGCCGCCGAAAAGCATTTAGGTAAATTTGCTTTGTTCGTATCATTTTTTCCGTCTGTTGTTCAAGGTCCTTTGAACAGGTTTGGCGATGTGGGTGTTCAGCTTAAAGAGCCTCATAAATTAGAGTATGATAACCTTAAAAACGGCGCTCTTCTCATATTATGGGGTCTTTTCAAAAAGCTTGTAATTGCTGATAGAGTTGCTGCAATTGCAGGAACTATCTTCGCTGATGGCTTCACTGATTATAACGGTTCTCAGATTCTTTTCGGCGTTGTTGCTTATTCATTCCAGATTTACGGCGATTTCTCCGGTGGTACCGATATTACACGCGGTGCAGCTCAGATGATGGGAATCAACTTACCGATGAACTTTGAAAGACCTTTCTTCTCAATTTCATTGGCAGATTTCTGGCGCAGATGGCACATGTCTCTCGGTGCTTGGATGAGAGAATATGTTTTCTATCCCGTTATGCTTTGCAGACCAGTTTCCAATTTAAGTAAGAAAATGCGTAAAAAACACGGTACTTATGCAGGTAAACTTGTACCTTCTGTTGCCGCACCTATGGTAGTTTTCTTCCTTATCGGTATATGGCATGGTATAACATCTCAGTATATCGTAAACGGTCTTTACAATGCTATCCTAATTTCAGGAAGCGTTGCATTAATTCCTGTTTATAAGAAGCTTATCGAGAAGCTCCACGTTAATACTGAAACCTTCAGTTATAAATTGTTCCAGATATTCAGAACCACAATTCTTCTTTTCATTTCAAGAATTATTGTTAAGGCACCAAGTCTTAAGGATGCCGGTTTAATGATTAAAGCATTATTCACAAGCATTGATTTGGACTTCCTTTTCGGACTTAACGGAAAAATTTATAAATATGGTGTAAACGAGAAGGAAATGAGCATAATTATTTTCTCTATTTTAATTCTTCTTGTTGTTGGTATATTGCAAGAAAATGGTGTTAAAATCAGAGAAACACTTGCAAAACAGAACATATTCTTCCGTTGGGGACTTGTTTTATTATTAATTGCATTCATCTTTATATTTGGTGTTTACGGCCCTGACTACAATGCCAGTGACTTTATTTACGGAAATTTCTAAAAGGAGGATTTTGCATATATGAATAAAAAACAAGTTTTGCGTGCAATCGCCTTCTTTGTATGCGTTGCTATTATGGTAGTTGGTTTATGTGATTTGTTTGAAGAATCAAACACAGAAAACTCAAATAAACGTTTTTATAAATTCCGTAATTTGCCTAAAAACACAATTGATGCGGTTATGGTTGGTACAAGCGGTACTGACCGTTACTGGATTCCTTCCCAGGCATACGAAAAATATGGTATGACTGTTTATCCTATGTCAACTAACTCAATGCCGGTTTTCTTATATCTCAACCTTATCGAAGAGGTTTACACTTATCAGAATCCCGAGCTTTTAATTATTGACATCCGTCCTTTCACACAGGAAAATTCTGATACAAACAGAATGGATGCTAAAGCAAGATTGTTGCTTGATGTTATGGCTCCTTTCAGCATAAATCGTATTAAAGCTGCATTCAGCACAATGGAAGCTATTAAGAAAGCAAAACCTAACAAAACATCCTTCGACCTTTCTTTATTCTTCTCTTTTATTAAATTCCACAGCAGATGGGAAGAAGATAGTTTCCGCTTTGAGCGAAATTTAGGCGATCTTGAACACAATTACCTTGGTTTTTATATCGGTAATAAAATGATTAAACAAGAAAAGCAAGAGACTCCCGGTTATGACCCTGATAATCTTGTTCCTTTAGACCCGATTTGTGAAGAAAATCTTTATAAATTGTTCGATTATATTAAAGAAAACGACTTAAAAGTTCTCTTTTTTGACTCACCACAAATGAGAATCGATATTGATATGGGTCGCGCAAACACAGTTTATTCAATTCTTGATAAAGAAGGCTATGACTACATCCATTACTATGATGGAAATGACCCCGATGGTATCACAATAGATTTTAATTTTGACACTGATTTTTATAATAACGGTCACACAAATTTCTATGGTGCTACTAAATTCACTAAAGAATTTTCTTCTTATTTGAATGAAAATTATGATTTACCTGACCGTCGCAATGATGAAAAAGTAAAAGAAGATTGGGATGGCGTTCAGGAAAGTTTAATCGCGAAATTCAATGAAATTGAAGAAGAAAAAAGATTAAAAGATCTTGCAAAACAGAAGTAAATTTATTACGAGGTAATAAAATATGAAATCAATTGCTTTAAAAATTCAGGAATTTGCAAAAACAACTCCTGAACAAATTGCATTAATTATCAATGATGAAAAATGCAATTATAAAGACCTTGCAGAATACAACAGAAAAACTGCAAAGTTTTTAGAAGGAAAAGGCATTAAAGCAGGGGACAGAATTGTTGTTGAAGCAGACCATATCTTCTCTTATGTATATTTCTGGTATGGTATCCAGCTTCTTGGCGCAACCTTTGTTCCTGTTGAAAAAAGCTCTCCCAGCAAAAGAATCATTGAAATTGCAGAAGAGCTTGATGCTGTAAAGATGGTTACTCTTGAAGCAAGAGAAGATCTTGAATGTGCTTGGAGCCTTGCAGAGATAATCAAAGAAATCGAAGCTACTGATGACGATTTTATCGCCGTTGACCCCGACCCTGAAAGCCTTGCAGAAATCCTTTTCACAACAGGTACAACAGGTAAATCAAAGGGTGTTATGGTTTCCTATAGCAACCAGGTTAACATTGCTTTAGCGGGTATTGAAACAACTAATATTCAGTCTGACAATATCTGGCTTATTCCCACTCCTATGAACCATGCAGCAGCATTGAGAAAAGTGCATATTGCTATGGCAGTAGGCAGCACAACCTGCCTTCTTGACGGCTTCAGAAACTTCAAGCAGTATTTTAAAACAATTGAAGACCATAAGGTTACTTCACTTTATTTGCCTCCGTCAGCAATTCATCTTCTTCTTGCATTTGCAAGCAAGAACTTTGCTGCTCTTAATGACCAGCTTCGCTTTGTTTATTCGAGCTCAACTGCATATCCCGAAACTGATAAAGAAAAAATGCGCAAGCTTATGCCCAATGTTTATATGTACAATTGCTTCGGTTGCTCTGAGGCAGGCGTTGTATGTACTGATGAGTTCTGCGTATCAGGCGGTTCTGAGTATGCATCAAGTGTTGGTAAACCCAACTCATACAGCGAAATTGTTATTCTTGACGAAGACGGCAACGAAATGAAGGATGCTTCTGCAGAAAAGCCCGGTCTTATTGCTATTCGCAGTAAATCTGTTATGAAAGGCTATTGGAACGAGCCCGAATTAACAGCACAAGCAATTAAGAACGGTATGCTTGTTATGAGCGACCTTTGTTACTTTGCTCCCAATGGCGAGATTATTCTTGTTGGCAGAAGCAATGACACAATCAATCTTGGTGGTTTAAAGGTTGCTCCCGTTGAGGTTGAAGAAGTTGTTATGAGAGCAGATTGCGTTGATGAATGTCTTCTCATTCCCACTATCAAGGGGGATAATATTTCATTGAAATTATTGGTTGTTCTCGAAGAGGGGAAAGAGCTTGATGAGGCTGAAATCCGTAAGTTGATTACAGATAACCTCGAGCCTTATAAGCTTCCCAAAAAGATTGAAGTAATTGATGAAATCATCAAAACCTTTAACGGTAAAATTGACAGAAAACAAATGATTTCAAAATACGCGTAAATTAAACAACAATCATCTTTATTCAGTTATTGATTAGAGATGATTGTTTATTTATATGTTGAAAAAAATCGGAATTTGGAATATAATGAAAAGCAAAGACAGAAGTAATCAGCATATAATTTATTGGTGATTATTTTGAAAAAATTTATATATATTTTTGTTCCGCTTTTGGTTTCTTCTTCAATTCTTATAGGTTCTTTTATTTATAAAGAAGCTGTGTACACCACCCGGAATAATGCTTCGATTAACGATTTGCCCGTGATAATTATTGATGCCGGCCACGGTGGTATAGACGGCGGAGCAGTTGCTGAGGACGGTACACAAGAAAAATATATTAACTTAAATATTTCTAAATATCTTGAGGAGTTTTTAGTTATCTTCGGCTTAAAAACTGTTATGATAAGAGACACGGACACATCTGTTGAAGATGAGGGGTTAAACACAATTCGTGAAAAGAAAACCTCTGATTTACATAATCGGATGAAGGTGATGGAAGAAACTGAAAATTCAATATTTATCAGCATCCACCAAAACAAGTTTTCTGTTGAAAAATACAGCGGAACACAGGTTTTTTATTCGCCGAAGACAAGTGAAGAAAGCGCCCTTTTAGCTCAATGTATTCAAGATTCTGTTGTAAATACGCTGCAAAAAGAAAATACTCGGCAAATAAAAGAATGCGGCACATCGGTTTATTTAATGTATAATGCGGTAAAGCCTGCAGTATTAGTTGAATGCGGATTTCTTTCAAATCACGCTGAAACAGAAAAATTAAAAACACCCGAATATCAAAGGAAAATAGCGTTTTGTATAGCGCTTGGAATTCAAAATTATATCTCTTGCAAGGAATGAGTAAAATGGCTAAAACGAAAACTGTATTTATTTGCGCTCAATGCGGTTATGAATCTGCTAAATGGTACGGAAAATGTCCCTCGTGCGGTGAATGGGATTCAATGAATGAAGAGCAAATTATTGCTGAAAGCTCTAAAAAAGGTGCAAAAACTCGTCTTTCTGCCACAGCAGGTAAAGCTCTTTCTCTTTCCAATATAGATTCAAGTACAGAATTAAGATACAATACAGGTATGGGTGAACTGAACAGAGTTCTCGGCGGTGGTCTTGTTAAAGGCTCCTTAGTTTTGCTTTGCGGTGATCCCGGTATAGGTAAATCAACAATACTATTGCAAATTTGCCAGTTGCTATCAGAAAACTTATCAGTTTTATATGTTTCAGGTGAAGAGTCTGCATATCAGATTAAAATGCGCGCAAAACGTCTCGGTGTTACAAGTGAATCCCTTGCAATTATGTGCGAAACCGATGCCGAAATGATTTGCGAATATATCAGAACAGAAAAACCGGACATAGTTATGATTGATTCTGTTCAGACAATGAGTATTTCAGAGGTCAGTTCAACTGCGGGTAGCGTTACCCAGGTCAGAGAATGTACTAATTTATTTATGCGTACTGCAAAAAACAATGATATTTCCATAATTCTCGTTGGCCACGTTAACAAAGACGGCAATATAGCAGGTCCAAAGGTTTTAGAGCATATTGTTGATACGGTTTTATATTTTGAAGGTGAAAGAAACCTAACATACCGTATTTTAAGAGCTGCCAAAAACCGATTTGGTTCTACTAATGAAATCGGTGTTTTTGAAATGACAGATAAAGGTTTAGCAGAGATAGAAAATCCCTCTTTAGCGATGATTTCCGGAAGACCGTTAAATATATCAGGCACCTGCGTAACTTGCCTTATAGAAGGCTCCAGACCCATTCTTGCAGAGGTGCAGGGTCTTGCTACAACATCCGGTTACGGAAATCCTCGCAGAATGGCAGCAGGTTTTGATTATAACCGTATGGCGATGCTTATAGCCATTTTAGAAAAGCGTGCAGGTTATTTCTTGGGTAATATGGATTGCTATGTAAACATTGTAGGTGGTCTTCGTGCTGATGAGCCTGCAAGCGACCTTGCAGTTGCATTATCACTTATTTCAAGCTTAAAAGACACAGCAATTGACAGTTCTACCATTGTTTTTGGCGAAGTGGGTCTTGCGGGTGAAATCCGTACCGTAAACAACTGTGAGCAACGAATTCGTGAATGCGAAAGACTCGGTTTTAAAAAATGTATTGTACCGCGTCAAAATCTTAAAAATCTCTCTAAAAATGAATTTAAGAATATTGAAATTTTCGGTGTTCGCAATATAAGAGAAGCTTTCGAGTGTGCAGTAGATAATATATGATAAAGTTAATTGAAACACCTAATTTACCAAACGGTAAAACCAAACACTGCTTAATAGGCAATAAGTATACCGATGAAATTAAAGAATTAACCGAATTAGGAATTGAATGTATTAAACTAAATGAAAACCCTTTACTAACCGAAGAAATCAATTCTCATGCAGATATACTCTGTTTCAATTACGGAAACGGACAAGTTGAGGCAAGTTGCGGTGCAGTAGGGGAGGATAAACTGAAAAGACTTGGTATAAGCTGTTTATTATACGATTCTGTTATGTCTTTGCCGTACCCTGATGATATTCCTTTAAACGTTGCTTATATAGAAAACAGTATTATTTGCAATACAAAGCACACTTCAAAAAACATTATTGATTTTGCAAACCTGAAGAAGCTTAATATTATTGATACCAAGCAAGGCTACGCCAGATGTAATCTTTGTATAGTTGATAAAAAGGCAGTTATTACAGAAGACATCGGACTCGCCTCTTTGTTAAAAAAATATCAATTTGATGTTTTAAAGATATCAAGCGGTGATGTTTATCTGTCAAAAGAGCATTACGGCTTCCTGGGTGGCGCATCTTGTAAGCTGTCAAAAGAGAAAATATACTTCAGCGGAAATATAGAACAGCACAGAGATTATGAAGAAATAATAAAATTCCTTAATAAATATCACATTAAGCCTATTTATAATAAAAACAGAAATTTAAGAGATTTTGGCGGCGTAATTCAGTTAACGGAAGAAATCTGACGATTTTTTAATAAAAATCAAAAATTTTTGTTTAATCAGTTTTTTTAAAATGAGTAAAGCATCAATTGAAAAATTTCTATTAAACGCAGACAAGAGTTGTTATTGAAAGGAAATACATAAAATGAAAAATCCTGAAAAAAATGCAGTTGCAAAATTAGGTTACACAATTACAATGATTGTTGTGGCATCAGCAATCTTTATATGTATGAAGAAATATAAAGAGTAATATCAATAAAAGCTCGTATTCATATTAGTTTAATAAGAGATACTATTTAATAATTTAATTTAACGAATTTCTCGCTTTTTTCTCTCCCGACTTATACAAAACTTTAATTTTGTATAAGTGTATTGACAATTAAGTTGGGATAAGTTATAATTTTGGTATTGAAGAAGCTTTTACTCCTCTCGCTTATTTTGGGCTATATTTTCATAAAGAAGGTTATTGTTTTGAAAAAAGAAGATTTTATTGATATCTTCCCCTCGTTTATTTTTGAATATTTAAATTATACCGCTGTTATCAAAAACCGTTCTGATTTAACAGTTATTGAATATGCAAACGATTTATATACTTTTTTTAGATTTTTAAAGCAAATTCGCGGTCTTGTTTCTAAAGAAGTGCCTTTTGAAGAAATTGAAATTAAAGACTTGACTCTCGAAGATGTGTCTTCGGTTACTTTGAACGATGCGTATATGTTTCTTGTTTATTGCAAGGACAGTCGTGATAATAACGAGCGTACCCGCGCACGTAAAGCAACAACCCTTCGTATGTTTTATAAATATCTGACAGTACAAAAGCGTTTACTTAATGAAAATCCTTTACAGGAGCTTGATTCACCCAAAATAAAAAAGACTCTCCCCAAGTACCTTACACTTGACGAAAGTCTTAATTTGTTAAATTCCGTTGACGGAAAATTTAAAGAGCGTGATTACTGTATTATAACATTATTTTTAAACTGCGGAATGCGTCTTTCAGAGCTTGTTTCTTTGAATTTAAGCGATATTCGTTCAAACAACACAATTGTTGTTACCGGTAAAGGTAATAAAGAGCGTACCATTTATTTAAATAATGCCTGTATTGATGCAATTAACGCCTATCTCCCCTTTCGATCTGTTGATGGTGTAAAAGATAAGGACGCGCTTTTTATAAGTCGTCAAAAATCAAGAATCAGCCCAAAAACTGTCCAGTTTATTGTAAAAAATACTCTTGAAAAGGCAGGGCTTAAAGACCGCGACCTTTCTACTCATAAATTAAGACACACAGCAGCAACTCTAATGTATCAACACGGTAATGTTGATGTTCTTGCTATCAAGGAAATGCTGGGTCACGAGAGCTTAAGCACAACTCAAATTTACACTCATATTATGGATGAACAGCTTCAAAAAGCGGCTGATTCGAATCCCTTAAGTTCTGTTAAAGCCCCTAAAAGACCTGTTATTTTAGTTGATGATAAATTAGGCGAAGATGAATAAGCTGCTGAACACTTTAAAGCAAACCGTGCTTATCACGGCACCAATGATTATGGGAACACAAAGAATCAGATAATTTAAAACATATTCTTTAAAGGAATAACTGCTTTTGAAGCTTTTATTTCCTAAAATACAACTAAATAATTCCAAAGACATTTTGGTACTTTCACAGCAGCACTTTACTAAAGTTGCTGCTGTAATTGCGTAACAGGCTGAATCCACCAGAGCACAATAGAATAACCCTTTTAACCCGTAAAAATCAAACATACAAGAAACAGAACACCCGCATAGTATTCCGAAAAGTAACGGAACAAACCAAACAATCGGCGTTCCTACAGCACACAAGCCAAGCAAGAAATTAATAAAAACAAATAACAACAGTAGCACTATCGAGCCGGAAAAACACATTATAAAGCTACTTTTATTTTTGGTGGCTATATAATTACTTAAATTATTGTTAAGGTAATTGCAAAACTCTTCGCTGCTGTTTTTTATAATTAATATACCTAAAATTACGCCACATAAAAACAAAGTAAATAAAATTATTGTTTCATAGTCCCATTTTAGAGGTTTAATTCTTTTAGCTTTAATAACAACACTTTTTTTAAACATTTATTTTCTCCTTATATTTTAGTATTTGCTGCGGTAATACCGCCCAAAAAGCCACCCGACAAGGTTAGCAAAAGCACAAGAAGAATATTGCTTGAAATATTAAAGCTATTAAGTAAACAGAAAATAAGGAAAACTGCAACACTGTAAGGAACAGAAGCAATTATGCCCGTTAAAAATCCTCTGCCTCTCACCTTTTTATACACATAAACACCGCAAATAAATCCGCCTAAAATTATAAAAAGATATATTAAATAATATAAAGCCGCCATATCAGCATTTGTTTTATACATAATAAACGCTAAAAGAAAATACATGGCGCAAAAAATTAACAAACCTCTGACAGTACCGAGGAAAAACGGTTTGATTTTTTGAAGAGAGCTACTTATTTTCGTATTTTTAGGCATAAAAAAACCTCCGCATACCTTTTTGTACAAGATATGCGGAGTGAGCATTTATTATGATTATTCTTCGGTTTTTTCTTCTGCCATTTTAGCTTCTTCTTCAGCTTTCATTTCGTCAGCAGCGCCGATATTTTCAACCTTTTTGGTTTTCTTTGACTTACCGTTTACCGCTTTATCAATAGCAGCTTTTTCGCTCTGAGCTTTTTTAGCGTCTGCAGCAGCTTTTCTTTCTGCTTCCATACGCTCGTTAGCTGTATTATTAGTCTGAATAGCCCAACGCTGAAATTTCATTTTTACTCTGTCAGCACCTGTTTCGAGAACGATACTGTCTTCTTTAACAGTAACAACCCTGCCCATAATACCGCCGATTGTTGTAATTTCGTCGCCAATCTGGATTGTATCGCGCATCTGCTGTTCTTCTTTTTGTTTTTTCTTCTGAGGGCGAATCATAAGAAAATACATAACAACAAACACACCAACCATAAGAATGAGAGACATGCCGGGATTACCGCCAGCTGCCGCTCCTTCACCGCCAGCTGCCGCTCCGCCGCCAAAAAGATTAAACAATGTAATGAATTCGTACATATTTATTTCCTCCAAAATTTTCATACCTGCATATTATACCTTTGAATAAAGAAATTTACAAGTCTTTTTTATAAAATTCTTAATATATTTATATTCTCGTATCAAGTAAATCAACGTATTTATTCTTAAATTCAGTGAACGCTCCCTCATCAAGCGCATCGCGGATTCTTTGCATAAGGTTATTATAGAAATAAAGGTTATGAGTAACTGCAAGGTGCATTGCAAGAATTTCTTTTGCCTTGAACAAATGGTGAAGATATGCTCTCGAATGCTTCTGACAGGTCGGGCAGTTGCACTCGGTATCAATAGGTGTGTCATCCTTTGCATATTTGGCGTTGTTAAGATTAATTATACCGTTCCAAGTGAATAAATGACCGTGACGAGCGTTTCTGCTGGGCATAACGCAGTCAAAAAGGTCAACTCCCCTGCTCACACCCTCAATAATATTTCCCGGTGTACCAACGCCCATAAGATAGCGGATTTTATCCTTCGGTGCAAAGGGCTCAACCGCGGAAATAATGCGGTACATATCCTCCTTCGGTTCACCAACTGCAAGACCGCCGATTGCATAACCGTCAAGGTCTAATTCAGCAATTTCTTTCATATGCTCAACTCTTAAATCATCAAAGGTTGCGCCTTGATTTATACCGAAAAGAAGCTGATTTTTATTTAATGTATCAGGAAGAGAATTAAGTCTTTCCATTTCATTTTTGCAACGGATTAACCATCTTGTTGTTCTTCCGATAGATTCTTTAGCGTATTTATATTCAGCAGGGTTTTTTACACATTCATCGAAAGCCATTGCAATTGTGGAGCCTAAATTAGATTGGATTTGCATACTCTCTTCGGGACCCATAAAAATTTTTCTGCCGTCAATGTGGGAATTGAAGGTTACGCCCTCTTCCTTGATTTTACGAAGACTTGCAAGGGAAAAGACCTGAAATCCGCCACTGTCAGTAAGAATAGGTCCGTCCCAACCTGTAAATTTATGAAGACCGCCTAATTCTTTAATTAATTTATCACCGGGTCTTACGTGAAGATGATAAGTATTACAAAGCTGAACCTGACAGTCAATATCTTTCAAATCATAGGCAGATAGACCACCTTTTATAGCACCACAGGTGGCAACATTCTGAAATGCAGGAGTTTGTACGGTGCCGTGAACGGTTGTAAACTCACCGCGTCTTGCAGCGCCTTCTATTTTGATTAATTTAAACATAAAATATACCTCATTACAAAATCAACATACAATCGCCAAATGAGAAAAATCTGTATTTTTCTTCAACAGCTTCTTTATAGGCTTTTAAGGTTTTGTCATAACCGTAAAAAGCAGAAACGAGCATAATCAAAGTGCTTTCGGGCAAGTGGAAATTGGTTAAAAGACCGTCAATACACTTAAAATCATAACCGGGATAGATAAAAATATCTGTGTTTCTGTCGTCTTCTCTGATTTCTCCGCAGAATGTGCCAACGCTTTCAAGAGTTCTGCAGCTTGTTGTACCAACTGCGATTACCCTACCGCCGTTTTTCTTTGTTTCATTTATTAAATCCGCGGTTTCTTTTGGTAAATGGTAATGCTCCGAATGCATTTGGTGGTCTTCGATTTTTTCTGCTTTAACAGGTCGGAATGTGCCAAGACCAACGTGAAGTGTCACATAACCGATTTTAACACCTTTATTTTTTAACTTTTCAAGAATTTCTTCCGTGAAATGAAGACCGGCAGTTGGTGCGGCGGCAGAACCTAATTCCTTTGAATAAACCGTCTGATATCTTTCTTTGTCTTCAAGCTCTTCTGTAATATAATGAGGAAGAGGCATCTGACCGATTTTGTCAAGAATACTGTAAATATTATCGCTTTTATCATAAAAGAATCGAACAACTCTGTTTCCGTTTTCGAGAACCTCTTCAACCTTTGCAGAAAGAAGACCGTCACCAAAGGTGAACTCTGTCCCCTCTTTTGCACGTTTACCGGGACCAGCGAGAGTCTCCCATAAATCATTTTCCATTTGCTTTAATAAAAGAAATTCAACAACTGCGCCTGTTTCCTTTTTTGTGCCGTAAATACGAGCAGGAAGAACGCGTGTGTTATTGAGAATAAGGCAGTCACCTGCATTGAAATAATCGCAGATGTCATAGAAATGTTTATGTAAGATTTCATCATTCTCTTTTGAAAGCACCATCATTCTTGAGCTGTCGCGAGGCTCAAGAGGATGCTGAGCAATAAGCTTTTCGGGTAAATTATAGAAAAAATCAGATTTGTTCATAGTAATTCCTTTATTTGTTCGTTAATATAAATAAAATAAATGCTTAAAAACATTGACTTAACTTATAATTGTATGGTAATATATTTAATCGTTGAAATATTATAATTCATTTATAAAGTATTTACAAGTATTTTTTTAGATGGTGAATGTTTTCGAACCGGATATGGTTTAATACAGTCACTTTATGGAGGTTACATATTATGAAAAAGTACAAAGTTGGTATTATCGGTGCAACAGGTATGGTTGGTCAGAGATTTGCTCTTTTACTTGCAGACCACCCCTGGTACGATGTAACAGTTCTTGCAGCATCTTCCCGTTCAGCAGGTCAGAGCTATAAAGAAGCTCTTGGCGACAGATGGTGTATGGAAGAGCCCACACCCGCAAAATATCTTGATATGACTGTTCTCGATGCAGAAAAAGATATTGAGAAAATCGCTTCAGAGGTTGATTTCGTATTCTGTGCAGTAAACCTTTCAAAAGCAGAAACAAAGGAGCTCGAAGAAAAATACGCAAAAGCAGAATGCCCCGTTGTTTCTAATAACAGCGCTCACAGAATGACTGCGGACGTTCCTATGGTTGTTCCGGAGCTTAACCCCGAGCATATTGAGGTTATTCATTCCCAGAGAAAGCGTCTCGGCACAAAGCGCGGCTTCATTGCAGTTAAATCCAACTGCTCATTGCAGAGCTATGTTCCTGCTCTTTTCCCTCTTCACGAGAAATACACAGTTAAAGATGTTGTTGTTTGTACATATCAGGCAATTTCAGGCGCAGGTAAAACCTTTGAAAGATGGCCCGAAATGGTTGACAATGTAATCCCCTTTATCGGCGGCGAAGAAGAAAAGAGCGAAAAAGAGCCTCTTAAGCTCTGGGGTAAAATTGTTGGTGACGAAATCGTTTCCGCAACAGAGCCTCATTTCACAGCTCAGTGTATTCGTGTTCCTGTTTCAGACGGTCATATGGGTGCTGTGTTTGTAAGATTCGAAAACAAACCCGAAAAAGAGGATATGATTGAAATGTGGAAGAGCTTCAAAGGCAGAGCTCAGGAATTAGAACTTCCTTCCGCTCCCAAGCAGTTCCTTCACTATTTTGAAGAGGATAATATGCCCCAGACAAAGCTTCACAGAAACCTTGAAAACGGTATGGCTGTTTCTATCGGTCGTCTTCGTGAAGACACACAGTACGATTATAAATTCGTATGCCTTGCACATAACACTCTTCGTGGTGCTGCAGGTGGTGCAGTTCTTCTTGCAGAGCTTCTCTGTGCAGAAGGTTATATGGATTAATAATAACAAAATTAAAACTTGGAGGTTTTCGCTGTGAAAAAACCAATTTTCACGGGTGCCGGTGTTGCTATTGTAACACCATTTGAAGGCGAGGATTTAAAAATCAATTTCCCTCTCTTTGAGGAAATAATCGAAAACCAGATACAAAACGGAACAGATGCAATTGTTGTTTGCGGAACAACGGGCGAGAAATCAACTCTCGTTTATGACGAGCACGTTGAAGCTATTCGCACGGCTGTGAGAGTTGCAGACGGAAGAATTCCCGTTATCGCAGGAACGGGGAGCAACGATACAGTTCACGCGGTTATGCTTTCTAACGATGCAGAAAAATGCGGTGTTGACGGGCTTCTGATGGTAACGCCCTATTACAACAAAGCATCTCAGGACGGACTTATTGAATCGTACACATATATTGAAAAGCGTGTTTCAACACCCATTATTCTTTACAATGTGCCCTCAAGAACGGGAGTTAATATTAAACCCGAGACTTATCTCGAGCTTTCAAAGCTCCCCCTTATAAACGGCGCTAAGGAAGCAAGCGGTGATATTTCCGCTTTTGCAAAAACAGTTGCTCTTTGCGGTGATAATCTTAATTTCTATTCGGGTAACGATGACCAGATTACAGTATTCACTGCTTTAGGTGCAAAGGGTGTTATTTCCGTTCTTTCAAACATTGCTCCAAAGCTCGCTCACGATATTGCAATGCTGGGTATTGAGGGTAAAACAAAAGAAAGTGCAAAGTTACAGTTAGAATATATCGACTTATGCAATGCTCTTTTCTGTGACGTTAACCCAATCCCCGTTAAAGCGGCAATGTGTATGATGGGTATTGATGTGGGAAGATGCAGAATGCCTCTGTCCCCTCTTAACGAGGCTAATGAAAAGCTTTTGAGAAATGTTTTAGAGAAACATAATATGATATAAAATCAATGTAGGGGCGGGTCTTGACCCGCCCGATAACAAACATAATCTTTGCGGGACGGTCAAGGCCGTCCCCTACTATTAGAATAAAGGAAGTTTAACAAATGACAAGAATACTTTTAAGCGGTTGCTGTGGTAAAATGGGCAGAAATGTTATTTCTGTTGTTAATACAAGAAAAGACTGTGAAATTGTTGCAGGGATTGATATTGTTGACGACAGCACTCACGGTTTCCCTGTTTTTCAGAATTACGGCGAGGTAAATATAAAAGCTGATGTTATAATCGACTTTTCAAATCCTGCTTTGCTTTCCGATATGCTCCAATATGCAAAAGCAAATAAAACCGCCGTTGTCCTTGCAACAACAGGTCTTTCCGATGGACAAATCGCTGAGGTTGAAAATGCATCAAAGGAAATTGCAGTTTTCTTCTCCTACAATATGTCTTTGGGAGTTAGTCTTCTTTGCGAGCTTTCAAAAACTGCGGCAAAAATTCTCGGAACAGATTTTGATGTTGAAATTGTTGAAGCTCACCACAATCAAAAGATTGACGCGCCAAGCGGAACTGCAATTATGCTTGGCAACTCAATAAAAGAAATGATGCCCGATGCTTACTTTGAATATGACAGACACTCAAAAAGAGAAAAACGCCATACAAATGAAATCGGTATTCATTCCGTTCGCGGTGGTACAATCGTTGGTGAACACGAGGTAATTTTTGCAGGTAACGACGAAATCGTTAAACTCTCTCACAGCGCACGTTCAAAAGCAATTTTCGCTCAGGGTGCAGTTAATGCCGCAGTGTTTCTTAACGAAAAAAAACAAGGCATTTATAATATGAGCGATTTGGTTAATTCATAATATTATAAAAAAACCATCCAAGTTTTAAAAACTCGGATGGATTTTTGTTTTTTAATACGCTTTTCCCCAATATACCATTTGCTTTGCAGGTTTACCGCAGCAAACGCATGATTCAGAGAGGTTTTCCTGATTAAAGGGAATGCAACGTGAACCAACACCGGTAAGCTCTTTTACCTTGTCTTCACATTCTTCTTCACCGCACCACATAGCTTTAACGAAGCCGTCGCCGTTTTCCTGAAGCTTTGCATTGATTTCGTCAATTGTTGTGCAAGCGAATGTGCGTTTATTCTGGTTAGCAAGAGCCTTGTTATAAATTGCTTCTGCATAATCCTTAAGAGCTGCGCTGAGGCTTTCTTCAAGGTTATCAAGGGAAACAAAGATTTTTTCTCTGTTATCACGTCTAACGAGAACGCACTGATTGTTTTCAATATCCTTAGGACCGATTTCAAGACGAACAGGAACACCCTTCATCTCATATTCAGCAAATTTCCAACCGGGAGAGTTATCGGAACTATCAACCTTAACTCTGAAATTTTTGCTGAGGCGGTCACGAAGCTCATAAGCTTTATCAAGAACGCCGGGCTTATGCTGAGCAATAGGAAGAATAACAACCTGAATGGGTGCAACATCGGGAGGAAGAACAAGTCCGTTATCATCACCGTGGGACATAATGAGTGCACCGATAAGACGGGTTGTGCAACCCCAGGAGGTCTGGTGAACATAAGTGAGCTTGTTTTCCTTGTTCTGATATGTCATATTGAATGCTTTTGCAAAGCCATCACCGAAATAGTGAGATGTTGCAGCCTGGAGAGCTTTACCATCGTGCATAAGAGCTTCAATAGCATAAGTTGCTTCCGCACCTGCGAATTTATCGCTATCAGTCTTTTTACCTCTTACAACGGGCATACAGAGAGATTTTTCGCAGAAATCTGCATAAACATTAAGCATCTGCTCTGTTTCTGCAATTGCTTCTTCCGCAGTTGCGTGAACAGTATGACCTTCTTGCCACAAGAACTCTCTTGTTCTGAGGAAGGGACGGGTTGTTTTTTCCCAACGAACAACGCTGCACCACTGATTATAAAGCTTAGGCAAATCTCTGTGAGATTGAATAATCTTTGCATAATGCTCGCAGAAAAGAGTTTCAGAAGTGGGTCTTACGCAAAGCTTTTCCTCAAGCTCGTCACTACCGCCGTGAGTTACCCAGGCAACCTCGGGAGCAAAGCCTTCAACGTGGTCTTTTTCCTTCTGCAAAAGGCTTTCGGGAATAAACATAGGCATATATACATTTTCGTGACCTAATTCTTTAAATCTTGTGTCAAGAATATGCTGAATATTCTCCCAGATAGCATAGCCGTAAGGACGAATAATCATACAGCCCTTAACGCTTGAATAGTCAACAAGGTCCGCTTTTTTAACAACGTCTGTGTACCATTGAGCAAAATCAACCTCCATAGAAGTGATTGCTTCAACCATTTTTTTCTGTTCTGCCATTTTCTGTTCCTCTTTATTTAATATTTTCTTCAATAAATTTAACTAAGTCGCCGACTGTTCCGATTTTTTCAAGGTCATCTTCAGTAACCTCGATTTCAAAAGTATCTTCAACATCCATTGATAAGTCAGCTAAATCCAATTCATCAAAACCGAAATCATCTTCCAAAGATGCTTCCGTCGTGAACTCTTCCTCTTCAATTTCAAAGTAATCGCATATTATCTCTTTGAGCTTTTCAAAAACCATAAAAACCCTCCGAAAAATCGTTTGAAGATTTAACCTATAAATTGTATTAATTTTAGAGTGTTTTGTCAAGAGAAAAACTTAAAATAGCTGCCAGTCACCAGTCTCCAGTCGCCAGTTTTTATAACAGAAACCTTATCGTTCTGTTTTTACAGTAAAAAATTCATAATATTAGTAAATTCAGAACAATAAAGATATTTCCTCAATTCTGGCAGCTGGCAGCCGGTAGCTGGTGACTAATATATTATTTAAATATCTTCTTATACTCCTTAAGCACCACCGGAGCAATAAGATTATAAATTAAAACATTTCCACCTGCTTTGATTAAGTTAAATGCAACACAAACACCTAAAAAACCTTTGATAAAAGCATTAAAATCAAGGTTCATAAAAACGGATGTAAGCCAGATATTCATCGGTATCATAACAATTACAACAACAATAACACCACATATACCCGAAATAATCGCGCCCTTAATACCGCTGATTTTTTTCTTTATAAAATAGAGGGTCAGAATCATAAGACCCGATGACAAAAAGTGCATTAAAAAGCCGATTATACCGCTTGAAGCACTTACGGTAAGAGTTTGTATTAAGCAAACAACAAAAAGGCTTATAAGGGCATATACGGGCCCTAAAACAGCGGAACAAACAAGAATCGGCACATCTGCAAACTCCATTTCATAAAAAGGCGCAGACGGAAAAATCGGAAATCTTACCGTTACCATAAGAACAAGGGAAAGCGCCGCTAAAACACCTGCAGTTGTGAGTCTTTGAAGCTTCTGTTTACTTGTGAAATTGGAATTTGTTTTCATTTAAAACATCCTTTCAATAAAAAAATCGCCCCGAAAGACTCAGGGCGAAAATAAAAGGTTTCAATTTGAGATTAAAAAATCCTTTGAAATCTTCTCTCATCCGGACTATACCGTCGGTACAGGAATTTCACCTGTTCAGTCAAAAGACTCGCAGACTTTACTGCCGGTGGGGACTTCCACCCCGCCCTGAAGTTTCGTAATTATATGATAACACTTTTTGAAGTAAAGTCAATATTAAATAAAAAAATTATCATATAAGTGCTAAGTGCAAAACGCAAAGCGCAAAGCGCAAAGCTAACAGCTAATAGCTGACAGCTGACAGCTGATTCGAATTTCGAACTAACATTTTATTGACTTTAACAGATAAATATAATATACTTATATTTGTATGAAATTTTATATTCAATATTTTTACATAGGAGTTTTAACAAATGGGTATTTACGAAGAATTAGTTGCTCGCGGACTTATCGCGCAGGTTACAAACGAAAGCGAAATCCGCGAAATGATAAATGCAGGTAAAGCTAAATTCTACATCGGTTTCGACTGCACTGCAGACAGCCTTACAGCAGGTCATTTTATGGCGCTCACCCTTATGAAGCGTTTGCAGATGGCAGGCAACAAGCCTATCGCTCTTATCGGCGGCGGTACAACAATGATTGGTGACCCCTCCGGCAGAAGCGATATGAGAAAAATGCTTACCAAAGAGGATATCGACCACAACGCTGAATGCTTCAAAAAACAAATGGAGCGTTTCATCGAATTCGGCGAAGGAAAAGCACAGATGGTTAACAATGCTGACTGGCTTCTTGACCTTAACTATGTTGAGCTTCTTCGCGAGGTTGGTGCTTGCTTCTCTGTTAACAATATGCTTCGTGCAGAATGTTATAAACAGAGAATGGAAAACGGTCTTTCCTTCCTTGAATTCAACTATATGATTATGCAGAGCTACGATTTCTACTACCTCTTCAAGCACTATGGCTGTAATATGCAGTTCGGCGGTAACGACCAATGGAGCAATATGCTCGGCGGTACTGAGCTTATTCGCCGTAAATTAGGTGAAGATGCTCACGCTATGACTATAACTCTTCTTACCGACTCACAGGGTAAGAAAATGGGTAAAACTGCAGGTAATGCTGTTTGGCTTGACGCTAACAAAACAACTCCTTACGAATTCTATCAGTATTGGAGAAACGTTTCTGATGATGACGTTCTCAAATGCATCAGAATGCTTACCTTCCTCCCTCTTGAGCAGATTGACGAAATGGATAAATGGGAAGGTAGCGAGCTTAATAAAGCAAAAGAAATTCTCGCATACGAGCTTACAAACCTTGTTCACGGCGAGGAAGAAGCAACTAAAGCACAGAATGCCGCAAGAGCAGTTTTCAGCGGTGCAGGTAATTCAGAAAATATGCCCTCAACAAACCTTGAAGACGGCGACCTCACTGCTGACGGCATCGGTATTATTGATGCAATGTGCAAAGCAAATCTCTGCACATCCCGTGGCGAAGCCAGACGTCTTATTCAGCAGGGCGGTGTTAGCGTTGATGATGCTAAAATTACAGACCCAATGTATGTAATTCCCGTTTCCGATTTCGAAAAGGGTTATGTAATCATCAAAAAAGGCAAAAAAGTATTCCATAAGATTTCCAAATAATTATGAGTAAGTTATATAAGGCTTACATATCATCTTACCGTATGGACACACCCGATTGGGAAAACTTTTTAAAATATGCCGGTGATATATATAATTCTCCCCAGCTTCAGCAGTTGAGCGGTTTTGAGCAGCATTTCAAAATCAACCGTCTTCAGCATATAAGAAGCGTTGCATATTTGAGTTTTCTTGTTTCGAGAAGGCTGGGACTTGATTACAAAAGCACTGCACGTGCCGCAACAATGCACGATTTGTTCTATTACGATTGGCGAGAAGATGATTTAAGCCACAAGCTCCACGGTTACAGACATCCGGGTACGGCGTTGAAAAACGCATATTACCTTTGCGGAACTCTCAACAAAAAAGAAGAAGACATCATAAAAAAGCATATGTGGCCCTTGACGGTTGTACCGCCAAAGTATCTTGAAAGCTTTGTTGTTACATCAATGGACAAATACTGCGCCACAATTGAAATGATTTATTCGTCTTCAGAAAAATACCGCAAAAAGTTCCATAGTCTGACCGGAATAGGTGAAGAATAAAATGTTAGAGTATACTTTTTTAGATTATATTTTCTATTTCTTCTTTTATAGCTTTATCGGTTGGTTTTTTGAATCCTGCTACTGTTCAATCCGTCCTAAAAAATGGGTTAACAGAGGCTTTTTAAGAGGTCCTATCTGCCCTATTTACGGCACTGGCGGTCTTGTTATGATGATTGCTCTCGTACCGTTAAGGCATATTACCGAAAGCCTCTATTTCAACGAGCTTTTGATTTTTATTGCAGGTGCAATTCTCTGTGATATAGTTGAATTTATGACAAGCTATATTATGGAAAAGCTCTTTAACGCACGTTGGTGGGATTATTCCAACAAAAAGTTTAATATACAAGGCAGAATTTGTTTAACTCACACTTTCTATTGGGGCACCTGCTCCTGCCTTTTCGTTTTCATTTTAGAGCCGATTATGAACCTTTACATTGTAGGTCCGATAAGCGAAAGCTCAAGAAATATTTTAACCTATATCTTCTTGACCGTTTTCGCCTTCGATTTACTTGACACTGTTATTCACGCTCTCGGCATTCGTAGCTTTTCAAAAACATTTATGAAAATTTCCGAAGAAATCAGTGAATTTGCAATTCAGGTATACACAAACATCGGCGGTAAATCCGAAAACGAATCAGAAGCATTGAAAAAAGAGCTTAATGACAAGTTCAATGAATTGAACTCAAAATATGAGAACTTAAAAGAGGATTTCAAAAATTTAAGAGGTAAATCGAAGCAGAGATTGTTTAAAGCCTTCCCCTTCTTAAAGGACGGAATGGCAAAACAGGATAAGCTTATTGAAGATTTACTTTTTGACTTAAAAGAAAAAATTACAAATTATATAAACAAATAAAATTACGGAGGGATTTTTATGAGTTTAAAACACGCTTACTACAGAACATACCAGAAAACAATGAAATTTGCTGTTAATTTTATGGATTGGACGCCCCCCAAGCTCATTAAGGGTGCAGGTTCAGTAAAGGAATTACCCAAAATCGTTAAAAGCGAAGGCGTAAGCAATGTTCTTGTTGTTACAGATAAAGGTCTTATGGGATTAGGTCTTCTCAATCCTCTTTTTGAAGCTCTTGAAGCAGAAGGCATTAAGTATTCCGTATTTGACAGTGTTCAACCCAACCCCACAATTTACAATGTTGAAGACGCTCTCAAAATGTATAAAGAAAACGGTTGCGAAGGCTTTATCGCTTTCGGCGGCGGTTCACCTATGGACTGTGCAAAGGTTACTGCAGCAAGAGTTGTTAAACCCAAGCAGACACCTTCCGATATGAGAGGCGTTCTTAAAATTTTAAAGAAGCTCCCACCCTTCTTTGCAGTTCCCACAACCGCAGGTACAGGCTCGGAATGCACAATTGCGGCGGTTATCTCTAACCCCGACACTCACGAAAAGAATTCTATTATGGACCCTGTTCTTCGTCCTAAATATGCTGTTCTTGACCCTGAGCTTACAGTTGGTCTTCCTCCTCACATCACTTCAACAACAGGTATGGATGCCCTCACCCACGCTGTTGAGGCTTATATAGGAAAGAGCAATACTAAGCAGACTGAAAAGGACGCAATTATTGCAACAAAGCTTGTTTTCGAAAACATTGAAACAGCTTATAAGGACGGCAAAAACGTTGAAGCAAGAGAGAATATGCTTGTTGCTTCCTTCCACGCAGGTCTTGCATTCACAAGAGCTTATGTTGGTTATGTTCATGCTATTGCTCATAACCTGGGCGGTATGTATAACATTCCTCACGGTCTTGCAAATGCAGTTATTCTCCCCTATGTTCTTGACTATTTCGGCGAATCTGCATACAAGAGACTTGCAGAGCTTGCAGACGTTGCGGGTGTTTCAGGTGCAGCGCAGGGAGACCGCGACAAAGCAAAGAACTTTATTGCCGCTATAAGAAAGCTCAACGAAACAATGGGTATTCCCGATAAATTTGAGCAGATTAAGGATGAAGATATTCAGCTTATTGCAGAACGCGCACTTATGGAGGGCAACCCTCTCTACCCCGTTCCGAAGATTATGGATTTAGAAGATTGCAAAGCACTTATAAAAAAGTTACAAAAGTAATTATAAAAGAGCTCTACCGAATTAATTTTCGGTAGAGTTTTTACTTTTAAAGATATTTTCTTATATCAACTGCAAGCTTTTCTTCAAGGTTAATTAATCGTTTTGTTATATCTTTTGTAACCTCATCAGCGGCGCAGTACTGATTTAAATACTTATTCAAAGACTTTACACCCATATTGCATCCATCGGTAATTAAGTCAGCAATCGTTTCGTCAGACTCCTTCATTGCAAGCTTCATATTTGTTTTCATCCAAGACATACCTTTTGCAACGGGATTCGGGTCTTTGCCTTCATCCTGATATTTTGCTAATAACTGCTGTATTTCTCTGTCAAGGTTAACGTGCTCATTTTTGCAATCAATAAGATATTCTTTTAATTTAACTGATTTAACATCATCGAGAACCTCGTCAATTGAAGAAACGCCCATTTTTACTCCGGCATCACATTCGCGAAGAAGTCTAATTGTATCTTGTTCTATCATCAAAATCATCCTTTCAATGATAGTTTAACCAAATTTTCAAATATATTAAAAGACCTACCGCATTTTTTGAACTGCCCCGAATTGTGCGGACAGTACAAAAAACACCCTCCTATGGTGTTAAGTATTAAATTTTAAGCAACAAACTGATTT
>JAZSNR010000023.1:0-21450 GCA_045536495.1 Acutalibacteraceae bacterium
CCGCTTGGCCTCCGACTTCTTGGAATAATAAGAGAAGATAATTTTAAAAAGAGAAAGAAAACAGTAAACTATACTGAGGAAGAAGCGAAGCTTCAAGCATTATTCGATGCTGTTGAAATGAAAAGAGAAGAATATAATACCAGCGTTTTGGAAAAGGTGGAATATAGTTTTGAAAAGGGTAAAGATAATGTGAAAATCGTCTCTCACATTATATGCACGGAGAATATAGCCGAAGAAAGTCTTATTTTTACAGAAGAATAAAAAACTGTGACTTTTTCATATTTTTTTTACAAAGTTTTAGTAGACATTTACAAAAATTGTGTTATACTTTAGATGTAATAATATATAAAAATTCATACAAAAGAGGGTAATTAAGTCGGAACAGATAATTAACGTTGACAGAATGGAGCAGGCTGTAAGCCTCTTCGGAAGTTTTGACGAGAATATTTTAATAATTGAAAAGTCCTTTAACGTGGATGTTATCAGTCGAGGTTCGGATATAAAGGTTAACGGTGAGCCTGAAAATGTCAGTAAAGCAGTTAAGGCTATAAACGGACTATTAATGCTTCTTAACCGAGGGGAAACTCTTAACGAGCAAAATGTAAGATATGTCATCTCTCTTGTAGATGACGGTAATGAGGACAAGCTTGTTACAATGAGCGGTGACTGCGTTTGCATTACGAGTAAGGGTAAGCCCGTTAAGCCGAAAACGCTCGGTCAGAAAAAATATGTTGAGTCTATAAAAAATAACACAATCGTTATCGGTGTGGGTCCTGCAGGTACGGGTAAAACCTACCTTGCGGTTGCAATGGCGGTTAACGCTTTCAGAGCTAAAGAGGTTAACAGAATTATTCTCACCCGTCCCGCTGTTGAAGCAGGAGAAAAGTTAGGTTTTTTGCCCGGTGATTTGCAGAGCAAGGTTGACCCATATCTTCGCCCTCTTTACGATGCGCTTTTTGATATGCTTGGTGCAGAGAATTTCAACAAATATCTTGAAAGAGGCAATATCGAGGTTGCACCTCTTGCCTATATGCGCGGGCGAACTCTCGATGACAGTTTCATAATCCTTGACGAAGCCCAGAACACAACCCCCGAACAAATGAAAATGTTCTTAACCCGAATGGGCTTTAATTCAAAGGTTGTTGTTACAGGTGACGTAACACAGATTGACTTGCCTGACGGTAAGCGTTCAGGCCTTGTTGAGGTAACAAAAATCCTTAAAAATATGGAGCAGATTGATATTGTTCGCTTTACGGGTCAGGATGTTGTAAGGCACAAGCTTGTGCAGGATATAATCAGAGCCTATGAAAAATATGAGGAGGCAAAGAAAAGAAAATGAGAGAGAAAATTAAAGTAATCATCACTAATGACCAGAAGGAAGTGAAAATCCCAACAGGCGTGAGGTTGCTCGTAAGACGTTGCTGTAACGCAGTTCTCACATTTGAGGATTTCTCGGAGCCTGCAGAAATCAGTGTAACCTTTGTTGATGATGAGAGAATTCACGAAATCAACAAAGAACACCGCAATATTGACAGCAGTACGGATGTTTTGTCTTTTCCTTTGGGTGAAAACGGGGAGTACGACAGAAATCTTGACACGGGCGCTTGTCTTTTAGGTGATATTGTAATTTCTGTGGAAACTGCAGTTCGTCAGGCAAAAACCTACGGTCATACACTTCAACGTGAAATCGGTTTCCTCACAGTCCATTCAATGCTTCACCTTTTAGGCTATGACCATGTAAACGGCGGTATTGAAGCGGTACATATGCGCGAAAAGGAAGAACACGTTTTAACAGAACTCGGACTCAAAAGAAACGAATCTTACTATATGGATTCCGAGGAGGAATAATATATGAAGGATGTTGAAAGCCTCTTTAAAAGCTTTTTATATGCTTTTAAGGGCTTTGGGTGGATGGTAACCCACGAGCGCAATTTCAGAATACATCTCACCTGCCTTGCGTATATGTTTTATTACCTTTTGAGATATGATTTTTTCGTAGTTTCAAGAGCGGAATTTGCAATTTTACTGTTAGCGGCGGCTATGGTTATAGGCAGTGAAATGCTTAATACAGGTATTGAAATGGCTGACAACTCAATTTCAAGAGAGAATAAGCATACCATTGCCGTTTCAAAGGATGTTGCGGCAGGGGCGGTTTTGGTTTTTTCAATTTTTGCGGTGCTTTGCGGAATCACAATACTCTGGCAACCCGAGGCATTTGAGCTCTTGTTTAATCATTACACCGAAAATCCAATGAACATACTTTGGTTCGCTTTGAGTGTAATTGCATTTAATTTGTTTATATTTAAATTTGACTTTAAGAAAAAGAATAAAAAAGGAAATAAAGATGACTGAGAGAAAAACTGCTTTTATTGCAATTGTCGGAAGACCCAATGTTGGAAAATCCTCAATTCTTAATAATCTTTTGGGGCAAAAGGTGGCAATTGTTTCATCAAAGCCCCAGACCACAAGAACAAAAATTATGGGCGTTCTTACGGAGGACAATGTTCAGCTTGTTTTCACCGACACTCCAGGTTTTCATAAACCTAAAACAAAATTAGGTGAAAAAATGATAAAGGCCGTTGATGACAGTATCGGCGGCGTTGATTCCTGCCTTTTCGTTACAGAGGCAAAGGGTGAAATAAGAGATGCTGAACTTGACCTTCTTAAAAAGCTCAAATCCGAGAGAATTCCCGTTGTTCTTGCAATAAATAAAATTGATATGCTTTCTGATAAGCAGGAGCTTATGGGACGAATTCTCGAGCTTACAAATCTTTTGGATTTTGAAGCGGTTATTCCCGTAAGTGCCAGAGAAAATGACGGTATGGATGAGCTTAAAGACGAGCTTTTCAAGCTCGCGGCACCATCAGAATTCTTCTTCCCCGAAGATACTCTCACAGACCAGCCTGAAAGAGTTCTTGCGGCGGAAATGATAAGAGAAAAGCTTCTTCATAAATTAAGCGACGAAATTCCTCACGGTATTGCTGTTTCTATTGAGAGAATGAAAGAGCGCGAGGACAAGCCAATTATTGATATCGAAGCGGTTATTTATTGTGAAAGAGAAAGCCATAAGGGTATTGTTATCGGCAAAAAGGGAGCAATGCTCAAGGAAATTTCAACCAATGCAAGACACGAGCTGGAACAGTTTTTTGAATGTAAAATCAATCTTCAATGCTGGGTTAAGGTTAAAGAGGATTGGCGAAATCGAGAGGGATTAATCCATAATTTCGGCTTGGATTGATTTGGCAGATTTTTAAAGAGTTAACAAAGAATAATGAAAACTCCGCAGAATAAAATACTATGGCGGAGTTGATGTAAATGAATGAAAAAGACCTTTGGGAAAAGTTTTATAAAGGCGGAAAAATTGCGGATTATTTAGAATATCGCAATTGTGTGAATATGAAAAATACGGAGTTGGAACAAAGTGCTGAAAATAACTGCACCCGGACTTGTAATCAGGGAACAGAGTATCGGTGAAGCCGATAAGCTTATAACTGTGCTTACTGCAAAGCACGGTCTTATTCGCGCGTTTTCAAGAGGGGCAAAGAAAACAAAAAGCAAAAAGCTTGCTGCTACATCTCTTCTCTCTTATTCTAATTTCACTTTTTCCAAGACAAGAGATGCTTTTTCAGTTGAAGAGGCCCTTGTAAAAGAGGTGTTTTTTGAGCTTCGTAATGATGTTCAAAAAATGGCACTTGCACAATATTTTTGCGAGCTTGCCTATGAGTTTTGCGAGGAAGATTTTGAGTCGGAGGAGATTCTCCGACTTTTTCTTAATTCTCTCTGGCTTTTAAAAGACGGCAAGAAAACCCCTTCGTTTATAAAAGCCGTAACTGAACTGCGATTGATGTCCTTGAGCGGTTATATGCCCGATTTGGTAGCTTGTGAAAAATGCGGTACTTATGAAACTGAATATATGTATTTTTCTTCAGAGGACGGGAAACTTTACTGCAAAGACTGTATGCCGTCAGTAAACTGTAAATGTTTAAGCTCGTCGGTGGTAACGGCTATGAGATATGTTACTCTTTCGGATTTTGAGAAAATTTTTTCATTTACTTTAAAAGATGAAGCTCTGAGAAGCTTTTGCAGTTTAACAGAAGAATATTTACTTAATAAAACACAGAGAAAGTTTAAAACTTTGGAATTTTACAACGTTATAAAGGATTAGATATGAGTACACTAAACAGACATTTAAAAGCACTTGAATATGATAAAATATTAGAGATGGCAATGAAGCGGGCTTGCAATGACGATGCCCGTGATATCATTGCGTCCATAAGACCTGAAACAAGTGTAAATATGGCGCAAAACCATATAGATATGACAGAAAATGCCTACATATTATTGGCAAAGTTCGGTGGTCCGTCATTTGGTGGGCTTAAAAATGTTAATAATTCTCTTGCAAGAGCGGCGGCAGGCGGAGTTCTTTCTATGAAAGAGCTTCTTGATATCGGTTCAACCATAAGAACTGTCCGCGGAATAAGAGAATGGAGAAATAACAGCGGCGGTCAGGATGAATTGAAAATTGATTTGTATTTCAATTCATTGATGCCTAATAAATATCTTGAAGATAAGATTTTTTCTGCAATTCTTACGGAAGATGAAATGAGCGATAATGCTTCTCCCGAGCTTGCATCAATCCGCCGTCAGATAAAAAATAAAGAAAACAGCGTCCGTGACCAGTTGGAAAAGCTTATCCGTTCTCAAAAACTGAAAACTGTTTTGCAGGATGCAATTATTACCCAGAGAAACGGCAGATATGTTGTTCCTGTTAAAAGCGAACACAGAGCATCTGTTTCAGGTCTTGTTCACGATACCTCTTCAACGGGTGCAACGGTTTTTGTTGAACCAGCAGGCGTTGTTGAAGCCAATAACGATATTCGCGTTCTCAAAGGTAAGGAAGCTCAGGAAATAGAAAGAATTTTATATGAGTTTTCCGTTGAAGCAGGTGGCTTTATAGAAGAAATTAAGGGTAGCTATGAGTGCGCTGTGGAAATAAATGTTATCTTCTGCAAAGCCCATCTCGCCTATGATATGAAGGCCACAATTCCCGTTCTCAATGACAGGGGCATAACGGATTTGAAAAAGGCAAGGCATCCCTTGATTGATTCGAAAAAGGTTGTTGCAACAGATATTCGTTTGGGCTCGGATTTTGATACTCTCGTTATAACGGGTCCTAATACGGGCGGTAAAACAGTTGCAATTAAAACAATTGGTCTGCTTTCTGCAATGGCATCAAGCGGCTTTATGATTCCTGCAGGAGACGAAAGCAGAGTTAGTGTTTATGACAATATTCTTGTTGATATAGGCGACGAGCAGAGCATTGAGCAGTCTTTGTCAACCTTCTCTTCCCATATGGTGAATATTGTTAATATTCTTAAAATTGCAGATGAAAAATCTCTTGTGCTTATTGATGAATTAGGTGCAGGTACTGACCCTGTTGAGGGTGCGGCACTTGCAATGGCAATTCTTGAAGAACTGAATATTAAAGGGGCAAAAATTGCCGCCACAACTCATTATGCAGAGCTTAAAGCATACGCTTTGCAAACTCCGAGAGTTGAAAATGGCTCTTGCGAATTTGATGTTAACAGTTTGCGACCCACCTACCGTCTTCTTATAGGTGTTCCTGGTCGCTCAAATGCTTTTGCAATTTCCGAAAGACTTGGTATTGATAAGGGTATTATCGACAGAGCAGGGGAGCTTGTTTCCTCGGAGAATACTCGTTTTGAAGATGTTGTTGATATGCTGGAAAAAAGTCGTCTTGAAATGGAAGGCGAACATTTTAAAGCAAAGCAGATCACAGAGTCTGCAAGAGCTGACAAGGAAAAGGCAGAAAAGCTTCTTAAGGATGCACAATTCAGGCGTGACAGAGAGCTGGAAAATGCTCAGGGCGAGGCTCTGCGCATTGTTGAAAAAGCAAAAAGAGAGGCAAATGCACTTCTTAACGAGGTTGAAAAGCTGAAAAAAGAAGCAAAGCAGACTAAGGATGCGGCAGCTCTGGCAAGAAGAGCAAAAAGTGCCGTTAATGCCCACCTTGATGCTATAAACAGTGCGGTTAATCCCGTTTTTGGTTCTATTGAAGATGATGAGGATTACACTCTTCCCCGTCCTCTTGAAATTGGTGATACCGTTTTCTGCAAAACTATCGGCAAAAATGCAAATGTTACCGCCCTTAAGGATAAAAAAGGCAATGTGGAGATTGCCGCAGGTATGCTTAAAATGAGAGTTAAGGAAGACTCTCTTCGCCTTGTTGAAAAGCCCAAGCAGAAGGAAACTAAAAAACGACAGGTTTCCACAACAAGAGTTTCGGGCGAAAGCAAATCCACAATGGCGATTAACAACCGTTGTGATTTGAGAGGTCTTATGGTTGATGAGGCGATTATTGTTCTTGACCGCTTCCTTGACGATTTACTTCGTTCAGGTCTTACGGAATGCACAATTATTCACGGTAAGGGAACAGGTGCTTTAAGAGCAGGTGTTACCCAATACCTTAAAGGTGACCCGAGAATCAGAACCTTCCGACTGGGAACCTTCGGTGAGGGTGAGAATGGGGTTACGATAGCGGAAATAAAATGAAAAAGCTCCCTGAGGGGAGCTTTTTTAGTTGTCGGTCGCCAGCTGCCAGCTGCCAGTTGGCGTTGTTTTATTCTATTGAAAATTTTACTTTTGAAAAATCGAGGTTTTTGAGGTCGTTTAAAGACATTTTGAAATGTGCGATTTTTTCGGTATCTGCGAGGAATTCGGGCATTCCGTCATCCAGTGGGTCATACTGCAAAAGAGTAATTTCATCGCCGTTCTGAACGAAAATTCTTGTACCGTCTTCTGAATCGTCGGTTTCAAAGAAATCAATGGAATAATCTGTTTCTACATCTCCTAAAAATTCAAAGCCTGCATTGAAATCGTCGATTAAGGTATCGGGTTCGTTTCCACAATAACGGACATTAGGAATGAAATTGCCTTTGACTTCCGTTAAGAAAATGTAAATAAAGCCTTTGTGATTTAAAATGTCTTCTTTGTCAAAGCTTTTGAATTCGGACAATTTTAACTGACAGAAGAAGAAGTCTTCTTCGCCGATAGTGCCGTCTGAAAGCCATTCCTCAGGCATTGTTGGTGAGCCGAAAAATTTACTTGTTCCGGGGTCATATTCTCCGTGGGCTTTTTCAACTTTAATTCCTATCATTGTATAATCTCCTATATTAAGCAAGTCCGAAATATTCTTCTAAAACAAGTCCGCTGTCTTTAAGCTCTTTTGCTAAATCAACACCAACATAGCGCCAGTGCCAAGGCTCATAAATAACCTTTGTTATATCCTGCTTGTCCTTGGGGTATCTCATAATAAAGCCGAAATCAGCAGCATTTTCAGTAAGCCATTTGAACTCGTCAGTATCTTCAAACCATTCATCAACGCATACAATGTCCATAGCATAGCCTAAATTATGCTCGGAAGAACCTGGTGGCATAATAATTGTAGCGGCTTTTACCTTTGCATCATCGTAAGAATAGCCCTGACTTTCATAGAAACTGATTTTGTTATTGTAGTTTATTTCCTGACGCTCGTAGGAGCGGTAGCCTGAACAGGGGGTGAGATTAATTCCCTCTGCCTTTGCCGCTTCGTACATTTTCTCATAATACTCGGCAACCTTTCTGTCAAGTCGCTCGCCGCTACCGCATACATACACCAAATCGGGCTCGTAGCTGTCAGGAATACGGTAGCTTGAGTTAACAAGTGTCAGATACCATTTTTCTTCATCAATAGTGATGATTGTGGGGTTATCTATTGTTCCCGGTTTTGCAACTGCTGCAACTGCTTGGGTGGTTTCGGGGGCAGTAGTGTCGGAAGAAGGTTCTTCGGCTGAGCCGGTTGTTTCATCGGATTTATCTGTTTTTGTGGTGTCGGGCGTTTTGCTTTTGTCTGAATTAGTTTTTTCGGTGCTTTGTGACACAGCACTTTCTTTTTCTCTTAAAGCATCGTTTTTCTTGTGGACCAAAACACAAACAACGGCAACAAAAATAACAATTATTGCCATCATTATGCAAAGAAAATTTAACGCTTTTTGTTCAGTTGAACGTTTATGCTTTTTTTTAGTTTTTTTGTCAGCCATATTCTAACCTCATTGTCGTTTTATGTTTGATATTATATTGCTCTTTGAAACAAAAGTCAAATAGTATTATTTTCTTATTGCTATATAAATTAGTTGTAAACAACAAACGGGTGTTATAGATTTTGTGCTTTTTATACAAATATAAAAAAATCTCAAAAATTACTGTTGTTATAAGGAATTTTGTGATATAATCAATTGGTGAATAAGTCGAAGTATCGACAAAATATCGAAAGGGGTCAAACCTTAATGAAACGTATTCTTACAATTGCAACCGCAATTTTACTTGTCAGCGCACTTTTAATGACTCTTACCTCTTGTGGTTCTTCTGACAATACAGAGGAAACAGAGGAAGTTGTTTTCACTGAAGAAGCAGTCTATACCGAAAGCGCAACTCCTGTTGGAAAAACAAGCGAAGAAGTTCTTGCGTATTTTAATACCCTTGTTAACGGCGTGAAGGCAGATAAGCCTGCTGTTTCTTACAGAATTGAGAAAAATGTTCCTAACGATAGCCTTAAAGTTACAAAGCAGGGCGCAGAAGCTGCAGAGGAAATTGATGATTCTCTCAGCGCTATCAATGACGCGGCAAAGGGTATAAAAGACCTTATTCTCGAAGATATCAAGGAAACTTCAGGTAATATAAATTACGGTGAAGATAATTCCGAAAATCTTTTTGTTAAAGGTGAGTCTTGGGCAACAGCACTTACTGCAGAAGATATTGAATATGCAACACTTAAAGAAATCGGTGATACATACTATATCACAATCGCATTTAACGACCTTACAAGCGAACAAGCTCAGGATGTTTTGACAAAAGCTTTTGACCTTCGCGATAAAGAAGAAATTCTCTCTTCCGAAGAATTTGCAAAGAGCAAAGAATATCTCGTTCTTAACGACTATGATGTTGTTTACAGCGGTTGTAAAATAACTGCAACAGTTAACCGTCTTACAAACGAAATCACAAATATCAATTATTATAAAGCTGCAAATGTTACTGCCTATATGACAGGTGCGGGAACTCTTGAAAGCTATGGTGATGTGAGCGTTATGTTCACACTTGAGGATAAGGCAAATTATGATGTTACTTGGGACAGCGGTTTGCCCACAAGTCCTGTTGAAACTGCGGAAGTTTCAAAATAATTGGAGGTTTTCCTGGTGAGTAAAAAGATAATTGCAATTCTTACAATAGCAACAGTTCTTTTTGTTTGTGTGTTCGCTGCATGTGAGAAAAAAGAGGACCTATACGAAGATGCAGAAAAGTTTGTTTTTGTAACCGATGAAAACGGTGAAAAGGTTCTCGCCGAAGATGGTAGATTTTTAGTTTATGAAACCGATAGAAACGGTGAATATGTAACCGATGAATCTGGTGAAAAGGTTACATCGGTACAGCAATTTGAACCCATTATGGAAAATGGTGTGTATGAGGATTATGGTTTCAAATTAAAACTCCCTGAAGGTTGGGAGGTCTCTGAAGAAGCCGGAAATGTTTTTGTAAACGATGCAAAAGATTTGACTATAGAAATCAGGCTGGTAGAAAAGCTGTATGAAGAATATTACAATTCAGCTGAAAGCTTTTACGGTGAACTTTTTGCAAATGGTATAGAAGGCTCTATTAAGGAAGAACCCGGTTTAATTAAGGGCGCTGAAAAGGCTTTTCAATTAATAGTAAACGCACAGGATGAGGCATACATTTCTATTGTTGCTTTGAATTTTGGTAACTTGTATAACATTACATTAAAAGCACCTGAAGGAAAAGCAAAAGTTGAAGATATGAATGAGTTTTTAAGTGGTATTGAATTTAAACAGTTCACATATTATCCTGAACTTACAGCAGAATCAACTGAAGAGTCTACAGAAGAAACGACAAAATAACCAAATAAAAACTGCATCGCGGAAGCGGTGCAGTTGATTTTTTATTTATATTCAGAAAAACAGGTTTTTTAAGTTTAGATTTTGTCTTTGAAATATTTTTGTGTTGCCATATAAAGAGCGGGAACAACAATTACCGCGCCGATAAGCTCGATTAAACCGTTTGTGCTAATAAGAGTTCCGATAATAACATCAAGGGTTTTTGCGGCTTCACCGAAGAGAACTTCAAATCCGCCGAAAATCTGCAAGAAGCTTAATACAAGAACTGTGTTTGTTAATGTGCCGGCAAAGGCGCTGATACCCAAAGAGATTGGTTTTTTACATTTTGTTTTTGAAAGACCCAGGAATACAAGTCCTGCAACAAGACCAACAATAATTCTCGGTACAAGGGAGACCATAGGGTTCTGGAAGGGGATTATACCTAACTGGAAAGCTCTTGCGATACAAGTTAAGCCCCAAACACCGCCTAAAACGGCACCGTATTTTGCTCCTAATACCGCTGCACCGAAAATAACAACCATATGAAGGGTTGTTATTTCAATAATTCCTACTGTTATGTAGCCCAAATACGGTGTGAATGTCATAACGACTATCAATGCCGCAAACAAGGCGCACAAAACAAGACGTACAAGTTGTTTCTTTTTCTTCATAATAAAACTCCTTTTGCTACTGTTCTCCAAAGAGATACAATGCGTATAATAGTTTCACCTGTTTTTCTTATATATTACCAAAAGTCCTTGCAGAACAAGGTCTTTATTATATATTATATTTTTTTCGCAGCAAGCAACAACTTCTTTTGCAAGACCACCTGTTGCTACCATTGTTTTAATGGGTTTGCCTAATTCTTTTTGTAGTCTCTCTGCCATACCGTCAAGCATAGCCGCATTGCCGAGTACAGTTCCCGAGCGAATACATTCAATTGTATTTGTTCCGATAGCGTGTTCGGGAGCGGAAAGCTCAATTGCGGGAAGCTGAGATGTTCTCAAAGATAAAGCATCAAGAGAAATTCCGATTCCGGGAGCAATTGTGCAACCGGCGAAAACGCCACCCTCGTCAATAACAGAAATTTTTGTTGCAGTTCCCAAATCCATAACAAGACAGGGGAGCTCATATTGAGCTATTGCTCCCACTGCACCTGCAACTAAATCTGCGCCCAATTCCTTAGGATTGTCGGTGGTGATTTTTAAGCCGTTTTTAATTCCTGCGGCTACTACAAGAGCATCGCAGCCTGTAACTTTTTTAATGGCTTCTTTAAATCCTCGTGTAAGCTCTGGTACAACGGAGCTGATTATTGCACCTTCAAAATCGTTGCCGATTTTTTCAAGCTCAAAAACTGCCTTGAGTTCAATTGCATATTGCTCACTTGTTCTGTGACGCTGTGTAGCTAAACGGGATATACATATAACTTCATCATCTTTGAAAATACCTAAAGTGATATTTGTGTTACCTATATCGGCGGTTAAAATCATACAATTGCACCTCATTTTTTATAAAATCAGTTTTTGACGCCTAAATTATACAACATAACTATAAATAACGCAAGAATTTTGTAAAAAGTATTTGAAAAAGTGTATTTATATGGTATACTGTTTTCGATATTTTATCACATATTTTAAGAAAAGGGGTTTTTATAATGAAAGACAACAAAGCAGTACAAAAAACAACAGGTATTTTCAAAGAGTTTAAGGATTTTATTTCAAGAGGTAATGTAATTGACCTTGCAGTCGGCGTTATTATCGGCGGTGCTTTCTCAGGTATCGTAAATAACCTTGTAACAAATATTGTTACACCTGCAATCTCTCTTTTGACAGGTAAGGTTTCTTTTACAGATTTATTTATCGCTCTTGACGGTAATGAATATGCAACTCTTGCTGCTGCCCAGGAAGCAGGTGCCGCAACTGTAAACTACGGTCTTTTTATTCAGGCAGTTATCGATTTCCTTCTTACAGCATTTGTTATTTTCCTTCTCGTTAAGGGAATTAATAAAATCAGAAGCATGGGTAAAAAGGAAGAGGTTGTTGAAGCTGCTCCCACAACAAAGGTTTGTCCTTTCTGCAAAACAGAAATCAATATCGAAGCAACTCGTTGCCCCAACTGTACCTCGGAGGTTGAATAATTCCAATGGGAATTTTAAGATATTTTATTGCCCTATGGGCATCTAAAGCGGTGTATGTTTTATTGCGCCTTCTGAAAAGAAACGCAACAATGTACCCGGGCTTTATAGCTTTGAAGATATGCCCCGATTACCTTGCAAGAACAAAGAAGTCACCTAATGTTCTTTGTGTTACAGGTACAAACGGCAAAACCACCACTACTAATATGGTGGCTGATATACTCTCTCAAAACGGAATGAAGGTTGTATCAAACAGATATGGCTCAAATATTAATACAGGTGTTGCAACCGCTCTTACTCATAGCGTAAATATTTTCGGCAAACCTAAAGTTGATGCTCTCGTTTTAGAGGTTGACGAAAGATTTTCAAGACTTATTATGCCTTTTATTAAGCCTGACTATCTTATTGTTACCAACCTTTCCAGAGATTCCATTAAGAGAAATGCTCACCCTGAATACATTTTCAGTGTTCTTGATACGTATGTTCCTAAAGAGACCAAGCTTGTTCTTAATGCAGACTGCTTGCAGTCATCGCAGCTTTTAAAGGATAACAAAAGAGTTTATTTCGGAATCGACAAGCTAGATACTGATGTAACGGAATGTGTCAACCTTATCAATGACTTTTCAATTTGTCCTGTTTGCGATGAGAAGCTCCAGTTCAATTATTTGAGATATCATCATATAGGTAACGCTTATTGTCCTAAATGTGATTTCAAATCCTATGAAGCGGATTACAGACTTACAAATATCGACTATGAGAACAAGACAATAACCGTAAAACACGGCGAAACTGAAGATGTTTATCCGATGGTAAACAGAGCGTTATATAACATTTATAATGAACTTGCTGCAATTAGCCTTATGTCCGAATTCGGAGTTGACCTTAACAAAGTTAAGGATTATATGGCTAAAATCAGCGTTACCCAGACTCGCTATAATGAAGCGAAAGCAGGTAAAACCGAAATTATCAGAACTATGGCTAAAGGTCAGAATTCTGTTGCTTGTTCACGTTCATTTGATTTTGTAAGTCACGAAGAGGGTGCTAAAACAGTTTTCATTATGATTGACGACTTGTTCGAACGCAGAGATTCTTCTGAATTCGTTGGTTGGATTTATGACGTTGATTTTGAGTTTTTGAACACTCCCGAGGTAAAGCAGATTGTTCTTGCAGGCCCTCGTTGCTATGACTATAAGCTCCGTTGCCTTATAGCAGGTATTCCTGAAGACAGAATTCTTTGCGAACAGGACGAGTTTAAAGCAGTTGATATTATGGATAAGGATATAGATAAGCTTTATCTTCTCCACGATACCTCAACTTACGACCTCGCTTGCGAAGTGGAAGCAAAAATCATAACCGAATTTTCTAAAGCATATAAAGGGGAAGGCGGTGGACAAGTATGAAAATAGAAGTTCTTTACCCCGAAATTTGCTGCTTGTTCGGTGACAAGGCAAATATGCGATATTTTGAAATGTGTTTGCCTGAGGCAGAGTTTATTAAAACTCCCGTCAGCGAAATGCCCCGTTTTCTTACGGAAGATGTTGATATGGTGTATTTCGGTTCTTGCAGTGAGTCTAACCAGGAAAAAATACTGTCCCGTCTTAAAGACCATAAGGACAGAATCGAAGCACTCATTGAAAAAGGCGTAATTTTCCTTATGACAGGTAATGCCTTTGAAATAATGGGTAATTACATTGAAAAGCCCGACGGAGAAAAAATTGAAGCGTTGGGTATTGTGGATTTTTTTGCTAAAAGAACAATTCCCAAGAGAAACAATTCTTTGTTTTTAGGTAAGTTTGGGGAAACAGAGATTGTTGGTTATACAAGTCGTTTTTCTCATTCCTATGATATAAAAGAAAAAGATGCTTTTATAAAGGTTACAAAAGGCTATGGTTCTTTTATAGATGCGAAAACAGAGGGTATAAGAAAAAACAACCTTTACGGCACATATCTTTTAGGTCCTTTCTTAATCCAGAATCCCTTGTTTACTGAATATCTTTTGAAGCAGTTGGGTATGGAAAATCCCGAAATTGCTTTCAAGGATGAAATAATGAAGGCTTATGACGTAAGGCTTAAAGAGTTTAAAACCGATATTGAGTTCATCGGATAACAAAAGCATTAAAGAGTCTGTGATGTTATATCTCAGACTCTTTTTTCGTGGTCGGTTGACAAATTATTCCACAAATATTATACTACATATAGTATAAATATAAATTTTAGAAGGTGAAAGAATGAAAACGCCAAAGGTTTTTGAAAGCGAATACAGATTTTGTCTTATTCTTTGGGAGAACGAACCTATAACTTGTGCAAGAATTGCTGATATTTGCAAAGAAAAATTAGGGTGGGCAAGAACAACTACATATACAGTTATCAAAAGATTGGGTGACAGAGGCGTTCTTAAAAAAGAAGGCTCCACAATCACATCTCTTGTTTCTAAAGAAGAAATTCAACTTGCAGAAATGAACGAGTTGTTTGAAAAGCAGTTCGAAAGCTCTCTTCCTGCATTTATTGCGGCATTTGCAAAAAAACAAAAGCTTTCCGAAAAGAAATATGAAGAGCTTAAAAAGCTTGTCGGAGAAGATAAATAATAATGGAAAATATATTCAACGAAATATTGGGTATGTCCCTTGATTCTGCCTGGCTTATAGGGGCGGTTATTATTGCCCGCGCTCTGCTGAATAAAGCGCCCAAATATTTCAGAAAAGTATTATGGGGCTTGGTGGCTTTAAGGCTTTTAATTCCATTTTCTTTTGAAAGTGCTTTGAGCCTTGCTCCCGAAATGCCTGCCCAAACGGTTGAGAGGGTATCTCAGCAGATGGTTTCTGCTCCTGTTGAACAGGGAGTGTCTTTTATGGCTATTGCTGCGGTTGTGTGGCTAATAATCGGTGTGGCTTTTTTAGGCTATGGACTTGTAAGTTATCTCAAATTAAAAGCGAAAATTTTTGACAGCGTAATTTTTAAAGATAATATCTATTACAGCGATAGGATTGAGTCGCCTTTTGTTTGCGGCTTTATTAAGCCTAAGATTTATATACCATATAGCTTGGATGAGCAAACTCAAAAATGCGTTTTGCAACACGAAGCGACTCATATTAAACACGGGGACCATATTTTAAAATATATGGGATTTTCTCTTTTGTGTTTGCATTGGTTTAATCCTTTGGTTTGGGTTTCTTATTTTCTTCTTTGCAAAGATATTGAATTGTCTTGCGATGAAAGTGTTGTTAAAAACTATGATGCAGATGGTTGCAAAAAATATGCAAAGGCCCTTTTAGAACTTGGCGTTAACAAGGTTAAACTTTCCGCTTGTCCCGTAGCATTCGGTGAAGTAAGCATAAAAAAACGCATTGTTAGCGTGGTTAATTACAAAAAAGCAGGTAAGGCTTTAATCTGTGCTTCTCTTTGCATATGCATAGCAGTTGCAGTTTGCTTTATGACAGAGCCTCAGGTTCAAGCTAAAGAACAGGAAGTTGGAAAGGTTGTTGAAGAAGAACCGCCAACTGCAGAACAGGTAACAGAGATAACAACAGAGCCTGTATCTGAAATTGAGGAAAAACTAACTGAAACAACCACAGAACCCATAACAGAATCAACAGAAGTCGTTACAGAATATGAAGAGACTGCACTGGTTTATGACGAGGAAATCCAAGATGTCTTTGAAATAAAAAAGCAAGAAGCTTACGAAGATATGATTCTTGCAAGTCAGCGTAATTTTTTCGGGTATAATTATGTAGAATCTACAACAGACCCTATTTATGAACAAGCTGTAGATGTAGGTGTGTTTGTAGATGCTTCTGAAAAAGATAGTTTTTCTGAACGTTTAGCAAACAATGGTGTTGATGCTAATTTTGATATTTATTTTGAATAATAAGAATAAGACCTTGCAGAAATAAATTTCTGCAAGGTCATTTTTTATTGTTACTGTTGTTCTGCTCTTTGCTTTTTAAAGCCTTTGTCAGTAATCACATTAAGCACAAGATTAAGGGCAAAAAGAGCAGTACCCACAAATATTCCGTATTGAACAGAGCCGGAGATGAAATTAATTGTGGAATTTCCTACTTGTGAAACGCATAGAGTAAATAAAATCGCTGCAAATGCAAAACAGAGTGTGGAGAGAACACACATTGTTATATTAAAGCCTGCTTTAAGCTTTGGCGCTCTAAGAATAATGAACAGGAAATTCAAAACACCGAAAACGACTGCAAGGTACAGTAAGAGAATTGCTATGAACAGCATTCCCGTGGGAGCACCTATAAACCCTGAAGACATAAGATTTATAAGAGAGCCCCAATTAAGAGTCAATAATGTATTAAGAGTGAATTCCACCAAATTCATATTGACCGAGTTTGCAACAACAAATGGCAGGTTAATACTGTAATTTGCCAAGGGCAAAATTAATGCAACAAGCGGAACAAAGGTGAAAATAAATCTTATTATTCTCAATTTGTTTCCGAATAATGCGCTTTTAAAATTGCCTGTAAAAATTCTGAATTTTGCCCAGGCAACCTCGGCATTTTTTGCATCCTCATTAAGTCTTTCTTCCCAGTTGTAGTTGGGTATATTAACACCGCAGGTGGGACATTCGGCTTTTATGTGCCAAATGTTCAGATGTCTTCCGCATTTAGGGCAAACAGCCATAAATGTTCCTCCTTATTAATAATCAAGAACGCGAAGTATTGCTTTTACGTCAATAGGAAGATTTGCAATAGCGTTACGGGCTTCTTTTTCGCGGATAATAGGTGTAATGAAAGCAATTTCATTTTTCTCTGCATTATCTCTGTGAAGGATAAGAGGGGAGTCAAAAGTTTTATTGATTTCGTTAAAAGCATTTACATAGTCATCGGTTTCTGCGCGTACATAAAGGGCTGTGCTTTGTAAAACAGGGTCAATAACATAGTTTTCTTCTGTTGGACCCCAACCGAAAGCTTTTCTTTTTGCTGTATGCTTTGCACAGTCGATAACATCTGCAACAACGGCACTTGCTGTGGGGAGCTTGCCTGCTCCTTTACCGTAGAAAACAACATCGCCGATAGCATCGCCGCGGACGAGGATTGCATTGAAAACATCGTCAACAGATGCAAGCTGACTGTGGTTCTGAATAAGACAGGGACCTACTGTTGCGCTGATGTTGTTTTCGTCAAGCTTTTGTGCGCGACCGATGAGCTTAATAACTCCGCCCCAGTTTTTAGCATATTCAACATCTTCGGGTGTTATGTTTGTAATACCCTCTGTTTCAACAAAATCAGGGTAAACGTGCTTGCCGAAGCAGAGTGAAGCAAGAATACAGATTTTTCTTGCAGCGTCGTGACCGAGAATGTCTGCAGAGGGGTCGCGCTCTGCATAGCCATTGTCCTGAGCTAACTTAAGAGCGTCCTCAAAGGACATACCGTCAACTATCATTTTTGTGAGAATGAAGTTGGTTGTTCCGTTAAGAATACCTGCAATTTCGCCGATTTCATTAGCTGCAAGGCATTGACTTATAGGTCTGATAATCGGAATACCGCCGCCGACACTTGCTTCGAAAAGAAAATTAACATTATTCTCTTTTGCCATTTCAAGAAGCTCATAGCCTTTTGCAGCAACAAGCTCTTTGTTAGAGGAAACAACACTTTTTCCCGCCATAAGACTTTTTGAAACATATTCGTATGCGGGTTCGGTTCCACCCATACATTCAACAACAATACTTACTGCGGGGTCGTTGAGTATATCGTTAAAATCCTTTGTGAAATATTTTTCTAATTCGTGACCTGAAAAATCTCTGATATCAAGAATATGCTTGATTTCCAAAGAAGCTTGTCCGCTTTTTGCCACGATGCTCTTCTGATTTTTAAGTAAAAGTTCCGCAACACCTGAACCGATTGTGCCGAAACCCATAATTGCTATTTGCATTCGGATACCTCCGTACAATATATTCCAAATCATTCTATCACAGAATTCCAAGATAATAAAGAGTAAAATGAAATTTTTACAAAAAATATTAAAAAATTATAAAAAAATTTATCTTTTTATTGTATTATTAATCTTAATGGTTTAAAATAGATGTTAATTATATTAGGTGAGTGTTAGGTGGTATTATCGCCTTTGGCAATAGTGATATTGAAACTTGCAGTTTCAGTGGTATTTTATTCGCCATTAAACTTGCGAAGCAAATAACACTATGCTAGCATAATAACACTGCGAAGCAATATCACTCGCCGTTAGGCGAATAAAACTGATATTGTGTTAAGAACACAATATCTTTATAGGAGGGATTGTTATGGACGCTGTAATAGAAAAGCGTAAATCATTTATAATAAATTTCATATATGCGGCAATATTTATCGGTTTGTATTATTTTGTTATAAAATATGCATTCGGTTATATCTTTCCGTTCCTTTTTGCAGCTGCACTTTCTGCTTTCCTTCAGAGACCTATTAACGCTATAACTAAAAAACTTCATATAAAAGCCCATAGTGCAGTTTCTATTGTCTTGGTTCTTCTTATTGTTATGCTGATAGTTGGCGGTGTTGTAGGCGCGGTTTTTGCCATTTCCAGAGAACTCAGGGATTTCTTCAGTTATATGTTCAGTCAGTTTTCCTCGGTATCGGATCTGACCGGAACTGTTAAAGAGTTTGTACTGGACCTTGTTGTTAAACTTCCCAAAGGAATTGGCGATACTGTCGGCGGTTATGTTGTAGATTTCTTTGATAAAATCGGCACACAAAGCAGCGGTATAGATATGTCTGTTTTATCAGCTCCCATAAGCGGCGCATGGCACGTTGTCAAAGGTATTCCATCTTTGTTTCTCACGATTCTTGTAACAGTTATTTCCTGCGTGTTTATGACTTCGGATTATGAGACTATCAAAAATATGCTTCTTGGTATGTGTTCAAGTAAAAACCGCCAGAAGCTTATAAATGCCAAACGAACAACAACAAAAGGTGTTGCAAAATTATTTAAAGCGTACGCAACCTTAATGCTCATAACATTCACAGAGATGTTTATCGGTTTGTCATTTATGAAGCTTATTGGGGTGTATAGTGGCGGCTATATCGCAATTATTGCTTTTGTAACCTGTATTGTTGATATAATTCCGGTGTTAGGCACAGGTACTGTACTGATTCCCTGGGCGCTTTATAGCTTTATAACGGGAAATGTCGGTTTGGGAATAGGTCTTGTTGTTCTTTATGGTGTAATAACTGTTTTAAGACAGGTTATTGAACCAAAGCTTGTTGCAAATCAGGTAGGGCTACCTGCTATCGTAACAATTGCGGCTATGTTTATAGGTGCGAGACTTTTCGGTGCTTTCGGAATTATCATTTTACCTCTCACGGTAGTCATTCTTAAATTGATGTATGATGAGGGTGTAATCGGAAACAAAGCTTTAATAGAACAAGAAAAGTTGAAAGAAAATGTTTCTGTAAAAGGGGAAAATAGTGGACAATAATTATATTGATATTCATTCTCATGTTTTATGGGATATGGATGACGGCTCGAGAAATGTCGAGGAAACAATCAACCTTTGTGATATGGCGATGAGCTCCGGAACAGGGGAATTGTTTCTTACCCCTCATTTAATATATTGGGAGAGTGCAGGAGATTTATTTGATGAGCGGGAATGGAAGGTTGAACACCTTTCAGAAATTTTATTTGAAGAGGAAATTGATTTAAAAATTCACAAAGGATTTGAAATTCTTTGTGACGACGATATATTCGGTATAAAGCATTTCAAACCTTATACGCTTTGTAATTCCAGATATATTTTAATTGAATTCGATTTTTTTAAAACTACCGTTGATGATGTTGTATCTTGGTGCAATTATCTCATCTCTCATGGACTTATACCTGTCATCGCTCATCCGGAAAGATATCAGTTTTTTCTTTCTGAAGAGCCTGCTATTGATGAGCTTTCAAAACTTGGTGCATTGTTCCAGCTTAACAGTGGTTCGGCAGCAGGTATGTTTGGTTCAAGAGTTCAGGAATTTGCAGAAAAAATGATAAATCGAGGTTTTGCTGATTTTGTGGGTTCTGATGCTCATGATTTGAGAATGAGAAATACCGATATGGAATTTTGTTTTGAAAATTACTCTGAAAATATTGATAAAGATTTGTTGGAAAAAGCATATAGCTTTAATCCTTTAAAAATGATTAAAGATGAACAAATTAAACCGCGTAGGTTATGTTATTTTGCTGAAAAATAAAAAAAATGAACTTTTTTCCAAAAAAGAAAAATAAAGTCGTTTTTATGTGATAATATACAACTAATGATAAGTAAGAAAGGAGGAAAAATTCATGTTAGATTCTATTTGGCAGCTTCTCGCTAACTATGGTCTTGACATTCGTGAAATTGCTGATGCTATCGGTAGCCTTTTCTCAATTACAACAACTACTGATGCTGACGGTAATCCTGTTGAGGTTTACGGCGGTACTTTAGCAGCTCTTGCAGACTTCCCGATTATCGGTATGGTTCTCAAAGCATTCGCAAGCTTCGCTCCCACAATCGAAGAAACAGTAGCTTAATTTTTCCTACATACACTAAAAGTTAGTGTGAATTATTGCAATAGTTTTCACAGGGGAAGTGCGGTTTACCGCACTTCCTTTTTTGTGTAAAAGGGTATTGCATTTAATTGTCTATACTATTATAATATATATAGCTATTATATATAGCAAATATGTGAAATATAAATTAAGAGGTTTTTATGGAACGGAAATCGAATAAAAAGGGAATGGGTGTTGTTATAGCACTTTCAGTTGCAATTCTTTTGGCAGTTATTATTCTTACTATAGCAATTGCCAGTATGATAAAAGATAATGGCGGTATAATCAAAAACGATGATACTACTTTATATACCCTTGCCGGTGTTGAAAATACAACAAAAGAAGACAGCGGGAACAACATTTTCGATTTTGAAGAAACAAAGGAAAGCGAAACCGGTATACAAAATAACGCCGAAAGCACAAATGACGGATTTATCGATGTTGAGGCAGGCGTTGTGGTTACAGAAACAACCACCAAAAAGAAAGAGGAGTATAATCCTGTGGAGGAATACGAGCAGCTTTCAAAAAATGGTGAAAATCAGCTTTCTGACCACCATAATAATAAATATATAAAACTTGTGTCGGAAAAGCATAATGTTGATACCGAACTGTTAGTTGCGATTTATTCCGAGCCTGATACAGGTAATAATTTTGTTCTTGAATTCAACGGAAAAAGAGATGGGGACGGAAATGTTATAAAAAGTCCTGACACACTCGCCAAGGTTTATCAAATAGACAAAAATAAAAATATTTGCATTGCAACAGGAAAAACTACCGGTAATGTTGGCGTTTCATATGCTGAAGCAGCTCTTTGCTTTAATATGATAAAAGATAATGGCGGTATAATCAAAAACGATG
>JAZSNR010000014.1:0-28654 GCA_045536495.1 Acutalibacteraceae bacterium
TCACCCTTAAGCTCTGCAGAAACGAGGAATGCACCGTCTGCACGAAGCTTCTCAAAGGATGCAGAAGATTTTTTGTCCCAACAGGGGAACAGACGAATAATTCCCTCGTGGCTTTGCATCAGCATTTCATTGATGGTTGCAGGCACGGTTGTCAGGTGCTCTATACCACCGCCGTGATGACGGAAAAGTCTGTTAGGAAGAGCGAACTCCTTTATATTCTGACGAATGCCTTCAATAAGGAAATCGGGGTCAACACCGATTCTTGCACCTGCAGGAAGATATGAGTTTGAGCCGTTATCGTCAAGTCGTCTGTCATTTATGAAATATGTATTCCTTGCAAATTTAAGAAGCTTTTCACCCGAAGAAAGACCGATTTGAGATGCGGGGTAAATATGCTGAAGACCCACTGTGTTTTCATCTCTCCAACGAATACCAAACCTAGAATATCTGAAGCACCTTTTACCTTTTTTGATAAAGGTTGGGAAATCGCTTAAATTCTCAATAATATCTTCCCACAAAGCATATTTTTCAGAATTGAGATTAAGTTCTTTTGCCATATCATAAACCGCATTGAATAGCAGTTTCACAAGTCCGAGTGAGTTTATGGCATTTATTGTATTTATCTGACCAAAATGAGTGATATATCTGAATTCTTTACCGCGGTAATAAGGGATTTCGTGAGCGGCATCGCCTTTAATTACATATCTGCCCTTTTCTTTAACAAGATAATCTTCCCAGAACGCCGCAGTATTCAAAACAAAATCATAATAATTTTCAATAGCATATTCTTTATCATAGGTTGAAAACCAATGCATAATCGGGATTACGCAAGCATAAGCGGCATGGCTCTTTTGACCAAGGAAAAGTATTCCGTGCTCCTTGCAATCCGCCTGGCTATAAACATCAAGAGCCTTTGGACCAAAGCTTACAGGGAAAGCATAGCCCTTGCAACCGAACATTTTTGCCATTCTTTTTGCTTCATTTTTCATCTCGTTAACGGGTGTCATATATCCGTCAAAAAGCTCGGGATGGTTAGCAGAAAAAACACAGTAATAGGGTGCTTCGTAGTTATAATTCATATGATAATCCCCTGCCCAAGGGAAGAAATCATCAGTTACAAAGTTACCGAATAATCCGGGCGGAAACTCTCTATTCCCCATACAGCCTGCAAGATGATAAAGGCTTGAGTTATAAAACTTTTCGATTTCTTTATCTTCAAGTGTTACTTTAGATGCAGAGAAGAATTCTACCCATTTCTTCTGTGTTTTGGCTTTATCGGTTTCGTAATCACAATTAAGCGCCGTATCAACACCCTTGTTGATATACTGACTGTCATCAAAATTTGTAACAACGGAAATGCAATAGCGTGTGGTTTTAAATCCGTCCGATGTATTTGAATTAATTTCTTTGCAACAAACAACTACTGCAGACTCTCTATCTACTTCTTCACCACAGAACTTACGGGAATAGCATTTGACACCACTTTCCTCGAACACAGAATTTTCCGAATTGCAGGTATCGGGAAGCTCGATATTAACAGTGGGGAGTTTTTTCGATTCAGGTGCTTTGATTTCAAAACAAATAAGATTCTCAGGAGCAACAAAGAACTCAACTTCCGTATTGCAGAATTTGCATTCAAGAAGACCTTTGTCAAAATATTGCTTTATATTATATTCCGATAAATCAACATTGCCGATTCGCAAATCGCCTACGGTTTTTATTCCGCCGTCTTTGCGTGCACCGGGAGTGAATTTCCAAAAATCGCATTTTGAAATATGAATTATAAGGTCTTTATCGTCGTTATCAAAAACAACCCCAAGGTCTCCGTTACCGCACATTGCACCTGCGGGTATTTTATAAACCACCTTACCACCATCAGTATTTATGGGCTTTGAGGTTATTTCATTAAAATATGTGTTCATATATATCACCATTTCACATTGCTGTCAGTTTTTTATTTTAAAACTTAACCTTGCCTATTGGTTTTGCATTTTTGCTGTTTGTTCCAGCCAAAATGACATAACTCTTATCAAGTTCCCATTGGCTATTTTCAGGATTATAGAATTTTATATCGTCAAGGTCAATTGCAGTATTTGCGTTTATGCTCTCCCCTGCTTTAACACTCACTCGTTTAAAACCTTTAAGAAGCTTGACGGGTCTGTCTTCATCTTTATTTTCGCTTGAAACATAAATCTGCAGAACCTCACCACCGTCAACAGAGCCTATATTTTTAACATAGGATTTTCTTTATAAATATAAGTCATAGCGTCATCGTCTTCGTGAGTGCTATGATACCTGAACCCTGCGTTTTCAAAGGCTTTTTGTGATGCAATATTACTTGGAAAAATTATAGCTTCAGCCTTTTCTATATCTATACCAATTATAGTTTTTGCATTTTCAAGAAGTTCTTTAATGAGTTTTGAACCCATACCAAGTCCACGCTTTTCAGGCGCAACAAATGTTTCCATAATTGTAACAGTACCTTCGTGTAAACCAAACTCTATTACTGCAAATGGAATTTCATTTTCAAAAACCACCTTACACCAAAAGTTCTCACCGACAATATTGTAATCTTCATTCGCCCAATATTCGTAATTATCACGAAAACCATCTTCAATACCCGTCATTTTGACAGCAGTTTCATCAAGCCAATCCTCAACATATCCCATTGCTTCAGGGTTATAATCACGCCAAATAAAATTCATATTATTTATTCGCTTTCAATATTTTCATTTCTTTTTTTAGCTTATTATTCCACAAAACTTCCCATAATGGCATTATCAAACCGCCACTCAGACGACAGGAAGCTTCATTCATCGCACCATAATATGCAACTCGGAAATCTGCGTATTTTGAAAGTTGGTACTTTCGCTTATATGTATCATACAGACCAAAGAAATCGCCCCACATATTACGAAGTTGGAATAAATCATATTCTCTGTCGGTATAAATTGAACCGCTTGGGTCTATTATTCCAATAAGCTCAAGACTTTTGGGATCTGCCATTATATTCATAATATTCAGGTCGCCGTGAATCAAAACGGGTTTCCCTGATTCATCAGGAAGATTATTAAAGATTTCAGTTGCTTCTTTCAGAAGTGTCAAATTCTTTTTGCTGAATTTACCGTTGTCTGCAAGTTTTGAAAGACCTTCAAGAAATGGTTTTTGCTTTTCATTGATATAATATTCACGCCAATTATCATACAATGGATTTGTCATATCACCGAACTTTTCGGCAGTTACCGAATGCCACTCCAGCATAGTATCAATAACAGCGTTGGCAAACATCTCTTTCTTTGCCTTGCTTTTGAAAACAAATAAGGGATTCAAAACATTTTTGCCTTCTATGAAACTCATACCCATTAACGCAGTTTCGCTATCTTCATAGAGGAAAAGCACCTCAGGCATCTGTGTTTTGGTGTGCTCCCTGAGCATAATCATCTGATTTGACTCTCTCTGCATAGCACCCTTTATTCTGAATGCCTTAACTGCAAATTTCCTGTTATCATCGGTCATAACACTGTAAACCTTACCATTACTGCCGCCACCGATGAATTTAAGTTTGGTTACAGTAGTTTCAAGTTTCTCGGCAACAACCTTTTTTATAAGAACATTCAGATGCTTATCACTAACGTTCAGATTCATAAGTCTCTCCTCATTACATACACAGTTTACTCAATTCTATCATTGATACAAAAGAAATGCAATTAAAAACTTTTTCTTGACAAATCATTTTCATAGTGTTATATTGTCAAAAAAACAAATGAGGTAAAGGTTATGAATACATATCTTCTCAAAAAACAAGATATGCATAATTCCTGGCTTGCAAAGTACGATTATGATACTTGCAGGTCTATGCCTTTATACTCATTTCGCAAAAAGTAAACTATTATTTTAACGATATGATTATACCGGTGTAGGCTTACTGCAGGAGCTTACACCGGTTATTTTTATATTATGCAACCTCCGATTAATCGAAGTTGCAATTATCAGTGGCTATTTTTCCGCCAGAAATCCCAAAAATGCTCGTTAATACACAAAGTATTGCCTGCACTTTTTGAAATCTCTGACAAAAAAACTATCTCACTGATAATTACAATCCGCTTTAATCGTTGGCTGCCTTTAGGAGTGAAAGATATGAAATTATTTAATTTAATCATAAGCAAACATTTTAAAAAGCAACCCGAAGTAACAGGAGATTTTCTTGTTGATTATTACAATACCCACGACGAAGATGTTCGTCTTTTATCCAAGCACGGCAGAGTTGAATTTTTAACAACCGTGAAATACATAGAAAAATACTTAAAAGACGGTATGAAGATTATAGAAATCGGAGCTGCAACTGGCAGATACTCTCATTATTTTGCTCAAAAAGGCTTTGAGGTTGATGCAGTTGAACTTATTGAACACAATATTGAGATTTTCAAAACCAAAACATTACCCGGTGAAAATGTAAGAATTAAGCAAGGTAATGCTCTTGATTTATCAGAATATCCCGATAACAGCTACGATGTAACTCTATTGCTTGGACCTATGTATCACCTATACACAGCCAAAGAACAACAGAAAGCTCTTTCAGAGGCAATCAGAATTACAAAGCCTGAAGGATACATCTTTGTTGCTTACTGTATGCTTGAACCATCAATATTCTGCTGTTTTAAAAATAACAGAATTGACAAACTGATTGAAGATGGTGAATTTGACCCTGTTACACTCGAAGCATATTTTCCACCACACGGAATTTTTAAAGTATATACAAAAGATGAAATTTTTGATTTAACAAAGATTTTTGGTGTGGAAAGGTTGCATTTTGTTGCTACTGACGGTTATACTTGCCATATGAAAGAGTCTGTTGACCAAATGGATGATGAAACCTATGATTTATATCTCAGATACCATTTCAAAACCTGCGAAAGGCAGGATTTAGTCGGCATATCACACCATACACTTGATGTGCTGAGAAAGGAGTAGAAATATGATTAAATATCCGAACTATGACAGAAGCATACTTTCGATTGCTTCATCAGTTTTGAACCATTTTGGCGTTAAGGATTGCCAACACAAGACCTTACCCGAATTTGATAAATTACTTGAAAAAGACTACAAAAATATTATAGTAATTCTTTTTGACGGATTGGGAACTTCAAGCTTGAACTACCATCTGGAAGAAAATGACTTTTTAAGAAAGCACTATGTAACCGATATTTCTTCTGTTTTCCCATCAACAACAGTTGCTGCAACTACATCCATTTTAAGTGGCTACTCCCCTTTGGAATGCGGGTGGCTCGGCTGGGACTTGTACTTTGAAGAAATCGGAGAAAACGTTGCAGTTTTCAAAAACACTTTACAGAGAAACGGTGAGCCTGCTGCAAAATACAACGTAGCTCACAAATATATTCCTTACAAAAATGTTATGCAAAGGATTGAAAAAGTCAGAGGCAGAAAAAGTGCTTACTGTGTAGCATTCTTTTCAAAATTCCGTATCAGAAGTGTTGAGGATATTTGCAAGACTATATACAAGCTTTCTAAAAAAAGAAAGAAGAAATACATATATGCATATTGGCATCAGCCTGACGGAGCAATGCACGGTCACGGAGTAACAAGCAAGGAAGCACACAAAGAGATTCTGCATATTAACAGCGAGGTAGAAAAGCTTTGTGGTAAATTAAAGGATTCACTTATAATCATCACCGCAGATCACGGACTTTGTGACAGTGTGAATTTGTTCCTTGAAGATTACCCAAAACTTTATGATATGCTTAAAATTCCGCCATCTATTGAGCCTGGCAGAGCTATGAGCTTATTTATAAAGGATGGCTTGCAGGAAGAATTTAAAAATGAGTTTAACCGTCATTTCGGTGATTCATTCAGACTTATGACAAAGGTTGAAGTATTTTCAGAAAATATTTTAGGCTACGGCAAGCCTCATCCGAGAACGCATGGTTTTGTTGGTGATTTTCTTGCTATAGCAACAACTGAAAAAACATTATTTACAGCGAGAGAAGAGCACGAATTCGTTGGCGTTCACGCAGGGCTTACAGAAGAAGAAATGACTGTTCCTTTTATAGCAATCGAGGCGGAAAAGAGGAAGAAACGATGAATATAATACAAAAAATAAAACAGATAAAATACATAAAAACTACGCCTGTGCTTGAAACAGAAAGATTGATTCTTCGTCCTATTACACCAAAGGACGCAGATGCAGCTTTCGTATGGTTGAGTGATGAAAAGGTTAATAAATTTATGCCATATAACCTTTATAAAAACACAGATGAGGTATTGTATTGGATAAATATAATAATCCCAAAGGACAATAATTTCCACTGGGGAATAGTTCTTAAGGAAAGCAACCTTTTAATAGGTAGCTGTAGTATTGGTCCTGATAAGAAACAGTCTGATGCTTGGGGCTTCGGATACAATATCCGTTCTGACTATTGGAACAAAGGCTTAACCACAGAAGCCACAAAAATGATGATTGAATTTGCACACAAAGAACACGGACAAAAAAACTTTGTTGCAAGCCACGCTATTGATAATCCCGCTTCGGGCAGAGTTATGGAAAAGTGCGGCCTTGTATTCGACCATTACGGAGAATACAGCACCTTTGATGGCACTGAAACTTTCAAAGCAAAATTTTATAAAATGCATTTGGAGTGATAATTTTGAATTTTAAAAACACAGATAACTAAAACGATTTGATTTAGGTAAAACCTCTGTTGAGCACGCTAAATTCAGAGTTCTTTACCCGAAAGAACTTTACGATAAATTATATAACTTAGTTGTAATTATAGCTAATTTAACAATATTATAACACATTAAGTAACACCCGCTTACCAAAACAGAAATCGGTAGGCGGGTGCAGATATTTATACAAACATATTCATATAATTTTTGTAGCTTTCGTACCTTGCTATGCACTTTTGGGCATCAAGTGTGGGTTTGTTTGCTCTGTGGTGAAGGATATTTTTCTTTCTTGCTTGTTTTATTTTGATATCATTTCCATTTTGTTCCTTGCGAAGAGTTGCAATTTCTTCTTTCAAAGCCTTTGTGCTTTCGCCCGACTCCTTTGCGGATTTGATTTTCTTCTGAATATCAGCTATTTCAGTTGAAATTCTATCAGATGTTTTGAAGAGTTCTGTAAAAATACTATTATCAAAATCTTCTGCAGCCTTGAAGTTTTTACTTGCAAGAGTTTTTTCCGAAATTTTAAAATCCTTAACGGAAGAAATCATTTTATTTCTGAATTCTTTTTCTTCGTGAGTGTTTCTAGGCAAGGCTTTCATACGCTCTGATAACTCGCGAGCATTTACACTACCTTTTGAAGAAAGAATCTGATATGAATATTCCAGTTCGAATTTTCCCTCGGGACTATTGAAATAGTTAAGCTCATTCAATATGATTTTTGCTATTTCTATTTGCTCATTTTCTTCACGGATATGCTTTTTTTCTTCCTTGCTCATACCCTTTTCTATGGTAAGAGCTTTTTTATTAGCATATTCCTTTGCAGTGTTGATAATTTCTGTAACTTCTTTTTCCTGTTCTTTGGTTGCAATACCGCTCATTGCATCTTCAAAAAACGCTCTTATTCTTAAAACATTAACCATTGCTTTTTGCTTTGTTTCTGTTAAATCATAGAAGAAGAACGGTATTACATTAAGGGTTGCACCCACTACGGAAGCAATAATCAAAACAGAGCAGATTGATTGGAAAAGCTCTGTATTATAAAGCACGTCATACACATTATCTGCACTGTAGCCCAATGCAACTGCAGTTGCTTCGTTAAGACCTGCTTTTTCATAAATTGCAGGTAAAACAGAAGATGTGGCAAGGGTAATGACAGCACCAATTAAGCCGATTGCAGAAAACATACCGTCGATACGCTCACCGCTTATATACTGCTGATAATCCCTTATATCTGCGTTAAGGCTTGGGTTCATAAAGTGGCCTAATGATGTGAGCAATTGGTTTATGAAGATAAACACAAGTAAAATCCATATAACACCTGCACCGGTCATTTTCACAACCGGAAGCATAAGCGCAATAAAGATAATATTCATAATATTACTTAAAATAAGAACTTTTTTCTTACCGAAGCGCCTTATAAGGAATGGTGCAAAAAGGTTTGGCCACAAGGAAGCGTTACCTGCAACAGCAGTTATAACCGCATACTGATTTGCAGAGCAGGCTTCTTGATAGTTATACATCCAACCCATAATCGTACCGAATGAACCTTCAAGAAAACCTATCCACCCTGCAAGAGAGATAATCCAAAAATATTTATTTCTTGCAACGGCACGGAAAGAGTCGACAAAGCTCATACTTACCGTATGGTTTTTGGGTTGAACAATTCTCTCTTCGGTATTTACATAAATAATTACTGAAACGAGGAAGCCCACAATGAGCATAGGCGGATAAAGCACTCTGTAAACTCTCATATCATAAAGAGTGTTATCCCCGGTTATTGCTTTTGCAACAATGGGCAGAAAAATGCTTGCAATTGATGGTGATATATTTTCTATAACTGATTTCACCGCATAAACATCGGTTCTTTCTATGGTGTTTGGCGAAAGAACATTGATGATACTGTCGTTGGCATCAAGAAGGAAATTATAGAAAAACTGAAAACCAATATTAAATAGCAGCACAGTAAGGCATTTTACGGGCATACTCATCATTTCATAAGGCACCCAGATAAAACCAATACCGAGAAGCACAGTGGGAAGTCCCATTGTTAGAATATATGGACGGTATTTACCCTTCATACTCTTGGAATTATCTATCATTTTTGCTCTCAATGCTGTAAGAGGGAAACTTGCCACAACGCTGAGTATGTAAATAAAATAAATTGACGTGGGCGGAATGCCGATAGTGTTACCGATAAGAGTATTACCCACACTTAAAATCATAGTGCTTACGCAATAAACTATGAATTTAACACCGATACCTCCAACTGCTAAGGACACTATTTCCTTAAAGGGAATAAACCTGCCCTCAGGAGCGATTTTCCAATGCTTTTTAATTGATAAAAGAAGATTTAAAATTTTATTTTTCATTTTATCACCACGGTTGTAACAGATTTTGGAGTTATAGAAAAATCCTTTGAATCTGTTACGCTTTCTTTAAGATTGTTTTTTTCATCTGTTACAGATAACAAAAACTCTTTTCCGAAAGGAAGAGAAAACCTTTTTTCTTTCTCGGAGTTATTAACAAGCACGAGGACAATTTCATTTTCATTTTTAAATGCTGTAACAAGCACATTTTCATCATCAGTTTCAGCTTCAATACGCTTTGAACCGGGCTTGATATATTTTGAGAAATTACCTGTTACATAATATCTTTTGGTGATTTCAAAGGATTTATCTTGGAGATTTATGTAAATTAGTCCGTCGCAATAATCCACCTCGGAAACTGCAATCCAATGTTGCCAGGAAACTGCACCCAGAAGTGTAAAATCCTCATACATTGTGGTTGCGGTAACGAGAGCAGAATCCACACCGTAATCTCTGCCCCCCTGCATATGAGTCCACTCGCTCATAATTACGGGCACATCGGGGTAATTTTTATCCATCCACTTTCTGAACCGTTTTACAAAACCAAGTCTATCGTTAAGAAATGGTATGGTTACAGGCAACGGCAACGGAAGGCAATAGGAATGAACATCCACCCCGTCAAGGTGATTTCTCACATTTTTATCTTTCAGAAGTTGACGGGTATAGGATTTATTGAACCATCTTAAATCCCCCGACTCCGCACCCGATAACCTGATATTTTGAAGTTCGGGACGCTTATCAATTTCTTCTGAGAAAACCTTAAATATATTTTTTACACTACGAGGACGGTAAAAGCAACCTTCCTGACCACCGTTCCAAACCCATATAGGCTCATTAACGGGAGAAAGATATTTTACGGGTACACCCCCACTCACAAAATGCTCCGTTACATCAAGGCAATATTTTGCAAATTCTTTATAATTTTTCTTACTTATATTCTCGTGAAAAAGCTGATGCTTTTTGTTATGGGCAAGTCCGTTTTTAGTAAGCCTTTCAATAGGTGAATTAACAAAGAAAATCACCTCATCTGCACCGTTTTCAACGCATTTTTTCATCATATATACTGCGTTTTCATCACGGCTCCAGTCATATTCACCGGGAGCAACCTCAAAGCACTCTGTTGCTCTTGCAGGCTGGCTGTATTCCCCTTTTCCCGAATGCTTTGAACCGCCACCGATATTATAGCGGTAAACACCCATACCGATTCCGGTTTCCTTATTGTATAAAAGCTCGGCAATTCTATCGCGGACAGGCTTTCCGGAATCTTCGTCAATATGACTCCAACCGCCAACAATCTGCGCCCACCATGCACCACTGGCACCTATACTCTTAAAGCTCTGATATTCTTTTTCGGGACAGATTTTTAATTCCATAAAAACCACCTTGATTTTCGTTGAGTTCAAATACATTATATTATACATACCGATACATTTCAATCCAAAATTAAAAGCATTGTTTTTTTACTTGCAACGTGATATAATTGTCTTGATAAATTTGAATTTATTTCTTTTCACAGGACAACCCACCCGTAACCATAAAAGCAAATATGCAACAAATTAATTGGGGACTTAAATTTCCGTATAGAAGTGTCTGTGCAAAGACACCAAAATCAAGAAAATCAATTTCCGAAGTTCAGGAAATCAAACTTTGCCCATACGGTTGCGCGAGACTTCGAATGACAGAAATGCCCCTCCTTAACAAATAATCTCTGCCAAAACTTTGTTTATATATTGCTTTTTATGAGAGAATATTCAAAAAGCAACAGTCCCCAAAGCTGTTGCTTTTTTCTTTGCTTGAGTGGTATAATTGATTCAGAAGGTTGGTGAGCATAAAGTAAAAATGGGAATCATATTCAACATACAGAAATTTTGTATACACGACGGCGATGGTATCCGCACCTGCGTTTTCCTGAAGGGTTGTCCCCTCAAATGCATCTGGTGCCATAATCCTGAAAGCCTTGATAGAGAACCCACACTTTCATTTAACAAACAAAAATGCTCATTATGCAGCAGATGTCTTGCAGAATGCTGCGCACGCACAATTGATAACGGCATTTTGAAGATTGAACGTGAAAAGTGCACGAAATGCGGTAAGTGCGTGGAAACCTGCCTTAACGATGCCAATGAAATTATCGGAAAAGAAATGACAGCAAAAGAAGTCTTTGACGAGGTTATAAAAGACAAGATGTTCTATGATACATCCGGCGGCGGAATTACCATTACAGGTGGCGAACCATCATATCAGGCTGACTTCACATTAGAGCTTCTCTCTCTTTCAAAGAATGCGGGGATTTCACTTACTATGGAGACCTGTGGTATCGGTTCTCGGGATTTTTACGAAAAAGCTGCAGATCTCGGCACAACATTTTTATATGACATAAAATGCATTGACCCTGTGCGCCACAAAAAGCTCACAGGAGCAGACAATGCTCAAATAATGTCAAACCTTCAATTTCTCATAAACAGAGGTGCAGATATTATTATAAGACTGCCCTTGGTTCCTGGCTGTAATGACAGCGACGAAGATATTGCAGAGCTTTGTGCATTTCTCAGTAAAAACATTGGACGATACAGATATGCAGAGATTATGCCCTATCACACGCTTGGTATAGGAAAATCCGAAAAGATAGGCGCAACTGCTCCCTACGTTCACGACAGTGCAACTGATACAGAAATATCCCGTTGGTGCTCACTGTTCGCTTCTCACGGCACAAATGTGAGAGTATCAAAATAAAAGAGGTTTATTTATGACAAATTTAGCTCAAATTGACCCTTTCCTGTACGGATATTTTTTAGACGAGACCCTTGAACACGGTGAAAGAATAGGTCTTGCCCTGCTTCATGCCTCGAAGAATCTTGAAATAAAATTTTCTCGTCAGTTGCTTCCTGAAACAGCATTTGAAGCAAAATACGGCAGTTCAGGGTACTCTCCTTCTGAAGGTCTTTGGTTTTCTGATGATAAGATTATAAAGCTTGCCGAGCAATTCCCCGAACATAAGGAAACATTCTACAAATATATCCGTGAATTAAATATTTTGAGAGATAAGGCAAGGATTCTTTTTTCCGAGTCCACTGAAGCACTTGATCGTTCAGGTGCCGGGTGGGGCGGTGGTTGGGGTGGTCATTCTAATCCTGATTACGGAAGAATAATCAATTTCGGTACAGATTACATCCGCACAATAATCGCAGAAAATCGTGATAACCATCCCGACGAGGTTTGGTTTTATCGTTCTTGCTCCTATGCCCTTGATGCTATAGATATTTTGGGCGAAAGATATGGTAAATTCGCTCTCGAAATGGCAGAAAAATGCGAGAATCCTGATGATAAAAAATTCTATCTTCGTATGGCAAAAGCATTTGAAACAGTACCGAAGAAACCTGCCTACGATTTCACCTCGGCTATGTGCGCTTTCATGCTCATATTTGCCCTTGACGGTAGCGATTCCCCCGGTAGATTTGACCAGTATATGTATCCTGCATATCTGAAAACCGAGAACAAGGAAGAAGTAACAGACTTGCTTGACAGACTTTGGGACTACTTCCACGAACATCGCTCCTGGAATCTCTGTATTTCCGGAAGTGATGAGAATTGGAACGATGAGACTAACGAGCTTACATATGATATTTTAGCTACGGTGAGAAAGAAAGGCTACAATACACCTAATCTTACTTGTCGCATTCACAGAAATACACCCAATGTGCTCTGGAATGCTATTGCCGATACTCTCGCAACAGGAACGGGGCTTCCTGCATTATACAATGACGACGTAGTTTGCGTAGCCCTCGAAAAGATTGGTATTCCGCCCCAAGACAGCCACGATTACTGTATGAACGGCTGTAATCAGATAGATATTCTCGGCAAGAGCCACATGGGTCTTGAAGACGGCGAGGTAGTTTTCACTAAATGTCTTGAGTTTGCACTGCACAACGGCATTGATGCTATGAACGGTGAGCAGATTTCCATTCAAACAGGCGACACAAGAGCTTTTGAGACCTACGAGAGATTTGAACGTGCTTTTATGGACCAGCTTGAGTTCGTAACCTACAATTTCTGTAACAGCGCAAACACCCGACAGCATCTTCGCGGTGTATTTGAGCCACACCCTCTCCGTTCCTGTCTTATTGAGGGTTGTCTTGAAAAAGGTCGGGACTATAGAAACGGTGGACCCCTTTACAACCACGGACAGATTTTAGCCGAAGGTATTGCCGATACAGGTGACAGCCTTTATGCTGTCAAGAAGCTGGTTTACGATGAAAAGAAGTATACAATGGCAGAGCTTATTGACGCACTGAAGGCAAACTTTGAGGGTTACGAACAGCTCCACCACGATTTTAAGAATTGTGAAAAGTTCGGTAACGATATTGAAGAGGTAGACCAAATAACCGCACGGGCACTGAACCGCTTCTTCACCCTTCTCAAGCGTAACAACACCTATAGAGGCGGAGTATTCACGGGCGGATGCAGTACATTTAACCGTGCCGCCGACTACGGACGTCAGACTGCGGCACTTCCTAACGGAAAACTGAAGGGCGAACCCCTTCTTGCAGACAGCATCGCCGCAACACCCGGACGTGACACAAACGGACCTACAGCACAAATCAAATCTGTTCTTAAATATAATCATACCGATGCTTGTAGTGGGTTTGTATTCCAAAATAAGTTTGAAAAGAAGATGTTCACAAGCGGAAAAGGCAAAGCTTCTTTTATCGCTCTCGCAAAGGCATATTTTGCGGGTGGTGGACAACAATACACCGTAACAGTTGTCTCACCCGAAGACCTGCTTGACGCAAAAGAACACCCCGAAAATCACGGCAACCTTATAGTTCGTGTTGGTGGCTATAGTGATTATTTCGTAGACCTTGAGGTCGAACTTCAGAACAATGTCATCGAGAGGACATTTATAGATGTGTAAACTTATCACCCTGTCGTATTTTCGGCAGGGTCTTTTTCAACGCAGAGTAGGTTGCGGTATTTATGTCTGTATATTATAATGTTTACGTAAAGGAGTGTGACATAAATGGATACATATGTAACCGGTATAACAATAAAAACTTTACGAGAGAAAAAAGGGGTTACGCAAACAGAGCTTGCAGGTATACTGGGTGTGAGTAGTAAAGCGGTATCCAAATGGGAAACCGCCAAGGGACTCCCGGATATAAGTTTGATTGAACCTCTTGCCAATGCACTTTCTGTTTCGGTGATGGAACTGATTACAGGAGATACCGTTATCAATAAAAATATATCGTCTAATATGTTGCGCTCAAAGTTTTATGTTTGCCCTGTTTGCGGAAATATACTGCACACAACAGGAGAAGCTGTCATAAGTTGTTGCGGAATTGTCTTGCCACCCCTTGAGGCAGAAGAAATTGATGAAGCGCACTCCATAAGCATTGATCCCGTTGAAGATGAAAAGTTTATTACAGTAAATCACGATATGACAAAAAGCCATTATATTTCTTTTATGGCTTATGTTACTTCCGACAAAGTGCAGTTAATAAAGCTTTATCCCGAGGGAAATGCCGAAACAAGATTGCAGTTCCGTGGCAGAGCCTATTTGTATATTTACTGCAACAAACACGGACTTATGAAAAAGAAAATTTAATCCTAGAGTGAGTGTATTCGAACCAAATATGCCTTAAATGTCCGAGTTCACGCACCTTTGTAATTTTTTTGTCTCGCAATACGACAGTATTACTTCGCCAAAGAAAATCCCAAATGCACTGGGCCTCGGGCATTTCAGGTTCCGCGAAGTTTAATACTTGGCAATTTTGTCTGTAACGAGGCAAAACTCGCAGGAAGGCTTTCTCCTTTCAAGAGTTTTAACGATGTTACAGGGAAAAGTGGCTGTATTAAACCATATGTGGTTCGAATACACTCTCTCTAAACAAATATAACAACAACCCGATTACTAATTTTTTATTAGCAATCGGGTTGTGTTCGTTTATTATTTCGGTAATTTTCCGCATTCGTAAAGTTTATTGATTTTTTTATAATGACTACAAGCTCTTCCGCCTTCAACTGAACACACACTTTTTTCATACATGGACTTTTCTTTGTTGTTTTCAAAAATTCGTGTATGCTTCTTACCGTCTTCACCTTCGCAGTTAATAAACTTATCACCCTCGCCCAGATAAAAAGGACATTCAATAAGTCTTTCAATAAATTTTGACACAAGTATCACACTCGCTTTATTACGCTACATAATCGTAATTTTTACATACGGCAGTAGCGTTTCCGTCATCATCAAAAACAAGGTCAATAATACCGATTGCTTTTGAACCCTCTTTATATTCAACTGTAAAGGTAATCGTGTCATTAAATGTTGAAAATGGTATATTTATATTTTCCTCAAATGCTTTTTCAAGTTCTTCTGTATGGCTCCAATAAAAGCTGCTTTTCTCAAAATCGAAATCCTCACCATTTATGGTAAAATTATTTCCATGTTGAGGTGCATTAAAAGTGGGTTTATTTGTGTTATACACCATTTGACCATACTTTGAAGTGTTTTTCACATTTATTGATTTAATGTTTTCAGTATCTTCCAAATCAAGCTTAAATTCATTAAATGTACATATAGTCATAATAATATTTTCTTTTACACAAAGTTCTGCACTACCCGTATCGAACTTTTTTTCTGCACAATATTTATTAAATACATCGTCCAATTCATTTTCAATTTTTGATGTTTCTACATCAGAAAGACCTCTTATATCTCTGACTTCTAAATATACTTCATAGGGATATTCTTCATTGAGCTCCAAGGTTTTGTTTATGGTTGCGGTTTCAGTGCTTTCTGAATTGGCTGCACTTGCAACCATTATAAAAGCATTTACGGTTTTGTTTTGTGGTACTGTATTTTCTGTTGTATTCTGTTGCGGTGAAGGTGTTTTAGATGGTACTAAAAATCCCACACCGAAAATAATTGCAAAAGCAAGGCAAAAAGCGGTTATACTGAGTGTAATTTGTCTATTCTTTTTAATAGGCACATCAACTGTTGTTATTTTTGCTTTTAATCTGTTACCCATATAAGCGTCAGGGTTAATATTATCTATAGATTTTTTGAAATCGTCTTTTTTCATAATGCATAATCCTCCAATTCTAATTTAAGAATATCTCTGCCTCGTTGCAAACGCTTTTTAACTGCAGATTTGCTTATTTTCAAGGTTTTTGAGATTTCTTCAACAGTATAATCATTGTAATAAAACAGAATTATGGCTGATTTATATTTTTCGGGTAATGCAATAACCTTTGAAATTACATCCTGCTCCATATCGTTGTTTTTGTATGTAGCAGTTGCAGAAACATCCTCAATACACTCATTCTTACGACCTGATTTTTTCAGATAATCCAAACACTTATTCTGCGTTACTCTTATAAACCAGGCTTTTTCGTGTTCAGAATTTTTGAATTTATATTTACCGCAAAGATATTTTGTGAAAACATCCTGTAAAACATCTTCTGTATCACTCACATTACCTAAATACAAAAATGCAATTTTATAAAGCATATTGCCATATTCGTTATATTTAGCTTCAAATTCATTTTCGAGATCTCGTTTGCTCATAATGTCCTCCTTTCACTATGTGCGAGTACTCTCACCCTAAAAACGATTGACAATTGCTTTTGGTGACAAAATTATTATAGCATATAATTTGGAGTAAGCAAAAACGAGGACAGGGATTAACACCCTGCCCTTGTTTCCTTAGAAACCTTTTATTTTTTATTATCTGTTTCTTTTTCTGCGGAATCATAAACGACATTTCCGTCATAATCCCATCTTATAATGTGATTATCATACTCATAGCGGATTTCTAAATAATCTTCATCAGTTATCCAGCTTATCAAATCGCTATCACCGAATTCATCAGTATTCCCGTTTAAAAAATCTTCATAAGCATTTATATATTCCGGTATTTCATCATTTCCGTTTTTCTCTTTCGACCATACCTCCTGACCATTGAAAATAAACACATCAACATCAGGATACTTTTCTGCACCTTCCGCAGAAAAATCAACAACATCAATTGATGCTTCTTCTATATTCTTTTCATCAAATGAATCTGAAATAACCGTAGTATTTTCTGTTCCCTCATATATCATTTTTCCATTCTTTTCATAAAACCTGGTTTTATAAGAACAGGATGATGCATTTGCAGTGGAATACACGATAAAGAACTTGTCAACTTTTTTATGAGAATACGGTTCATCATCGGTGTATCTGTAAACACATTTAACTTCAATATCATCAATGGGTTTTATATTTGCTTCAAAAAGAAGATAATAACCGCCTGCAAGAACAGAACAGGAAAGTATTGAAGCAATAATCACTGTAAATATTTGCTTTATTCGTTTTTTTCTCATCAGCAAAGCAAACTCTTTAGATGTTGATTTGCTTTTATAAGTTGGAATATCTTTTGAATATTTTTCATATTCTGCTTTGCATTTATCACAATCATTAAGGTGGTCTTCAACAGCATTTTTTGTTGTATCGTTAACAACACCATCGTAATATAAAGGTAAAAGGTCTTCAACGATTTTACAATCCAATTTGTTTTTATGTATGTTACTCATAGTATCCGTCCTCTCTCATTTTTTCATTAATCATTTTTCTTGCCCGATGGTAGGTAACCCTTGCCCACTCCTCACTTTTTGAAAAAAGCCTTGCAATATCTGAAAAGCTCAGTTCTCCGAAAACCCTTAAGGTGAAAACCTCTTTATAGGGTTCTTTTATTTCGTGAAGAATTTTGTGTATATTAAATACTGCTTCTTTTTCTGATACACTTTCTTCGGTAGACTCATTTGAACAAAGCTTTTCAAAATAGTTTTCTTCAAAAACCTCGCGACCTTGCTTTTTGCATTTATTAAGGAATATTCTCTTTGCAATTGCACAAAGCCAGGTATAAAGACTGCTTTCCCCTGCAAAGTCTTTCGTTTTGCTCATTGCCTTAAGAAAGGTTTCCTGAGTGATATCTGATGCCAGATTTTCATCGTGGCAAAGTGAAAGCACATAGCGATATACCGCATTATATTCACCGCACAAAACCTCATCAGTTATTTTTTCTGTGTTTCTTTTTCGTTTCACTCTTTCACCATCCTTTTTCACATCTTCACCGGTGCGTTGGTTAGACAATTAAAACTCAAAAACGTTACAAAATTTTTTATTTTAATTTTCCTGCATACTTCAACAGTAGAAATTAAGAATATTACAGCATATAAGTAAAAGCACAAAAAGCCAAAAACGAGGGTGGTTCACAGATTAGTTCCTCACCCTCGTTTTTATTTTTCATAACCCGCAGTCACATTTTAAATAATAAACATTAATCCCTTTACCAAGTCGCGAAAAGAAAACTCCTTATCTCAACTCAAAAAGTGCTGTATCGTATTTTTTCATATTTATAATGATTTTGTCCGTTTCATATTCGTGTAATGTTATGCCAAGCAAGGATTTAACCTTGTATTTTTTCGGCAGATTTATTGAGATTTCACCGTCTGTGACACTGTGAATTCCCAAATATCCGCCTCCAACATAAATAACGCAACCATTCGAATTATAGCAATGCACACCCGATGAAACAAGGACATTGCGAAGCTCGTCTGTATTGTAAAAAGGTTTATCTTCACTTATCTTAATATACGGAATATTAAGCTTTTCACACAATTCCAGCGCGGATTTTCCGCATTTCGAGGGAATGGGTGCAGTAAATATCGCTGCACGGTATTTATGGAGAACCTTCGGTGCATCCTCAACCATACACAAATCAAAAGGAATTCCTGTATTGCCCATTGCAACTCTTGTTCTGTTCACAGAATCTATAAGGGGATTTCCTCGGGGAATATTAGCATACGCTCTTTCATCAATAAACAGCACCGTTTCGGCAGATGGGTAATCGGCAGAGTTTTTACTCATTGAGGCTTCTGCAATGCTCTTCATTTGCCGGAGTTCTGCCATAATTTCGGAATCGTGATACCAACCACCCCACATATCAAACCACCATATACCCGAGCCTTTTATTAGCTGATGTGCAAAGGCTTTTCGAATAGCCGAAAGAGAAAGCTCAAGAGTATCAGGACCGCTCCATACAGTTTTGTTTCCCCGGCTATCTGTAAGAAGCAGAATATCATTTGGATATTCATTGGGGCGTGAATCCTGCATTCTGCGAGTTAAATGAGTTCTTATATCACATTCAATAAAAGCGAGTTTCTTGTGGCTTTTTATAGAATCAACGGGTATCATATCTCCCCAGTCAAGTCCTAAATTTCTGTTTCCGTCATAGCAACAAGGAGAAGAGAAAAAGTCGATATAAGGTGAATCTATAATATGGCGCATACCGTGAGTGCCCCATAGATAATCGCTTACAAAAGCGTTATAGCCGTAAAAGATGCCTACAATCTGTTCATTGTTTATGTATTCTTTAAGAGTTTTTGCAAAATGCTCTGCAATTTTTGCGGCAGCTTCACAACAAAACTCCGCATATTTGCGCACCTCTTCGGTTAAAATCCCGCTGTCGAAATCTTTTCTGTCGGGTAAGGTTACATTTTCAACCCCGTATTTTTCTAACATCCATTTGCTGAATTTTTCAAGGGCAAAAGAAGAAAATGAACCAACGCAATCGTGGTGAAACCATTCCTGAGTTGTCCCTCCGCAAAGCTGATACCCTGCAATCCTGCCCGAATAATCGGCAGAACGGATGTGTGAAACAAGTGTTTTTAAAAGTTCAGCACCGTCACGCAAAAAAGAATCCGAATAAAAAGATTCTCTGTTACCGCCCTTAGATGTGGCAATCGTTTCAACAAAATTTTCTTCAATCCATTTTCGAGGCATTGCAATATTAATTCTCGGGAAAATAAGCGCATCAGGACACTCCGAAATAATACGACCAACAATATCATCGAATTCGGAATAATCGGGTTCATTTTTTTCAAAAACACCTGTCCTGAAAGGTGTAAAGCCTGAAAAATTATTTATGGGTAAATCTGTAAAAGAAATGTTTATAAAAAATATTTTATAACCGCTTTTTATAAAATCAGAAAATTTACCGCATTCCTCAAAATATGTTGTATATGCAATAGGAGAATACAACTCACCATTAACTGATATAAACGGCTTATCATTCTTAAACTCAATATGAGATTTCAACATATTATTCACCTCATCGAAATTCTGCATACATAATAACACAAATAAATAACTTCTTCAACACAACCTTCTTGTTATTTATCAATGCCTATGTTATACTATTTTTAAAAAACTGTTTAAAATTTTTATAGGCTAAATAAATGAGAACTGAAAGGTTATTATAAAATGAAAAAACTCTTATCTGCATCTTTAATGTGCGCCGACCTTACAAATCTTACGGACTCTATAAAAGAGCTCGAAAAAGCAGGCATAGATTACCTGCATATTGATATTATGGACGGGGCTTTTGTGCCCAATATCACCTTAGGCTTTGACTTAATTAATGCTATAAAAAAGGTTACTGACATTCCTTTGGATGTTCATATGATGGTTAATGAACCCTCAAAATTCATTGACAGAATGAGCCTTTCCGAAAATGACATTTTATGCGTCCATTACGAATCGGAAATTCATATTCACCGCACTCTTGAAATGATTAAAAACAAGGGTTGCAAGGCAGGTCTTGCGATAAATCCTGGAACCCCTGTTGAAAGTGTAAAGCATCTTACAGATTATATTGATATGCTTTTGGTTATGACAGTTTCTCCCGGTTTTGCAGGTCAAAAAATGTTTACAGGTGCAGAAAAGAAAGTAACCGAAGCTCGTAAGCTTTTAGAAGAATGGAACTGCCCTGACACTCTCATCGAGGTTGACGGCAATATTAGCCTTCCTAACGGCAGCAAGCTTTCAAAATGCGGAGCAGATATTTTTGTTCTCGGTACAAGCTCATTATTCTTAAAAGACAAAGCCATCAAGGAAGCTGCAGAAGATTTTAAAGCGGTTTTGGAGTGATTTTATGTATAAAAATATTCGTGCCGCTGTTGTTGGCAGCATTAATATGGATTTAATTCTCAATATGAAGCGAGTTCCCGACGTGGGAGAAAACGTTTTGGGCACGGACTACGGCTATGCAAACGGCGGTAAAGGTGCAAATCAGGCAACCGCATTGGCAAAGCTGGGCGCAAAGGTAAAAATGATAGGTAAAGTTGCAGATGACACAAACGGCAACAAGCTTTTAGAGAATTTAAAAAACAACAACATTGATATTTCCGGCGTTGCAACTGACGGCTCCCAAACCGGACTTGCCGCAATTATTTTGGACGGCGACGGAAGAAACAGGATTGTTGTTTACGAGGGCGCAAATACAGAAATAGACCCTAAAAAAGCTGTTGAAAATATCGGAACGGATATCGACCTTCTACTTTTACAATTCGAAACAAACGAAGAGGTTGTTATAAACTCCGTAAACCACGCTGTAAATAGCGGAATAACAACAGTAATCGACTGCGGTCCTGCAAAGAATTTCAGTCTTGAAAAAATGCAAGGTGCAACAATTCTCTCCCCTAACGAAAGCGAAACAAAGGCTTTAACCGGCACATATCCCGATAAAGAAGAGAACATTTTAAAGGCATCAAAGATTTTAGATGAAAGAAGCAAAGCAAAATATATTGTTTTAAAGCTTGGTGAAAGAGGTTGCTCACTCTGGGACGGGAATGAATTAAAGCTTTTCCCCTCTTATAAAAGTCAGGTTGTTGACACAACTGCCGCAGGTGACTGCTTCACCGCGGCATTGGCTTTAGAATATATTAAGAGTGGAGATATTTATACCGCTTGCGATATGGGCAACAAGGCAGGTTCAATTGCTGTCAGCAGAATGGGGGCCCAAAGCTCAATGCCAACTATTCAGGAAATTTTAAATATCTGAAAACAAAATAAAAATGTGCTTGTCAGGATTTTTACCTTACAAGCACGTTTTTATTTTCACTTGATTAACTCAATTCCTTTTTCTAGAGATTCGTAGTCCAGCATACCGTTTGCGTATGTTACTAAATTCCCCTCTTTGTCTATAAAAAATGTTGACGGATAACCATTTACATAATATGCATTGACTGCTTCAAATTCTGTATCAAAATATATATTAAAATCGAAAGCCTCTTCTTCGATGTATCTTTTAGCTGATTCAACGGTTTCCTGATAACCGTCGGTTGCGTTTATCATCAAAAACTCAACATCGGGATATTTTTTAAAGGCCGCATTAAAATCGGGCATTTCCTCCTTGCAATAATAGCACCAGGTTGCCCAAAAATTTATTACTACGGGTTTTCCTTTAAAATCGGAAAGCTTAACCTCATTACCGTCATAATCAAGAACTGTAAAATCGGGTGCAGAAAAATCTTCAGATTCACCATTATCTGTCTTTTCATCGTTCTGAGCCGTTGTCTGAACGGGCGACTCTGTAATATAATCCTCGCTGAATTTATTATATAAAACCGATGCTCCTGCTATAACACCCACAAGAACCACGGCAATTATAACCCATTTAACTGAATTTTTCATATAACGCTCCTTTCCTATGAGAGAAGTACTAAAAATTTACCGAAAAGCCCCGTTGCCATTAAGATACCTACCACCACAAGCAACGCACCGCTGACTGTGTTGATTATCTTATAATGCTTCTTAATAAAATCAAATGCACCTTTCAGCTTATCAATAAGAATAGCGCTTATAAAAAACGGTATTCCTAATCCCAAAGAATAAAGAAGAAGCATTATAACACCTTGCAGAACACTGCCCTGACTTGTTGCAAGCATCAAAGCTGAGCCTAAAAATGCACCTACGCAGGGTGTCCAACCTATTGAGAAAACAATGCCGAACAAGACTGAGGAGAAGAATCCTAAATTATCGGTTTTGGTACTCTTTGCGCCTTTAAAAAAATTAAATTTCAAAACGCCCAGAAAATTGAGACCGAAACAAATAACTATAAGCCCCGTTACAATATTTACAACCATCTTATATTCATTTAAAATTCTGCCGAATGTTCCTGCAAGAGCGCCCATTAAAACAAATAAAACAGTAAATCCTAAAATAAAACCGAGAGTATTTTTCACTGTTTTTTTAGTATTCTTTTCTCTACCGCCTGCAAAATAGGAAATATAAATGGGAAGCATGGGCAGAAGACAGGGTGAAACAAAGGTTATAATCCCTTCTAGAAACGAAATGAAATACTGCATTTACAAAACACCTTCCCTATAAAAACTGATTCATCCTATTTTATCAAATTTTTCAAAAAACCTCAACACTAACCAAGATATTCCTCTGCATAATGAACAGCCACAGCACCGTCTGCAACCGCTGTAACAATCTGGCGAAGAACTTTTGAACGAACATCCCCTACTGCATACACTCCGTCAACGTTTGTTTTTGTTGATTCATCGGCAATAATATAACCGCCCTTGTCTAAATCCAAAGCGCCGTTTAAAAACTCGGTAGCCGGTTTTCTTCCGATGCTTATAAAAACGCCATCACAGGAAACCTCGGTTATTTCGCCTGTTTTTAAATTCTTTATTTTAGCACCGTTTACTCTGCCGTCTTCTAAAATCTCACTAACTGAACTGTTCCAGATAAATTCAACATTTTCCGCTTTCAAAAGAGGTTCGTGGTAAATTTTTGTTGCCCGTAATTCATCTCTGCGATGAACAACAAACACTTTTTCCGAAAGCCTTGAAAGATAGAGTGCATCTGCCGCAGCAGAATTACCGCCCCCAACTACTATAACGGTTTTATTTTTATAAAATCTTCCGTCGCAATGAGCGCAATAATGAACACCTTTACCTACAAGCTCTGCTTCGTTTTCGAGTCCCAATTCCCGAGGATTTGCTCCCGTTGAAACAATAACTGTTTTTGCAAAAAACGCTCCCGCAGTAGTTTCGATTTTTTTGATTTTTTCAGAAAAATCAACGGATTCAACTTCTGCATATTCTGTTTTTGCGCCGAATCTTTCGGCACCCTGCTGCATTTTAAAACCTAAGGTAAGACCGTCAACGCCCTCTTCGAAACCGGGATAGTTATCAATTTCACCTGTAAGAGCCATCTGACCCCCTGCAGATAATTTCTCTATTAAAACCGAATCCAAGCCTGCGCGAGCTGCATATAAAGCGGCTGTGTAGCCTGCAGGACCTCCGCCGATTATAACCAAATCATAGATGTGCTCCATACTTGTTCTCCTATCTTTTTTATTTTATTATAATTTGAATTTGTTTTTATTTCTGTGACTTTATCACAAAGGAAATTTTCAATTCGTTGACATTTAACTGCTCGGTATAGTAAAATATATATGGATATAACAGAAAGGAAGTTTAAGCAATGCATAATTCATTTGAAGCTATATTCAAAGACAATTTCCCTTTTTGGAATGACTTAGATAAAAATGAGCAAGAATACATCTGCAAAAACGCTTCTTCGGTTACTTTTCCTAAAAGCACCAATGCCCACGACAGCTCCGAATGCTCAGGAGTTTTCTTTATTCGTTCGGGATGCCTTCGCGTTTATATAATGTCCGAAGACGGAAAAGATATTACCCTTTACCGCTTGCATGAGGGTGATATGTGTATGCTCTCCGCCTCCTGTGTTCTCCAAACCGTTACATTCGATGTTTTTATCGATGCGGAAGAAACAAGCGAATGCATTGTTATAAGCGGACCTGCTTTTGCGGCAGTTTCCGAGCGCAATCCTAACATTAAAATATTTTCATTGGAACTGGCAGTAAGCCGTTTTTCCGATGTTATGTGGATTATGCAACAGATTTTATTTATGAGCGTTGATAAGCGTTTGGCTATTTTTCTTATGGATGAATCCACTCGCACAGGGTCGGATATAATAGAACTAACCCACGAGCAAATCGCCAAATATATGGGTTCTGCCCGTGAGGTAGTTTCAAGAATGCTTAAATATTTTTCAAATGAGGGTTTAGTTGAGGTTTCCCGGAAAGGCGTGAAGATTATTGATAAAAATTGCCTTCGCCGATTAACCCTCTAACAAAGCAAGGATTTGCGGTTTGGGTCTTGCTCCCGACACCTGATTAACCACTTTACCGTTTTTAAGAACTACCAATGTGGGTATGCTGAAAACTCCGAACTCCTGAGCCAGTTCCTCCTGCTCATCAACATTGATTTTACCTACAAGGTACTGGGGATTTTCTTCGGCAATTTCATCAACTATGGGTGAAACGATTCTGCAAGGACCGCACCAATCAGCATAGAAATCGAGAAGAACGGTTTTCTCGCTGTTTTTCACTTCATCAAAATTATTTTTATTTACATTTAATACTGACATAAATCATACATCCTTTCTTTTCTTTGTGTCTTTATTATAACCGGATGTACTTATTTTTTCTGTGACAAAGTCACAAACAAAGGTGAAACAAATTGGAAAACATTTCGTTTTACCGAAAGTTGTGTTATTAAAAATGGTACTGTATCAAATTTGATGCAGTACCATTTATTCATTTATTTAAACCAATCTAAATCAATATTATCGGCAACGATTTTTCCGCCCAGCTTATTAGGGTGAAGATAGTCTTTTCCAAGATATTCTTTCTTAGTGCAGTTGAGTTTATCAGGATTTACACATAAAGAGGCTTGGTCATAAACTGCGTGGAAATAATGTTTATTTTCCTCAAGAAGAGTATTAAATTCTTTAACCATCTGCTCTTTTTCAGGGCGGGAATCAATACATTCCCCAAAGTTTAAAATATTGAAAACAATTAACTTTTTCCCGTGTTTTTGAAGCTTCCGGGACACGCCGATCAATGCATTTAAAACCTCTTGAGGTGTTGGTTTTTCCGTCTTAGGTGCGGCAATTGTTCCATATTGAAGAAAATCGTTTGTACCCAAAGCCATAATAACATATTCAACATCGGGGTAATCGAGAATATCTCTCTGCAAACGATTTAGACCGCTTTTACCGAAAAGACCTTTGCAGAAAAAACGTTTATTAAAATCCCTAATTAAACGATTTCCCATAATGGATTTATTAATAACCGAATATCTGCCGAAATAGGCTTCGTGGATTCGGTGGGAGAACATATTTGTCCAATAACCCTGCTGACTTATGGAGTCACCGTAAACAACAATTGAACTTGCATTTGTATCGTTCAGCACCTGAACAGATTGGAAAAGCGGTATAGGCTTGTGAAAGTACATTTTAAGAACAACCGTGGCGACCTCACGAACCTTGTCACGAATTCGCCTTTGGTTTTCGATTTTCGGGCTATGGGAAACATCGCCTTTTACTGTTAAAAGACTTGCATCGTCAATAAGATTACCGCTACGAAGTGCGCCTTTTTCAACATAAGCATTTATACAGAAATATTCCCCTGCTTCAATATTCAGCTCAACCTCATCACTTAAAACTACCTGACCTTTTTTCAGGCAAAGTGATTTCTGAGAATTAACTGTTGCAGCTTTACATTCTCCGATAAAATTGCCGTCTTTATCACATTTTGCAACAGACAAAGCGCCGATAAGCACCTCGTTTTTTGCACATTCATTGGAAAGCTCAAAACGAACACTTTTACCCGAAAGTGCGGATTTTATGACAATTCTGTACGTTTTTTTGCAGGATGGATAATAGAAAAATGAAAAAGCAGAATGAGCCTGCCCCCAAACCTGAACCCAATTGTTTTCCACACAATTCCCCCTTTGTGACATCTTCTTTTATTTTAATATTTAAAGCATAAAATGTCAACAAACCAAACAGCCGACCGATTACTCAGTCGACCGATTGGTTTTTATTTTTGGAAAGAATTGAATTTTGTTTTTCTGTGGTACAGGCAAGCCTATACCTTACGGTTATTCCTCACCAACAAAATATAGTGGGAACATACTTGTTAAAGTGTTAAAATCGTCGTAAGAAACCTTACCGTCTGCATTTAAATCGCAAGCATACTTCTGATATGTTGCAAGATTTTCAGGCTTTTTCATAGCCTCTGCCATTGCAAGAATATCTGCTTCTTCAAATGCTTTGCCGTTACAATCGTAGTCACCAATTGCATACACATCTACACTTGTGAAACCGTTTATAAAAAGATGCATAAGTGATGCATCAATAACATCAAGATAACCGTCACCGTCAAGGTCATATTTCATTATATCATCATAGCTTGCAGTTTCAATCTGATTATGATTATCTGCAAGTGCTTTATTAACAAGTGCCTGATAGTCTGTTACATCAACTATTCCGTCACCGTTTGTATCACCAACATTTGCAACGGAATAACCTGAACCTACCTTTACAACTGTGTAAAGACCTGTTGAATCAAATATAGGTGTTGCACCTGCTTGGTTACTGTCCTGTCCCCAAACCTGCTCGGTATTATCCCGCTGAAGAAGGTATGCAACCTCACCGCTTGCGAATTGTTCGGCAGTTTTGCCGCCGTTTTCATTATCGAAATTTGAAAGGTAATAGCTGTTGCTTGTTTTGGCATTTGTTGATTCAGAATTGACTCCCGAAATACCACCAACATAAGATGGTGCGGTAACCTCACCTATATTGTAACAAGATGTAATCTGATTTTCGTTACTGCCCGCAATACCGCCTGCACAGTAATTTGTAGCTTCTATTGAGCCGATATTGTAACTATTTTCGACACTACCGCTATACGTTATACAGCCAACAATTCCACCCGCATAAAAAACTGATTTAACCGTTGCTGCACTTGAACACTTGGTTACCTTTCCATAACTTAATCCTACAATACCGCCGGTATAAGTTTTACCACTCAAAAACGAATTTTTCACTCTTACATTTTTTATGGTTGAAGCAGAACCGATACAACCGAACAAGCCCACATATTCTATTGAGTCATCGTTAAAATATAAGCCCGAAATCGTTTTACCGTTACCGTCAAAACAACCCTTATATCTTAGATCATAATCTTTGCCTATTGGCTCCCAGTCATAAACATATTCATCATCCAATTGAATATATTCGCCGTTTTCATTAAAAGTTCCGGGATTAACCGCAATATCCCTTGTAAGAATAGCATTTATTGAAGACTCTCCGCTGTTAACCTTTTTAGAAAACCAAAAAAGCTTACCCGGGTTATCTATTTCATAATAGTTTTCGCTGTTAAGCTCAGGGGCTTCAAGGCTACCGCAATAAATACAGAAGCCATTTTCGTAATTACAACCGCCGCTGCTTGCAACTCTAACATTTCTTAAGCTTGTAGCTTGTGAAGCATCAATGGGTTCTGTTGGGCAAAACTCACCCAAGCTATAGAAATTTTTATTTTCTCCGAGATAATCCTCTGCAGTTGTACCCTCTGCATTAAAGCCTAAATAACCGGTAAAACTACCGCCGTTTATTGTACAAAGAGTGTTAAAAACCAACTCTATATATACACATTCTCCTGTTCCCACCGAGTCTTCAATTGTTACATTGGCATTAAAAACAAGATCTTCCGATGAAACACAATCGATGGCATAACCATTAAGGTCAAGAATTATGGATTTTTCAAAATAAACGCTGTCAGCCCATGTACAGCAATCTCCGATAAGCTTTATAGTACTGCCTTCAGGGGCGTTATAAACGGCATCACTGATATCTGTATAATACGATTTTTGACTACCGTCAATTACAACAAGATTGT
>JAZSNR010000020.1:0-26614 GCA_045536495.1 Acutalibacteraceae bacterium
CGAAGAGTGAACCGTATTTCATACCGATAACGTCGGAAGAAACGATTTCATCAGTGTTGTAACCGAAAGATTCAGAAGCAGCAGCCTTCATAGCAGCGTTGATGCCTTCTTTTGTAACATCTGCGCCCTTAACAACAGCTGTAAGGATTGTTGTTGAACCTGTGGGAACAGGAACTCTCTGTGCAGAACCGATGAGCTTGCCGTTGAGCTCGGGAATTACAAGGCCGATAGCCTTAGCAGCACCTGTTGAGTTGGGAACGATGTTTGCAGCAGCTGCACGTGCTCTTCTGAGGTCGCCCTTTCTGTGAGGACCGTCGAGAATCATCTGGTCGCCTGTGTAAGCGTGGATTGTGCTCATGATACCGCTTTGGATGGGAGCATAATCGTTAAGAGCTTTTGCCATGGGAGCAAGGGAGTTTGTTGTACAAGAAGCAGCAGAGATGATCTGGTCATCAGCTGTAAGAGTGTTTTCGTTTACAGAGAAAACGATTGTTTTGAGGTCGTTACCTGCGGGAGCAGAAATAACAACTTTCTTTGCACCTGCGTTGATGTGAGCCATGCTCTTTTCTTTTGAGCAGTAGAAGCCTGTACACTCGAGAACAACGTCAACACCGATTTCGCCCCAGGGGAGTTCAGCAGCGTTAGCCATTGCATAGATTTTAAGAGTTTTGCCGTCAACTGTGATTGTACCTGCTTCGTCGTCTGCTTCAACTGTGTGAAGATTTTCGCCGATTTTACCGCAGTAACCACCCTGAGCTGTGTCATACTTGAGAAGCTGAGCAAGCATTGAGGGCTTTGTAAGGTCGTTGATGGCTACTACATCATAGCCTTCAGCGCCGAACATCTGACGGAATGCGAGACGGCCGATACGACCGAAACCGTTAATTGCAACTTTAACTGACATTTGAATTACCTCCAAATATTTTTTGTTAGTTTATTTTTAACCTCTAACATTTTAACACAAAATAGAATAAATGCAAGAACTTTGACATAATTTTAACTTATATTTTTAAGTTTTGGCATTATGCAAAAAAATATAACGATAAAACCGAAAAATATGGTTCAATTTCCAATATAATTAATCAGTTAACAACGTTAATCGGATTACCGTTTAAAAACGCTTTTACATTTCCCTCAAGAATCCCCATAAGGCGAAGCCTTGTTTCATAGGCTGCCCAAGCGATATGAGGAGTTATATAACAGTTAGGAGCGGTAAGAAGCGGATTGCTTTTTGCAGGTGGTTCTGTTGATAAAACATCTGCACAGTAGCAGGAGAGCTTACCTGATTTTAAAGCATTTGCAATGTCTTCTTCATTGGCAACTCCGCCGCGAGCGGTGTTGATAACGCAAGCACCATCTTTTAATTTGTTAATAAATTCATTGTTTATAAGTTCTGCGGTTTTCTCTGTAAGCGGACAATGAACTGTAATAAAATCGGAATTTTTGAGAACAGTATCCATATCTGTGAAATTAACGTCGGGCGCATCATCTTTTTTGCCCGAAGGAGTATAAACAATAACATTCATACCGAAAGCCTTTGCTATTTCTGAAACTCGTCTGCCGATTTTACCGAATCCGATAATTCCTAAAGCTTTGCCGTCAAGCTCGAATAAAGGCTTGTTCCAATAGCAGAAATCCTTGCAGTTTTCCCAATCGCCATTTTTAACGGAATCAGTATATTCGCTGACTCTGTTAACAGACTCCAGAATATAAGCGAATACCATCTGAGCAACCCCATTTGTTGAATAAGAGGGTATGTTTGAAAGGGGAATGTTTCTCTTTCTTAAAGCAACTCCGTCAATTTGATTATAGCCTGTTGCAAGGGTAGCTACAAATTTCAAATCGGGAAGCTGTGCAATAATTTCTTCAGTAAGCTTAACCTTGTTTACGATAAGAATTTCTGCGTCTTTCGCTCTTTCAATAACAAGCTCTTCGGGGGTTCTGTCGTAAACGGTAAGCTCTGTTAAATTACCGATACATTCCCAGGATAAATCACCGGGGTTTTCTGTGTAGCCGTCAAGTATTACTGCTTTTAATTTATTATTCATAAAATCACCGCATATATTATACACGTAATTTCTTTTTCTTTCAATGTTTTATTTCATATTTACTTGACCTTGTGGCAATATTGTTATAAAATATTTGTTGTTGCAAAAGATAGAAACTTTTGGGAACGGAGTGAGAATTTGTCTTCAGAAAAAAATTCAGAAGAAAAAAGAAGTCGAATTCTACGTAATTTAGGAGTCGACTGTTTTATTGTGGCGCTTCTGTTATTTATAACAATGATGGTGTTTTCTCTTCCGGAGATTCGCGCTCATTTGGCGGAAATCAACGCTTGGTTTACCCGCATTGAAATGTTTATCGGGCGGTTTGACAAATTGATGGCGGTTTCCGTTATTCTGTTTTTGTTTTTTGTTAAAACATTTACGGGGATTATACCGTTTTCTGTTTTGTTTATCGGTAGCGGTCTTGTTTTTTCTCCACCAATTGCCGTAGCGGTTAATGCAATAGGTTTTGGTCTCTTGGTTACTTTGAAATTTTTATGGGGCAGGCGTTTCGGTGGAGGCAGGTTTCACAAGCTTCTTCTCAAATCAGATATGTTATCAAAGTTTATGGATTTTCACGGCAAAGGTAACAAGTGGATGCTTGTTGTTTTAAGATTTGTTCCTTTAGCTCCTGCGGGTACGGTGAGCCGTGCTTACGGTGCAACAGATATGAGCTTTGCGCCTTTTGTTGTTTTGTCAATAATCGGATTTTTGCCGAGACTTATCACTTGGAGTATTATTGGTTGTAATATGTTTGACCCGTTTACTCCCTCGTTTTTAACACCGATTATTGTTTTGGCGGTTATAAGCGGTATCTCTTTACTGCTTCTTAATACTCTGTTTAAATTAATCCGAAAGGAAGAAAATAATGAAAAAGAATGATATTTTTACCGAAGCTTTTTTAGAAAGACTTGTTTCGGTCTACGGTGCTGACGAAGCAGCTTTCCAACAGGAGAGATATTTAAAATTGGCGGAAAGCTTTGAAAAGGATTTTTCAGAAAACGCAGATTTGAGATTTTTTTCTGCTCCCGGTAGAACCGAGGTTGGCGGTAACCATACTGACCATAACAACGGTAAGGTTCTTGCGGCTGCAATAAATCTTGATGCTGTTGCGGCAGTTTCTCAGCGTGAGGACAGCGTTATCTGTGTTAATTCCGAGGGTTATTCACCAATTTCCGTCGACTCTGCAGATTTGGAAATCAAAGACCAGGAAGCAGGTAAGTCAACTGCTCTTATCAGAGGTATCTGTGCACGTTTCGGTCAGTTGGGTTATAAATACGGCGGTTTTAACGCATCAGTTACATCCCGGGTTCTTTCAGGCTCAGGACTTTCTTCTTCTGCGGCTTATGAGGTACTTATCGGAACAATTCTTAACTACTTATATAATGACGGAAAAATCAGTGCAGTTGAAATTGCGCAGATTTCACAGTACGCAGAAAATGTTTATTTCAAAAAGCCTTGCGGACTTATGGACCAGACAGCATGTTCTGTTGGCGGATTTGTTCAGATTGATTTCCAGGATACCGCTAAACCCGTTATTAATAAAGTTGATTTTGATATTGCAAAGCACGGCTACAATCTTTGTATTGTTGATACAGGCGGAAATCACGCTGACCTTACAGGCGACTATGCGGCAATCCGTCTTGAAATGAATTCTGTTGCTGAATTTTTTGGCAAATCCGTTCTTCGTCAGGTTCCCGAAATAGATGTTTTCGAAAATATGGGCGAAATCCGCAAGAAAACAGGGGACAGAGCTATTGAAAGAGCAATCCATTTCTATAACGAAAACAAGCGTGTAGAAAGACTTGCAGATGCACTTTCAAAGGGTAATTTTGATAGCTTCAAAGAAACAATTATTGAAAGCGGTAAATCATCATATATGTATAATCAGAACTGCTTTACTCTTTCAAATCCCGATTCTCAGCCTGTTGCACTTGCTCTTTGCCTTACAGAAGAGCTTCTTAAAGCTAAGGGTGCATACCGTGTTCACGGTGGCGGTTTCGCAGGAACAATTCAAGCATTTGTTCCCGTTAGCGAAACAGAAAAATATGTTTCTTCAATGAAAAAAGTCTTCGGCGAAAATTCTTGCTATATTCTTAAAGTAAGAAGTCACGGCGGCTGTGAAATATGATTAAAAAAGCGTATCAATTTACAGACATAAACGGTGGGTTTCCACCGTTTATGTCTGTAATCAATACAGATTTCCACTTTGCCCGAGGGGCTTCTGATGGAGTGTATTTTCAGGAAATCAACGGTGAAAAAACACTCCTTTTTTCTTTTAGGGGAGCAACCGCAACAATATGCAGATTAAGCGAAAAAGCAGATACGGAGGAGCTTTCTTCTTTTTTGGAATTCCAAGGTATAAAGAATGTTTTATCCGATTTCTTTTTCGGGGAAAAGTGTCTTGAAGAAAGGGCAGTTTTAAAAGTAACGCCTAAATACGAGGCGTTTTGTGATACTATAGTCATTACTCCGTCATCAAGCTTAAGTAATTACGAAAGTGTTTTTTATTTGCTTTCTCGTAATGGCTCCTTTGAAACTTGGTATTCCTTGTTTTCAGCAAAGGTAAATAAGCTATTTTCGTGTGGAGTTTATATGATGACAGATGATGTTCCCGTCAGCTGTGCTGTTGCACCTTTTATTTTCGGGAATACAGCTGTGGTTGCAGGTGTTTTCACAAGTGAAAACCATAGAAACAAAGGGTATGCAACAAGGTGTGTAAAGGCACTTTTAAGTGAGCTACAAAAGAAAAATATTGAAGAGGTTTATCTTTGGTGCGAAGATAAAAATATAAAATTATATGAAAATATAGGCTTTTCGTTATATGGAAAAATCTATATAGGGTGAAACGAGTTATCCGAACATGCCTAAAAGCAAATCTTTTCAAGTCTTTTCGGCGTTTCGGTCTTGAAAGGCGCCAGCCTATCTTCGCCCTCAACGCCAAAAATCCAATAAAAATCTTTCGCTTTTAGGTCGAAGATTTTATACAGTGCGGATTTTTGGTCAGCCAAGGCAAAAACGCAGCTAATCCTTTCGGATTGGCGAGTATTTTAACACAGGATGAACGGAAATCCGCCTGTATAAAACACGGTTCGGATAATTCTTTTCACCCTAAAGAAGGAAGAATAAAATGTCATTCTTTAATTTTAGCAACCAATTAAAAAACATTTCCGAAAATGCGCTTTCAAAGTGCAGTGAAAAGTTTGCGGAAATTGATAAAATTGCAGAATTTAATCAGCAAAGAGTTTTAAAGGCTTTTATAGATAACGGTGTAAGTGAGTCTCATTTTACTGCATCAACGGGCTATGGCTACGGAGACAGAGGTCGCGAGGTGCTTGACGAAGTAACCGCGCAGATTTTCGGTGCAGAGGATGCACTTATTCGCCATAGCTTTGCAAGCGGAACGCATACCTTGAGCGTTATGCTTTTCGGTATTCTCCGTCCGGGCGATACTGTTCTTTGCGCAACGGGAACGCCTTATGATACAATCCATTCCGTAATCGGTCTTTCCGGCGAGGGTATGGGTTCTTTAAAGGATTTCGGCATAGGTTTCGAAATCGTCGAATTAAAAGATGACGGAACTGTTAATCTTGAAGCAGTAAAAGAAAAACTCTCTGAAAAAGAATATAAAGCAGTTTATATTCAGCGTTCAAGAGGTTATACTTTAAGACCGTCTTTAACATCAAAAGAGATTAAAGAAATCACAGACATTGTAAAGGAGAACAGTAAAGCAATTACAATGCTTGATAACTGCTATGGTGAGTTTACGGAATATGAAACTCCCGTAGATGTAGGGGTCGATATTTTCGCAGGCTCACTTATAAAAAATCCAGGTGGCGGTATTGCAAAATGCGGCGGTTATATTGCTGGTAAAAAAGACCTTGTTGAGCTTTGCTCTTACCGTCTTACAACCCCCGGTATAGGTAAAGAGGTGGGTGCTACTCTCGGTAATACAAGAGATATTTTTATGGGTCTTTTCCATGCTCCCCATGTAACAGGGGAAGCTCTCAAAACTGCTGTTTTTACTGCTGCGGTTTTTGAAGAAATGGGTTATGAGGTTTCACCCTCGAGTACAGATACTCGAGCAGATATTATTCAAAGCGTTAAACTTGGCACAAGCGAAAAATTAATAGCCTTTTGTCAGGGACTTCAAAGCGGTTCTGTTGTTGACAGTTATGTTGTTCCTGAACCCTGGGCAATGCCCGGTTATGATAGTGACGTTATTATGGCAGCAGGCGCTTTTACAAACGGCTCTTCCATTGAGCTTTCTGCAGATGCACCCTTGCGCGAACCTTTTGCTGTCTGGCTTCAGGGCGGACTTAATTTTCATAGCGCAAAAATCGGCGTTCTTTTAGGTGCCCAAAGGGTATTAGATATTCAATAATCAATATCATTAATAAATATTTTTTCACTGATTTCCTTGAAAACGGGTGCTCCGTCTGTTCCGCCGGAGCTTCCGTTTTCTTTTAATATGCAGATAACATATCTGGGATTTTCAGCAGGGAAAAATCCTGCAAACCAACAGTATTTTATTTCAACACCGTTTTCATCATATTGTCCGCTTTGAGCGGTGGCAGTCTTGGTACAGGCATTAAAAAGTGAAGAAAACGCACTTGTGCCTGTTCCGTCTTTTGTAGTTTTCAGCATAGCTTTTTTTATAACATTGCAAGTATTTTTATTTAAAACTCTTTCGCCTGTATTTTCTATTGTAGGAGTTAAACTACCGTTTTCATTGACTGTACCTTTATAAATATACGGAGTGTTATATATTCCGCCGTTAGCGATAGAGGCAAAGCAAGCGGCAATTTGCAGTGGAGAAGCGGTTAATTTACCTTGACCGAAACCAAGATTTCCCACCGCCGCATCACTGTTTAACTCTTTAATATCGGGCAGAGTCCCCGAAGAAGTTAAAAATCCGTTTCCTAAGTCTATGCTTTTGCCAAAGCCTAATTTCTTTGCAGTATTTAAAAGCTTTTTTGCACCGATTTGTGTGCTCAATTCAATAAAATAAGGGTTGCAGGACATAGCAATGGCGGTATCAAAATCGATTTTACCGTGACCCTCTAATTTGTTACAGTTGAATTTATTACCGCTTTTCTCAATATAGCCTTTACAATAATAATTAGTTAACTTAATATCGCTTTCTAAAGCTACAGCGGCGGTAACAGGTTTAAAAACCGATCCAACAGGAAAAGCCTCGAATGCTCTGTTTAAAAAGGGTGAATCAGTTGAATTTAAATAGTTTTCTATATTATCTCTTTCGTAAACCGGAGTTGAAGTACAAGCTAAGATTGCCGAGGTGCTTGTATCAAGGACCACAGCCGCACCCTTATCTATGTTTCCGTTCTTTAAAGCATTTTCCGTGATTAACTGAATTTCTCTGTCAAGAGTGAGCATAATGCCGCCTTGGGAATAATAGCTGTTGTCACGTACTTCAACATTTTCTCCAACTAACATTCTGCCCAGAGCATCTGCAGAATAGGCAACAGAAAGCGTTCCGTTGTGTTTATCAATTTCATTCTGATAATATTTTTCAATACCTGTAACACCGTTGCCGTCTGTGTCGCGATAGCCTAAAAGATGCAGGGCAACAGAATCCGAATAGCTTTCATAAATCTCAAAAGTTTTAATAGTGCCATTTTCTTTTATGTTAATGTTATCTTCCACAATAAACGAGGTAAAATAACCCTTTAAAACAGTTTCTTTCGCAAATTCTTTACCTTTTATATTGCTTATTATAACCGCATTTTCTGCTGTAGGTTTGGCGCAAATAACAGTTTTTGTTTTTCGGTTTGTGAGCCTTTCTCCGTTTCTGTCGTATATTGTTCCTTTTGTATTCCCGAGTTCTCTTACCCTTATATGAGGTTGAACGGAAACATAATCGGTATTTAACGAAATATTATAAATTTTTCCTGCAAGAGCTGTGAAAGAAAAAATAATAATCAATAAAGCGGAAACAAGTCTTTTTTTCAAAAATCTCACTACCCTGAATATAAATCTCAACTTTAATTGTTGACAACTTTTTCAACTATATTATATAATCATTGTATATTGTTTTAAGGAGCATCTAATGGACGAAAGATTTTCACGTTCAAGCCGTATTTTAGGGGAAGAACGTATGGAAAAACTTAATAAAAGCGCTGTTATTGTTTTTGGTGTAGGCGGTGTTGGCGGTGTAGCTCTTGAAGCTCTTGTCAGAGGCGGAGTGGGAACTGTTGCGGTTGTTGATAAAGATACAGTTGATATCACAAATATTAACCGTCAGATTATTGCTACTAACGATAATATCGGTGAGAAAAAGGTTGATGTTGCGGAGAAAAGAGCGTTAAGCATAAATCCCAATATCAATTTTAAAAAATATGATTTGTTTTATCTTCCCGAAACTGCAGAAGAAATCGACCTTACCAAATATGATTTTATAGTTGATGCAATTGATAATGTAACAGCAAAGCTTGAGCTTATAGAAAGAGCAAATGAGCTTAATATTCCCATTATTTCTTGTATGGGAACAGGTAACAAGCTCCACCCTGAGCTGTTTGAAATAGCAGATATAAATAAAACAAGTGTTTGTCCTTTGGCAAGGGTAATAAGACGAGAATTAAAAAACAGAGGGATTAAGAAATTAACTGTTGTTTATTCCAAAGAAGAGCCTATAAAAACAGAAAGTTCTGTTCCCGGTTCAACTTCTTTTACTCCACCTGTGGCAGGATATTTAATGGCTTCTTACGTAATACAGAAACTTATTGACGAGGTGTAATATGAAATTTACAGAATGTGAAAAAGCAGGTTTTGTTGAAGGGTTTGCTCTTATAAAAGCTTGTGATAAAAAAAGTGCAAAAAACGGCACATTTTATCTTGATATAAAATTAGGTGATAAAGACACCGAAATGGTTGCAAAGCTCTGGGATTTCAGAGAAGATGTTCACACTCTTCCCGAGGTTAATACAGTTGTAAAAATCCGCGGAACAATTCAGCAGTATAACGGAAATGACCAGTTTATTATTCAGCGTATCCGCAAAGCAGAAGATAACGAATTTGATATGGCTGATTTTGTTAAATCTTCCGATTACAGCGGAAACGATATGCTTGATTCTCTTGTAAGACTTGTTAATAATTTTGAAGACGAAGAGTTTAAAAAGGTTGTTCTTTCAATGCTTCGTGAAAATCAAGAACAGCTTCTTTTCTTCCCTGCAGCAGAAAAGCTTCATCACGCTATGACGGGCGGACTTTTATATCACACTCTTTCTATTGTCCGCTTGGCTGAATGCGTTTGCAGTATTTACCCTTGTATTGACAAAGAGCTTCTTTTGTCGGGTGCAATTCTTCACGATATTGCAAAAATGAGAGAGTATTCCGTAAATGCGGCAGGCATTGTTGACGGTCACACTCTTGAAGGTATGCTTTTAGGTCATCTTGTAATGGGTGCGGAAGATGTCGGCAGAAAATGTGATGAATTGGAAATTACTCCCGAAAAGAAATATCTTCTTCAACATATGCTCATTTCCCACCACGGAAAATTGGAGTTCGGTGCAGCAGTAAGACCGGCTTTTATAGAAGCAGAGGTTCTTTCACAGCTTGACCTTTTTGATGCCAATATGTATGAAATGGCAGAAGCAGTAGGCGGTGTTAAAGCAGGAGAGTTTACCGGAAAACTCTGGATGCTTGATAACAGAAAGCTCTATAATCACGGTAGAATTGATGTTGAGCCTCAGGCTAACATTATGGACGGAGAATAAGAATGAATTATACCGAAGTTAAAATATATGTAAAAACTGAAGATACCGAAAGAGCATCCAATATTGCAGTTATGGCAGTGCCTTATGGTATTTATATTGAAGATTACAGCGACCTTGAACAAGCCGCCTGGGAAATTGCGCATATAGATTTAATTGACGAGGATTTGCTGGAGAAAAACAGAGCGGAATCCATTGTTCATATCTACATAGAAGAAGTCAATAACCCTGCAGAAGCGGTTTCCTTTATTTCCGACAGACTCAATGCGGAAAAAATAGATTTCAGAATTGAAACTGACGGATGCTCGGAAGACGATTGGGCAGATAAATGGAAAGCATTTTTCAAGCCAACTCCCATTGGTGAACGCCTTTTCGTCCGTCCTATTTGGATTGACGATTACGATGCAGGTGACAGAGCAGTTCTCAATATTGAACCCGGTGCAGCTTTTGGCACAGGCACTCACGATACAACTCGTCTTTGCCTTGAAACCCTTGATAAAATAATAAAAGATGGCAATACCGTTCTCGATATCGGTTGCGGTAGCGGTATTCTCGCAATTTCCTCAATGCTTTTAGGTGCAACAGAGGCTTTCGGTGTTGATATAGATGAATTGGCAGTTAAAACTGCTAAGGAAAACGGAAAAATGAATGGCTTTGACGAGCCTGAACTCAAATTCGTTTGTGGTGATTTGGCAGATAAGGTTACAAAGCAGTATGATGTTGTTGTGGCAAATATTGTTGCAGATATAATTATACTTTTTAGCACGCAAGTACGAGCTTTTATGAAGCAAGGCGCAAAATTCATTGCCTCAGGTATCATTGATACAAGAGCAGACGAGGTAGTCACCGCTCTTCAGAACGCAGGACTCAAACTCACAGAACGCATAGAGCACGGCGGTTGGGTATGTCTTGTGTGTGAATAATTCGGAATGCGGAATTCGAAATTCGGAATTAAAAACTCAAATCGTTAGGTACAGGCATGCCTGTACCACAGAACAAAGTAAAAGTATTGCGAAGCCTATCCCTCTTTTTTGCGAGGCAAAAAGGAGGGGGGACCGCGTTAGCGGTGGGTGGTACAAAAAATTGTAAGGTAAAGGATCACATATATTTAGCGATAGAATTAAGATGGTGCAAATGTAGGGGAGGGTCTTGACCCTCCCGCTTTTTGTTCTATTTTATAAACTCTTTCATAAAATCTTTTAGAGGAGTGGTTTTATGAAAAGAGTTTTTGTTTTTTTACTAACACTAACAATGATTTGCAGTTTTACATTAACAGTTTTCGCAACAGATAAAGCAATCGTAAAAGAAGATGAAAATATTCAAGTTGCAAAAACAGTTGTAACCGAGGAAGATCAGAAAAAGCTCGAAACTTTGCCTGTTGAAATCAAAGCAAAAGCGGCGGTTTTAATGGAAGTGTCAAGCGGTGAAATTTTAATGGAATATAACCCTGACACCAAGCTTTTTCCTGCATCTGTCACTAAAATAATGACAATGCTTTTGGTAGCAGAAGCTATAAGCAACAAGAAAATTACCCTTGCCGATAAGGTTGTTTGCTCTGCCAATGCCGCTTCAAAGGGTGGTTCTCAGATTTGGCTTGAAGAAGGGGAGAGTATGACCGTTGACGAGCTTCTTCGGGCAACGGCAATCGGTAGTGCCAACGATGCCGCTACTCTTTTGGGAGAATATGTTGCAGGTAGTGAAAACGCCTTTATTGATATGATGAATGCACGTGCAAAAGAGCTTAAAATGAATAACACTCATTTTGAGAATGCAACAGGTCTTGATGATACAACAGACACTCATTTAACAACTGCAAAAGATATTGCAATTATGTCCTGCGAGCTTTTAAAGCACGATTTTATAAGGGATTACACAACTGTCTGGATGGACTCCCTGCGTGACGGCAAAACCGAGCTTGTAAATACAAACAAGCTTGTTAGGTTTTTCAGCGGAACAACAGGTCTTAAAACAGGCACAACCGCAAAAGCAGGTTGCTGTGTCAGCGCTTCCGCAGAACGTGACGGTCTTCATTTGGTAGCAGTTGTAATGGGTAGTGATAACAGTAATGACCGCTTTAATACCGCAAAAGCAATGCTTAATTGGGGGTTTTCAAACTATTCTTGCATAATTCCCGAAATCAGCAAAAAAGACTTGAAAAAAGTTCAGGTTATCGGTGGTAAGGAGAATTATGTTTCTCCGCAAACACCGAAAATTTCTCCCATACTCGTAAAAAAGGGCGAAGAGGAGAAAATCAAAATTACCGTAAGTATGGAAGAAAGCCTTAAAGCTCCCGTTGCAGAAAAACAAATAATAGGTAACATTAAAATATCTGTGGGGGACAAAACCATTGCGGAGCATAAAATAACTGCTAAAAATTCAGTTGATGAGTTAGGCTTTTTCGGTTATGTGAAAAAACTTGCGAATTTTGTGGCAAAGGGCGAAAAAGAATACCCGAAAAGCCTTTAAAAACCTTGATAACACTTGACAATTTCACATCCCTTTGTTAAAATCAATTGATTATAAATATAGTGGATTACTATGTAATTAGATTTTAATAAGGGATGTGTTCATATGTTATATACATCAACAAGAGATAACAGCGTAAAGGTAACGGCTTCAAAAGCTATTACAGACGGCATTTCTCCCGATGGCGGTCTTTATATTCCCGTTGAGATTCCTGCACTTTCTGCGGATGAACTCAAAACACTTTGCTCTGCGGATTATAAAGCACGTGCTAAAAAGGTTCTTGGACTTTATCTTTCTGATTTCACAAAGGAAGAGCTTGATTACTGTGTTGAGGGGGCTTATGCAGACGGGAAATTTTCCTCAAAGGATGTTGCTCCCGTTGTAAAGCTTCACGATAATGTTAATATTCTCGAGCTTTTCAAAGGTCCTACTTGTGCATTTAAAGATATGGCGCTTCAGATTCTTCCTTATCTTCTTACAGTTTCCGCAAAGAAGAATCTTAAAGATAAAGAAATTGTTATTCTCGTTGCAACTTCGGGTGATACAGGTAAAGCCGCTCTTGAAGGCTTTAAGGATGTTGAGGGAACAAAGATTCTTGTTTTCTACCCCAATGACGGTGTTAGCCCCATGCAGAAGCTCCAGATGACAACTCAAGAGGGTAATAACGTTGGTGTTTGCGCTATCTATGGCAACTTTGATGATGCACAGACAGGTGTTAAATCAATTTTCACAAATAAAGAAATTCTTAAAAGATTTGAAGAAAACAATCTTGTTTTTTCTTCTGCTAACTCAATTAACTGGGGCAGACTTGCTCCTCAGATTGTTTACTATGTTTCCGCTTATTGCGATATGGTAAACAGCGGTGCGGTTAAGTTCGGTGATAAAATCAACGTTGTTGTTCCTACAGGTAACTTCGGTAACATTCTTGCCGCATATTTTGCAAAGGAAATGGGCTTACCTGTTAATAAGCTTATCTGTGCTTCCAATGCAAATAACGTTCTCACAGATTTCATTGAAAACGGCGTTTATGACAGAAATCGCGATTTCTATACAACTGTTTCTCCCTCAATGGATATTCTGATTTCAAGCAACCTTGAAAGGCTTCTCTATATTCTTTGCGGCAGAAATTCCGATACAATTAATGAATGGTTCGGTCAGCTCAAAGCTAACGGTAAATATACAGTAAGCGAAGACGTAAAAGCAAAAATCAACGAGCTTTTCGCCGCAGGTTGCTGCGATGATGAAATGACAAAAGCAACAATCAGCGAAACATATTCTGATTACGATTACCTTGCAGATACTCATACTGCAGTTGCAATCAATGTTTGCAATGCTTACACAGAGAAAACAGGGGACAACACTCCCGTTGTTATCGCTTCAACTGCATCTCCCTTCAAATTCTCAAAAGCAGTTCTTTCTGCAGTTGATAAAGAGAATAAAGAGTATGACGACGAGTTCGCAACAGTTGCCGCTCTTGAAGAAATCTCTTCTCTTAAAGCACCAGAACAGCTTGCTGCTCTTAAAGGTAAAGAGGTTCGCTTTAACAAAGTAACCTCAAAAGAAGATATGGCGCAGGTTGTTTTTGATATGCTCGGCATTTGAGGTGACGCAGATTGTCGTTGTTCGTAATTGGTGACACTCATTTGTCACTTTCCGTTGACAAGCCAATGGATATTTTCAGAGGTTGGACGGATTATATTGAAAGGCTTCAAAGCACTTGGAACAAGGTTGTTTCTTCCGAGGACAGCGTTGTAATCCCCGGTGATATTTCCTGGGCAATGAATTTTAACGAGGCGGTTAAGGATTTCGCTTTTCTCAATTCTCTTAACGGTACAAAATACATTCTCAAGGGTAATCACGATTATTGGTGGAATACAATGTCAAAAATGAATAAGTTTTTGGCAGAGAATAATTTTGACACAATAAAAATTATTCACAATAACGCTTATTCTGTTGAAGGGTTTTCCCTTGCAGGTTCTCGCGGTTGGTTTTATGACGATACCGCAGAGGCGGATAAAAAAGTTATTCTTCGTGAGGCAGGGCGCTTGAGAACTTCTCTTCAAGAGGCAAGTAAACTTGGCGGTGAACTAATCGCTTTTCTTCATTATCCGCCCATAAGCGCAACCCAGCAATGTGAAGAAATTCTTTCCGTTCTTAAAGAATTTCCCGTAAAACGTTGCTATTTCGGTCATCTTCACGGTTTTGTTGCTCCCGAAAATGCAAAATTAAACTACGAGGGAATTGAGTTTAATCTCGTTTCTGCTGACCATTTGGGCTTTTGCCCTCGTCTAATTGCTCATAGTGATGAGTAAAAACTCAAAAAAACAATTAAAAATTAATAAAAATCTAATATAATTGGAAATTTATTGAAAAAATAGTGGAAATTTGCAAATTATTATGGTATAATTTCGCAGTTAATATATGTTCGCAAATGAAAGGATGTTTAAAATGAGTTTAAAGTCTTGCGAAAAAGTTGAAACAAACGTATATGCTCTTGAAATTTCAATTGAAAGCGATGCTTTCAAAGCGGCAGTTTCAAAAGCTTATGCAAAAAACAGAGGTAAATATAACGTACCCGGTTTCCGCAAGGGTAAAGCTCCCAAGCACATTATTGAAACTTACTACGGTAAAGAAGTTTTCTGGTACGATGCAATTGATGCAGAGTATCCTGCACTCTTCGAAGCAGCAGTTAAAGAAGCAGGTATCGTTCCTGTTTCCGCTCCCTTTGAAGATGAAATCGTTTCTCTTGACGAAAACGGCTTCACAGTAAAACTTAAAGTTACTGTTAAACCCGAAGTTGAGCTTAAAGCTTACAAGGGCATCAAAGCAGAAAAAGAAAAGGTTACTGTTAAGAAAGCAGAAATCAAAGAAGAAGTTGACAGAGCTCTTGAAAAAGATGCAAAGCTTGTTGCTGTTGAAGGCAAAGCTGCAAAGAAGGGTGATATCGCTACAATCGACTTTGAAGGTTTTGTTGACGGCGTTGCTTTTGAAGGCGGCAAAGGCGAAAACTATGACCTTGAGCTTGGTTCAGGCAGCTTCATCCCCGGCTTTGAAGAGCAGGTTATCGGTCACAAGGTTGACGAGGAGTTTGACGTAAACGTTACATTCCCCGAAGAATACACAGAAGAGCTTGCAGGTAAAGAAGCAGTATTCAAAATCAAGCTTCATAAGATTATGAAGAAAGAGCTTCCCAAATACGATGATGAGTTCGTTAAAGACGTTAGCGAATTTGATACAATCGCTGAATATGAAAAGAACCTTGAAGAAGAAATCAAAGCCCGTAAGGAAGCTGCTGCAGACCGTGCTTTCGAAAGCGCAGTTATGGACACTCTCTGCGACAACGTTATCGCAGAAATTCCTGCAGTTATGATTGAAAAAGAAATCGATAATCAGATTAACGAATTCGATTACAGACTTCGTGCTCAGGGTATGAGCATGGATATGTATCTTCAGTATCTCGGTATGGATGTTACCGCTCTTCGCGATAGCTACAAAGAAGGCGCAGAAAAGCAGGTTAAGCTTCGTCTTGCTCTTGAAAAGGTTGCAGAGCTTGAAAAAATCGAGATTTCTGAAGAGGACATCGAAACAGAGCTTAAAACTTATGCAGATGCATACAATATGCCTCTCGACAAGATTAAAACTCTTGTTGCTGCTGAAGATGTTAAAGCTGACCTCGCTTGCAGAAAAGCAATGGATCTTGTAAAAGATACTGCAGTTGCAGGCGCAAAGAAGAAAGCTACAAAGACTGCAGAAGCAGATGAAGAAAAAGCAGAAAAACCTGCAAAGAAAGCACCTGCAAAGAAGAAAGCTGATGCTGAAGTGGCTGAAAAGAAGCCCGCAGCAAAGAAGGCACCTGCAAAGAAAAAAGCAGACGCTGACAAGGCCGAATAATTAATATTTTTGCCGCCTCAGTAAACCTCTGAGGCGGTATTGTGTATTTATTGATTAAAGTTTAAATTATTAACCAATAATTCATATTATTAAATTTATTTAGGAGGTTGTGTTTATGGCACTTATTCCTTACGTTGTAGAACAGACTAATCGCGGTGAACGTTCCTACGATATTTTTTCTCGTCTTTTAAATGACAGAATTATTGTTCTTTCTGATGAAGTAAATGACGCAACTGCAAGTATTATTGTTGCTCAGCTTCTTTACCTTGAGGGTCAGGACCCCGAGAAAGACATCAGCTTTTATATCAACAGCCCCGGTGGTAGTGTTACCGCAGGCCTTGCTATTTACGATACAATGCAGTACATCAAATGCGATGTTTCAACAATTTGTATGGGTATGGCAGCATCTATGGGTGCTTTCCTTTTCTCTTCCGGTACAAAGGGCAAGAGATATATACTCCCCAATGCTGAGGTTATGATTCATCAGCCTCTCGGCGGAGCAAAAGGTCAGGCAACAGAAATTCTCATTGCGGCAGACCATATCAAGAGAACAAAAGACCGTTTAAATAAAATCCTTGCTGAAAATACAGGCAAGAGCGTTGAAGAAATTTTCAACGATACAGAAAGAGATAATTGGCTCACTGCAGAAGAAGCAGTAGCTTACGGTCTTGCAGACAAGATAATCGAAAAGAGGTAAAATCCTTTGGCACGTGACGAAAAAGGAGCAAACGATAAAATCCGTTGCTCGTTCTGCGGAAAACCGCAGGCGCAGGTAGGACAAATGATTTCCGGTCCCGGAGTTTATATTTGTGACCAGTGTGTTGAGCTTTGCATGGATATTGTTGAAGGTATTCAGAGCCAACCCGAAGCAAAAAAGGTTGCAAAAGCAACAAAGAAGCTTCCCAAACCCCAGGAAATCAAAGCAATTCTTGATGAATATGTTATCGGTCAGGATGATGCAAAAATGGTTTTGAGCGTTGCAGTTTATAACCATTATAAGCGCATTTTCCGTTCTTCTCCCGATGATGTCGAAATAAATAAAAGTAACGTTCTTCTTCTCGGACCTACGGGTGTGGGTAAAACCCTTCTTGCATCAACTCTCGCAAAGATTCTTGATGTTCCCTTTGCAATTGCCGATGCTACCACACTTACAGAAGCAGGTTATGTTGGTGAAGATGTTGAAAATATTCTTCTCCGCCTTATTCAAGCGGCAGATTTTGATATTGAAAAAGCTGAGCAGGGTATTATTTACGTTGATGAAATTGATAAGATTTCGAGAAAATCCGAAAATGCTTCAATCACCCGTGATGTAAGTGGTGAGGGTGTTCAGCAGGCACTTCTTAAAATTATTGAAGGAACTGTTGCCAACGTTCCTCCTCAAGGCGGAAGAAAGCATCCTCAACAGGAATTTATTCAGATTGATACATCAAAAATCCTTTTCATTTGCGGCGGTGCTTTCGCAGGAATGGAAAAGATTATTGAAGACAGGCTTGGTAAAAGCATTCTCGGCTTCGGTGCGGAGATTCATTCCAAATCAGAGCTCAAAAATATGGACTTGTTCTCAAAGGTTATTCCACAAGACCTTGTAAAGTTTGGTCTAATTCCCGAGCTTGTCGGACGAATTCCCGTTATTACATCTCTTCAGAATCTTGATGCAGATGCCCTTGTAAATATCATTACAAAGCCGAAAAACGCATTACTTAAACAGTATCAGAGTCTTTTCAAAATGGATAAGGTAACTCTTGATTTTACTGATGATGCAGTAAGACGAGTTGCGGAGCTTACCATAGAAAAGGAAACAGGTGCCCGAGGACTTCGTGCAATAATGGAAAAGGTGCTTATGCCCATAATGTATTCTGTTCCCTCCGATCCCACAATCGAAGTAGTAAAAATTACTGCCGATGTTGTTGACGGAAAAGGTGAGCCTAAATACGTTAAAAAGCCTAAAGGCACAGAACAATCTGCATAATTTATTATAATGGAGAATAAGGTTAATTCTTTATTCTCCATTGAATTCTTTATATAAAGGTACATATATGGTAAAAGAAATTTACGAAAAAAGAGCATTACCGGTTATGGCACTTCGTAACCTTGTTGTTTTTCCCGAACAAACAGTGTGTTTCGAGGTAGGCAGACCGAAATCAATAAAAGCAATAAGAAGCTCTGTTGATACAACGGACAGACTTATTTTTCTTGTAACACAAAAGGATGCAGCCGTTGAAGATCCTAAGTTCGACGAGCTTTATGATGTTGGCGTTGTTGCGGAAATTAAGCAAATCAGCGGTGACGGCAAGAATTTTGAAATCGTTGTTGAAGGTCTTTACAGAGCGAAAATAACAGAGGTTCTTAAAGAAAGACTTTCTATGAGAGCCATTGTTGAGCAATGCCCCGAAATTCTTCCTGATACAGAGGATTTGAGAACAGTTGCAACCCTTCGTCTTCTTAAAGAGCGCGTTGAGGAATATGTAAGCGCAAGCCCGAGAATTGCTCCCGAGGTTTTCCTTGCAGTATTGGAAGAAGCTGATATTGCAACTGCAACTGACGGTGTGGCAGGGCATTTCCATTTGCAGATGGAAGATAAACAAGCACTTCTTTCTGAACTTAACATTCTCAAAAGAACTGAAACTCTTTGCACAATTCTTTCAAGAGAAACAGAAATTCTCAATATTGAAATGGAGCTTCACGACAAGGTTCAGGAGAGAATGGATAAAAATCAGCGTGAATACTATCTTCGTGAACAAATCAAAGCCGCTTCCGTTGAACTTGGAGAGGACGATTCTCCCATTGCAGAAGCTACAATTTATAAAGAAAAAATCGCCGCACTTCCCATTGACGAAAGGTCAAAGAAAAAGCTTTTCGACGAGTGCGAAAGATTAATAAAAACAACTCCCGGCAGTCCCGAAGCAAATGTTGCAAGAACATATCTTGAAAGAGTTACTTCTCTTCCTTGGGGAGTATATACAGAAGATAATCTTGATGTTACCGCCGCCCGAAAAACTCTCGAAAAAGACCATTATGGTCTTGAAGAGGTAAAAGAGCGTATATTAGAGCTTATTGCAGTAAAAAAACTTGCTCCCGATGCCAATGCACAGATACTTTGCCTTGTTGGACCTCCCGGTGTTGGTAAAACATCTATAGCACGCTCCTTAGCAGAAGCTATGGGCAGAAAATATGTGAGAATTTCTCTTGGTGGCGTTCGCGATGAAGCGGAAATCAGAGGCCACAGAAGAACATATATCGGCTCAATGCCCGGTAGGATTATTACTGCTATTGAGCAGGCTGAAACTGCTAACCCATTAATTCTTCTTGATGAAATTGATAAATTGGGAAGCGACTACAAAGGAGATCCTTCTTCTGCGCTTTTAGAGGTGCTTGACGGTGAGCAGAACGGAACTTTTAATGACCATTATGTTGATGTTCCCTTTGATTTGAGTAAGGTTCTTTTTATTACTACCGCTAACGATGCATCACAGATTCCTGCTCCGCTCTTTGACAGAATGGAGATTATTGAGCTTTATAGCTACACCGCAGAAGATAAATTCAGCATTGCTAAAAAGCACCTTATACCAAAGCAGGTTAAAAACTTCGGTATGAACAGCAAAATGATTAGGTTTTCTGATGCCGCAATCCGTGAAATTATCGGTAGTTATACTAAAGAAGCAGGTGTTCGTACTCTCGACAGAATAATTACCAAGATTATAAGAAAAGCCGCAGTTAAATTTGCAGAAGGCTTTGAGGGTAAAATTACTGTTTCGCCCTCAAACCTTGAAGAATTTCTCGGCGCACCTAAATATAAGCTTTCAAAGCTTGATTTTGAAAAGATGATTGGTGCTGCAAACGGACTTGCCTGGACATCCGTTGGCGGCGAAATGATGCAAATCGAGGTTGCAGTTTTAGAGGGTAACGGCAAATTAGAACTTACAGGCTCTCTCGGTGATGTTATGAAAGAATCCGCCAAAGCTGCAGTCAGCTATATAAGAGCAAATTATGAAAAACTGGGTGTTGACTGTGATTTCTATAAAACAAAAGACATTCATATTCACGTTCCCGAAGGTGCCGTTCCTAAAGATGGACCTTCTGCAGGTGTAACTATGACAACAGCTCTTGTTTCAGCACTTACTGATACACCTGTTGTTAAAACAGTTGCGATGACAGGTGAAATCACCTTGCGCGGTAAGGTTCTTGCAATTGGCGGACTTCGTGAGAAATCAACCGCCGCTTTCAAAAACGGAATGAAAACCGTTCTTATTCCTGCGGAGAATGAATCTGACCTTGAAAAAGTAAATGATTCTGTCAAAAACGCTATTGAGTTTATTCCCGTTTCAAATCTTGATGAGGTTTTAAGCGTTGCCCTTGAAAGTAAAAAAACTATTAAAACTGAAACAAAAAAGAACGAAAATAATAAAACAAACCCCATAAAAAATAACGGGAAAGATACTAAATCTACCGGTGTTTATTGTAGCGAGGTATTATAATATGAATTATAATAAAGTAGAGTTTGAAGCCGCATTCGGTACTTTAAAGCAAATTCCCGAATCCGATTTACCCGAAATTGTTTTTGCAGGTCGCTCCAATGTTGGCAAATCCTCAATGCTTAACCGACTTTTTAACAGAAAAAATCTTGCAAGAGTTTCTTCTGTTCCCGGAAAGACAATAACAATTAACTTTTTTAAGGTTGAAAATGTAAGAATTGTTGACTTGCCCGGTTACGGCTATGCAAAGGTTGCAAAAGGTGAAAAACGCCGTTGGGCAGAGATGATGGAAGGTTATTTCCAGAGTCCACGTAATATCAAGCTTGTTGTTCAGCTTGTTGATATGCGTCATAAACCTTCGGAGGACGACTATATTATGATGCGTTTTTTAAAGGATGCAAAAATTCCATTTATTGTTGCCGCAACAAAGAGCGATAAGCTTAACAAAACACAGTATAATGAGCGCAAAAACGCCCTTAGAGAAGAGTTAGCCGAGTTCGGCGATAATCTCACTATTCTTCCTTTCTCCTCTGAAAAAGGCGAGGGAGCGGAAGAATTGAAAAAAATAATAGAAGCAAGCTTATAAAATTTTATGCACCCAAAACTTTTTACAACAAAAAGTTTTGGGTGCATTGGTGTTTATATTGTTTTATAAAGAATTAACTCGGAAGAAAGCGAAGCATTAATATCAACAGCAATTCCGTTGCGTTTTATCTTTTCACCCGAAATAATGTAGCTGAAGCCGTCATTATCTAATGTAACTTTATATTCCTTTGAAGCATCAATGCCTTTAGGCTTAACCATTATAGTTTTATCATTTATACCGCAAATGGTAATAACAGTAATTGCGCCTTTTGATTTATCGGGTGCAGATATTTCAAGAACAGAATAATCACTTTCGTACAAATCGGGAGTATGGTGATATGTTTTTGACTCTGCCAAGAAAGGTCTTATAAACTCTTTATAAATATCTGTTGAATGGCGAATAAAAGCCATTTGCTTCTCATTAATTTCTGCTCCGGCAGGGGAGATTACATTAAGAGAAATGTGACCGAGCATAGTGTTTCTCAGATGTGCATCAAATGAGCCGATTGTATGGCAACCCATACCTGCAAAAAGCCTGTCAACTCTTTCGGGTGGGAGAGCCATTGTCATTCCGCTTGTGATAGCTATGGAACGGGGCATTTTCTGCCAGTCGGAAACCCAAGTGTGATTAAAGCTTTTCATCATACCAAGGTCTGTTCTTCCGCCGCCGCCTGCGCAGTTTTCAAAAATCACATTGGGAAAACGCTTTTTAAGGTTTTCGTACATTTTGTAGACTGCTTCAGTATGCTTTATACAAACGCACTCGGGAATACCGAAGCCTGTGTCACGCATACCGAAATATTCTGTAAAATCAACATTATGGTCAACTCTTAAAAGGTCGAGTTCATTTTCCTCGATAATTCTTGCAAGCTCATTTTCGCACCATTCTGCACATTCAGGAATGGACATATCAAGGAATTTTTCTGCTCTTTCACCGAATACATTTACAGAACGCCATTCGGGGTGTTCTTCGTGGATTTTGCAATATTTACCAACGTTTTCAATATCAACCCACAAGCCGAATTTTAAGCCTTTTGAGTGTGCATAATCACGAAGCTCTTTTATACCATTGGGGTAACGGTCTTTATCGGGAATATTTCTGCCGTTGAAATTCCCCCATCCCATTTCTTCGTGAGGGGGACATTCCCAACCTGCGTCAATGGTAAAAATTTCTCCACCCATTTGAGCGAATTGGTCAATGAAAGCCTTGCTCTCTTCTACGCTCATATCGTGTTCAGCACCTATACCGCAATTGATTAGTGCTTCAGAGCCGTCTGCCTCGGGAAGATTGAGAACAGATTTTCTTATGTGGGAGTGCATTTCGTTTACCGCATCATCAAGGTTGCCGTGAACAAGACCCATATATACGATGGGAGAAACAAATTTGCCCTTTGGAGCAATAACATAAATTGGATTGTGACCCGTAATTTCCGCATTGAATGAAAGATGTGTATTGCATTTATCGGGTCGGGCATTGTAATCAACAGTATAGCGATAACCACCGCTGAAGCCGATTTGTAAAAACCATATTTTACCTGTAAGATTATTTCTGATAAATAAAAGGGGATGGCGAAACCTATCTCTGCCGAATCTTCCGTCAATTGAGGTGCAGTTAGGAGTTAATTTTTTCCATTTGAACTGACCTTCGTTTCCCCAGGCATCATTCCCGAAATAACCCAAGGAGTAAACATCGTTGACACTTTTAGCGTGGTCTAATGCATCGTCATCAAGAGATTCAATCCCACCGCTCAAAACTGAAAGTCTGCTCAATTTTAAAGGAATGTCAGCAAGATTTTCAATTTCCAACCAACGAGAAAACATCTGTGAGCCGTCAATTAAAGTATATACCTTAACCATAACAGGTTTAATTTTGCTTTTAAGAGTGAGAACAGAGGTTTCGTTTTCTTCTGTTTTTTCTGACTTGAAATCAACAAAATCCAAACTGAAATCAATACTTTGTCCGTCAATTTCAATATTAAATGAAAAAGGCTCGGCATATCTTTTAGGGTTTAGGTATGTAGGACAGTTTTTTAACACATTGAGAGGGTACCCTGAGGCATTCCAACCTGCCGAAAGAAGAGCGCCATCTGTGAAATCTTCTTCATATACCATTTCACCGCTTCTGTAACAGAAACGGTGATTTTTTTCGTTATGGTAATAAATATCAAAATAGTTGCTTTTCATCAATTTCAACCTCTTTGGGTTATTTGTCGTCATCAAGCTTGAGAATAGCCATAAATGCTTCCTGGGGAACTTCAACAGTACCGAAGGTACGCATTCTCTTTTTACCTTCTTTTTGCTTTTCAAGAAGCTTTTTCTTACGGGTAATGTCACCGCCGTAGCATTTTGCAAGAACGTCTTTTCTCATAGCCTTAACAGTTTCTCTTGCAATAACCTTGCCGCCGATAGCCATCTGAATGGGTATTTCAAACATCTGTCTTGGTATATTGTCTTTAAGCTTTTCTGCAATTTTTCTTGCTCTGCCGTAAGCCTTGTCGGAGTGAACAATAAAGGAAAGAGCATCAACAATATCGCCGTTAAGAAGAACATCCAATTTAACAAGGTTTGAACGCTTGTAGTCGGAAATTTCATAGTCAAGAGAAGCATAACCGCGGGTTCTTGATTTAAGTGCATCAAAGAAATCGTAAATGATTTCGTTAAGGGGTAAATCATATTTGATTTCAACACGGTCACCTGAAATATAGTCCATATTTTTAAATGTACCGCGTCTTTCCTGACAAAGCTCCATAACAGAACCAACATATTCACTTGGAGCAAAAATATGAGCATCTGCAACAGGCTCTTCGCAGTAGTCAATAACTGCAGGGTCAGGGTAGTGGGTGGGGTTGTCGATTTCAACTACCTCACCATTCGTGAGATGGATTTTGTAAACAACGCTTGGAACAGTTGTAACAAGGTCTAAATCATATTCTCTTTCAAGTCTCTCTTGGATGATTTCAAGGTGCAAAAGACCAAGGAAACCGCAACGGAAACCAAATCCTAAAGCACCCGAGGTTTCGGGTTCGTATGAAAGTGAAGCATCATTCAACTGAAGTTTTTCAAGAGCTTCGTGGAGGTTTTCGTAGTCCGCACCGTCAGCAGGGTAAATACCGCAATAAACCATAGGTGTTGCCTTACGGTAACCTGGAAGAGCCTCTTTTGCAGGGTTGTTTGAAAGGGTTACTGTGTCACCAACAACCGCATCTCTTACTGTTTTGATAGAGCCTGTAATATAACCAACCTCGCCGGAAGAAAGTTTACCGCAAGGTTCAAGAGAGGTTGCTTTCATAGTGCCGACTTCAACAACATTGAACTCTGCGCCTGTTGCCATCATTTTCATTGTGTCACCGACTTTAATAGTTCCGTCAACAACACGAACATAAACAATAACACCTTTATAGTTATCATAAACAGAGTCAAAAATTAATGCTCTTAAAGGTGCATCGTCATCACCCTCGGGGGCGGGAATAAGTTCAACAATCTGTTCAAGTACCTGCTCAACATTTTCGCCTGTCTTTGCGGAAACTCTCGGAGCGGTATCGCAGGGAAGACCGATAATATCTTCAACATCCGCCGCAACTCTGTCAGGGTCTGCGGAAGGTAAGTCGATTTTATTAATAACGGGAACGAGCTCAAGGTTATGATCAAGTGCAAGGTAAGTGTTACCAAGTGTCTGCGCCTCGATACCCTGAGAAGCGTCAATTATAAGTATTGCACCCTCGCAAGCCGCAAGAGAACGGGAAACCTCATAGTTAAAGTCAACGTGACCGGGAGTGTCAATAAGGTTTAATTGATAAGTGTTGCCGTCTTTAGCGGTATAGTCAAGCCTTACTGCATGTGCTTTAATTGTAATTCCTCTTTCTTTCTCCAAATCCATATCGTCAAGAATCTGTGCGGACATATCGCGCTTTGCAACTGTGTCCGTAAGCTCAAGAAGACGGTCTGCAAGGGTTGATTTACCGTGGTCGATGTGTGCGATTATAGAGAAGTTTCTTATATGTTCTTTCTTTACAAGGGACATACTTCTGTTTCCTTTCGGTTAGTTTCTTCTAAGAAAAATTTGTATGTGCTGATTTCGAATATCTCTTTTATACGTTGTGATTCACCGCATAAATAAAGATAGCCGTAAAGAGTTTCAAGTCCTGTTGCATAGCGATAGTTTCCTGCCTCTTGGTTTTTGGGAGAATGACCGCTGTGAGCATTTCTGCCTCTTTTAAAAACTGCTGTTTCGTTTTCAGTAAGAGAGGGAAGAAGCTCTTTTACCATTTGTGCTTGAAATGCCGCATTAACATATTTCACGGACTCTTTATGTAGCTTTCCTGCAGGCTTATTTTCCTGCATAGAAAGCATATTTCTTACAAGTAAGCTGTATACTGCATCGCCTAAAAAAGCTAAAGTCAGAGGACTGTACATTCTCGCTTTAGGTTCTTCTAAAGGTGAGCAAATACCATTTAAAATATCATTAGGGAACATAGTCAAACTCCAAATCGTAAATACTTACTGTGTCACCCTCGGTAATACCGTGGTCAATAAGTCCTTGAATAATTCCACTTGTCTGCAAAACATTCTGGAAATATTGGAGTGAGGAGTAGTCATTTAAATCGGTTTTCATAAGGATTTTTGCAAGCCAGGGAGCTTCAACAATAAATACATCATCACCCTCAACACGAATCTTAAAATCTCTTTTTGAGGTTTTGAGAATGTCTTTAGGTGTGATTTCTTGTTTTTCATAAATTTTAACAGGGGGGAGCTTCTGAAGCTCTGCTGCAACTTTATTTATAAGCTCCTGTGTACCCTCTGCAATGGGGGCAATAATTTCGAAATAATCGAGACCCTTACCGCATATATATTTTTTGAAGGTTTCTCTTTGCTCGTCTGTTGCAAGGTCGATTTTGTTACCTGCAACAATCTGAGGATAGTTTGTTAACTCTTCATTGTATTTAGAAAGCTCAGCGTTAATTGCTTCAAAGTCTTCAATTGGGTCTCTGCCTTCGCTACCTGCAACGTCAACAACGTGAACAAGAAGTCTGCAACGTTCAATATGGCGCAGAAATTCGTGACCCAAACCAACACCGTCACTTGCGCCCTCAATGATTCCGGGAATGTCTGCCATAACGAAACTGCTTTCAGGGCCCATTCTTACAACACCGGGAACGGGAGTGAGAGTAGTGAAATGGTAGTTTGCAACAATGGGCTTTGCCTCACTTACAACTGAAATGAGAGTGGATTTACCAACATTGGGAAATCCAATCAAACCAACATCAGCAAGAAGCTTTAATTCAAGGGTTACATCCCATTCTTCACCTGGTGCACCATCCTTAGCAAAACGGGGAACCTGCCTTGTAGGAGTAGCGAAATGGGGGTTACCCCAACCGCCGTTACCGCCTTTAGCGGCAATAAAGGTTTCTTCAATGCTCATATC